>CAZOPB010000008.1:0-46373 GCA_964581595.1 uncultured Candidatus Saccharibacteria bacterium
GATTATTCTGGGTAGAAATTGGGTTAATGCTAAAACCTAAGACCAAAAGGAGAGCTAGACTGCATGCTACTGGCACGATATAGGACGAACCACAGTGAGCAATCTTGCTATAAGACTTCTTTTCTCGGCTGGAGCGGGTCGGATTTGCGCCGTCGCGCAAACGGAACCCGCTAGAGTTCTGCTCGCAATGACGAGAGCTCCACCGGAAGTCGTTAGCGAGATTGTCACTGCGGCTCTTTAAAGAATTTAACCACTTAGTGTAGAAATAAGTACTTTTACTATGAAGCTTTTGTTTAGTAAAAAGTTTTAATGGTTTCTTTTTCTTTATTCTTTTGCGCAGCATCTGAGCTAGCCCTCCTTTTGAATTTAATATTATCCTTAGGAACCGTCCTTAGCCATCTACCGCGTCACAAGTATCCAGCCAAAAACGACACCGTAAGGTGTCGAATGCAACTCCCTGATCGTATCAAAGAGGAGCAACCATACGGTGCCGTTCACATGATACGATCGATTATGTACCTAGAAACCTAGGATTTTATTTGCATTCGACAAATCCATTATACCACACATTTTCCCGTCGCAAGCATTTTCGACTGTTTTTTAACTTACCACCAACAAAAGTTTTACACGGACACACAAAAACAAACCCTCACGGGTTTCTTCTTGTATTCCTGGTGATTCCGGCGGGAGTGCGTCTTTTGCTTCGCAAAAGTCTTCCGCAGTCGTAGCGTTGCAAAAGAGCAAGCTCTTTTGCCCTACAGCCACTCCTGCGTTTCGCACCCGCTTCGCGGGTTCAGTTCAGTAGAATTCCTCCAAAAGAATAAAAACAACTCTAACGAGTTCTTTTCATTCTTTTGGTGATTCCGGCGGGAGTCGAACCCGCGATTTTCTGGATGAGAACCAGACGTCCTAGACCACTAGACGACGGAACCATATCTCATGCCTTTATTCTAGCATATTTTTATCTAAAAATAAACCCCTATTTTACTACCCCCGGCAAAAAAGTGCGCCCACCCGCACTTTTCTTCTAATTAGTTCCGCCTTCCCCCTCGTCACCATTATTATCCCCCTCACCCGGCTCCTCCGGATCTGGATCTGGCGTTGGCGCCTTGTAGTCTTCACCGCCAATATCACATTTCCCATCACCATCCGCATCCACGTGTTCCGTATGCTCTGGCGGCGTCACTGGATTCGGATCTTCTCCTGGATCCACTACTGGCGGCTTTTCCTCGCCCGGATCCACTGCCGGAAGATCATCCGTCACATTAATCACCAATTGCGCCATCTGCCCACTAATTGAATCTCTTACTCGTATCGTCGCGTTGCCCGCTTTCTTCGCATTACAGCTAATCACATTCTTATTTACCGTACAGCTCGCCACTTCATCATTGCTACTTACCGCCGAAAGTGTATACTCAGCTGCCGCCGGGAGTACCGTCACCGTCAGCTGTTGACTTCCACCGACCTTCAGATTCAAACTCTCTGCCACTGCAATACTTGTCGCCCGCTTACTCGTCGTCGCAGTATTATTATTGCCAGATTCGCCTCGGCGCTCCCACTTTGCCTTCAAAGTAATATTTTCTTCTACTGGCCTGCTAAAATCATAAACTTCATCGCCGAGATACCAATCTTCAAACACATAGCCCATCTTCGTTGGCGCCGTCGGAATCGAGATTTTCTTACCCTTAGCTACTTCGACATCATCAATCTTCGAGCCACCATCAGTGTCAAATTTCACTGTCACCACTTCCGTCCCCTCATCAGCTTTCCATTTCGCGACCAAGGTAGCATTCTTATAAATCCCCGTCTCAAAATCAAACGGATCTCCTTCAAAAATCCATCCTTCGAAACTAAACCCTTCCTTCGTCGGATCTTCCGGGCGCTTCACCGTACGTCCACAGACAATCTCTGTACCTTCCACCTGCGAACCGCCATTCGATTCGAAGTTCACCGTGCACATATTTTTCTTATCACCAAACAGCGCAATCCCAGCAAATCCAATTACCGCCACCACCAGCGCCACCCCCACGCCAATCAACGCCGACTTTGTCTTCGTAAACTGTTCACTCTCCGGCTTAGCCTTCTCGATATTCGGTACAATCTTACCATTCGCATTCACCTGACCCGGCCGCGCTTTTTCTATTACCATCCCCGACATCGACCGGCCATTCATCCGATTTACTCTAGTGACGTCTATTTTCGCCGATTCAGCCGCCGCCGCGCGATTTTCCATCAAAGCTATTTCAGGATCAATCACTCTCTCGCGTTTTATCTCGCCTGCACCTAATTGCTTCACGTTCGACTTCGGGCGACCTGCTTTCACCGGCTTAGCTACCGGCTTTCGCACCGCAATCACCGCCGCCGTGACTTTTTCCGGCTTACCTGATTTCTGTGCTCCCGCCCCAGATGGAAGCTGCCTCGACTTCGGCGTCGGACGCCTCGTACCAATACTCGCCGTATTTTTGTTCTTATTACTACTCACTTTCACTCCAACACCATCCGCAGCTGTAGACTTCCTTGACACATCAACATGCGCCCGTTGCGCGCTATTCGCCCGGACTTCAGTCGCTCGACTACCACTCCTCGCAGTTTTGGTGGCATCTGTTTTATTAATAATAACTTTGCCCATTACCGCTATTATATCACACTCATTTCAAAAACAAAAGTTTTTATGCTTAATAAAGTAAAATCAAACCCATTTTTAAGCAAGTTTTAGTATTTTTCCATCGCATTTTCATTATTTTTAAGCTTATTTTAAGAAAAACCATAAAAACTCTAGACAAAATTAGCAAAGTGTGCTATAATAGAAAGATAGGAGGTTAATTTTAACCTCTGTTCTTTATCATTTGCAAACTTCAGAAAAAGGGGAATTATCTATGTCTACCTATCGCGTTTTACCTACCACTCACCGCTTTACGGAGCAGCTCGAAGCGCAGGGCATCTTCTTTGAAGACATCCTACGCTTACATCAGTTCGGCTTTCTCAATGCCTTACCCTTGCCCAAAAACGTCATCACCCGCCTCCGCCAAGAGCTCGACGCTACCTTTCAGGAAGACGCTCCGAGCCAGCTGCAGCTGCATTTCTATCGCGTCGCCATGGTCCTTATCAAAAACGACCCAAATCTCATCTCCACCTTCATCGCTTCGCGCCTCCACTATGACCGCCCTGGCTATACCAACCCCTTCGACATAACTGTCCAATGTGATTTTTATGAACAAGGAACCAACCCCAATCCTACCGATTACAACATCTCCCACCCTATCAACGAGCCCCGCCCGCGTCTCATCGACCGCATGAATCCCCTGACCGAAGCCGAAATCGTTGCTCACCTCAATTTCATCAAAGACCACATCACTAGGTCCCAATACAGCTTCTTCTACCGGCATTATTTCGACGACCTCTCTTTCACCGCCATCGCCAAAGCCCGCAACTGCACCTCATCCAATATCGCCGCCGCTTGTCATACCGCCATCCGCAAAATCCGCTGGCAACATCGAATCCAAAACGCCATTTTCGGCAAGGATACTCTCGGCGCAATTTGCAAATCCAACTCTTGACGCCCTCCGGGGTGTCTTTTCTTCTTCGTCAATGCTTGATATAGCCCAAATTTTGTGATACAATAATTTCATGAAAAAGCTCCCCATCGTCGCACTTATCGGCCAGACTAATGCCGGCAAATCCAGCCTGCTTAATCGTTTTGCACACAAAAACATCGCCATCGTCGCCCGCGAAGAGGGAACGACCCGTGATAACGTCATGGCTCGCATCGACGATCGCCTTCTCCTCATCGATACTGCCGGGCTCAAAGACCCGACCGACGATTTCGAGGCCAGTATCCAAGATCAAATCACCGACGCCATCGATAGCGCCGACCTCATTTTGCTCACTCTCGATAGCTCACATTACCCCGATGACAGAGATAAACAAATCGCCAAAAAAGCCCTCAAATCTCACAAGCCCGTCTTTCTCCTCCTTAATAAATCCGATCTCGGCGACTCCTTGCCCGACGAAGAATTTCTTCGCCTCGGCATCAAGCCCAGCGAGACTTTCCGCCTCTCCGCCACCACCGGGCAGGGTATCAAAGACCTCAAAAACGCCATTACCTCAGAGCTACAAACAAACGGCGTTTCGGGAAACAGGCAATTTTCTTCTGAGAAACCATCCGCAGGGCAACGGCCCGAGGGAGAGGAGGCTTCCGCCCATGACGAATCTCCAAGAAGTCCGAGTGAAGAAAACGCTAGCGTTTTCTTCCGAGGCGACGTCAGAGAATCTGAGCAAAGCGAAGATGGGACGGAAGAACTCCGTGTTTCGCAGGAGAAAGTTGACTGGTCGCCCAAAACGCCGAATGTTCTCAAACTAGCCCTGATAGGAAGGCCAAACGTCGGCAAATCCAGCCTCTTCAACGCCTTAGGTCAAAAACAGCAAGCCCTAGTCTCTTCCCGCCATGGTACCACCCGCGACGTCAACCGCGTCGAAGTTCGTTTCCATGGCCGCACGCTCGAAATTCTCGATACTGCTGGCCTGCGCAAACCTGGCAAGCGCGAAGTTGGCATCGAAAAATTCTCCGCCTTGCGTACTCTTGCCGCTATCGAAGAATCCGACATCTGCGCCTTGCTCGTCGATGCCACCGAGCCTCATTCCAAGCTTGACCAATCTCTCGCCGGTCAAATCATCGAAGCCGGCAAGGGAATCGTCGTCATTTTGACCAAAGCCGACCTCGTCGATGATACCGACGCAATCCTTGATAAACTTGAGCAAGATTTCAATTTCTTACCCTACGCACCCGTCTTAATTACCAGCAGTCAAACCGGTCAAAACGTCACCAAACTATTCGAGCTCGCCCTCGAAATCGACGCTACTCGTCATCTCGAAATCAAAACTTCCGAACTAAATAAGATCCTTGGCGAAGCCATCATCGAGCATCCTCCTGCCGGGCTAAAAAACACTCGCCCCAAGCCTAAATACATCGTCCAGACCGACGTCTGTCCGCCTTGGTTCGTCGTCCATGGGCATGATTTAGGCTTACTCCACTGGTCTTGGAAACGTTTCCTCGAACGCAAAATTCGCGAAAAATACCCCTTTGTCGGCACAACAATTATGTTTAGTTATCGTAATGATAACAGCGATAAATCAGCCAAAAATAGCAATGAAGCTTAAAATAACCTTAAAATAATCCATTTTCTTTTACCGACATTTTCATTTTTCTACGTTTTCTTCAAAAAAGCTTGCCTTTTTAGACAAAGTATGCTATAATAGAAGTATGTAGCTTCACCAAAACTATCGTTCTTTGTAGAAAGGAAGTAGAAAAATGACTAATTCCGAACGCACCCTACGCGATTACTTCACTCAAGACAACAGCTGCACAATCGTCATCCTCGTCTTATGCATACTCCTCACAATATTCTGTGTTATTGCCTACACCGTAGAAAACCACAGCACTGACCCGGCACTTCTTATTGTTATTGCCATAGCACTCGCTGCGCTTACTGTACTCCTCGGCAGTTACGCCATCCACCTAGAAATCAAGGATCGCCGAAAATCCCTACAACAGCTCGCCGATCACCAATACCTCGCAGGATATTCCGCTCAGCAGATTCAGGATTCTCTCACCGAGCTTGAGCAGCGCCTTGAGACCCAAAGATCTCACATCGACGGCCTCGTAGCCGAAAGAGATCGCCTCCGCACCGAATACGACAAAGCCACCGCCGATATTGAGAACCAAATTAGCGATATCCGTGGAGAAATCAGCGATATTCAGAAAGAAATCGACATCCGCCAGCAACTCCTCAAAGCCCACAGCAAAACCTGACTCTACTTCATCTAAAATCCCCCAGCCGCTCTCGGCTGGGGGACATTTCGTAGATTAGACAAAGCTCAAATCACCCCCGATAAATTTTACCTTCCGGCTGCGGAATATCCTCCGGCGATACCTGTGGGAACATATGCCGACACACGTAGGAACTCTCCTCAATGACAAGAGGGATCTGAGAATCCGCCGGTCTAGACTGAGAATTCCCCAAGCTACACACCAACTCCTCCCTAGGATAACTAATCTGGCTAAGACCAAACTTATCATGCCTATACATAATTCGTCTCCTTTCACTATTCAGTACTACCGTTGGATAGACTCAATCATACACAATCTTATCTTCCGCCCAAATCACACATTTTAGTGCGTCCGCACCATCGCGAGAACCATACCGCATACTCACTGCGCAAGCCGTACCGCCCGGATTACAAACATCCACCCTGATCGCCATATTCTTCGTGTGGCTCAGCTCTTGCCAGAGCTCCTGGAATTCCTTCATTTTCTGCCGAATTTCTTCTCTGTCCATTTTATACCTCCTACGAGCATTCTGTCTAATCTCTGAAAGTGCTAGGCCTTCGCAGCCTCACTATCTACATTCTAATATAATATTCCTCATGTCACAACCCCATCCCCTAATAATTCTTTTACACTCTCCAATTTCTTACCAATACGGAGAGCACGAAGCGGAAGCCCTAACGAAGTAATAGGGTGCTATTCGCAAAGGCTACAGCTGCACCAATTCCCATCTTAGAACCCTTTGCCCAGAGTGGTCTAGTACAAGGATAGGGCGAAGCGCGCGAAGGAGACGTATTTAACATACGGCGACTGCGCACTACAACCCTAGACGAAGTAATAGGCCGCTATCGGCAAAGGCTACTCTGCGTAAAATTCCTCAAAACTTCACGCACTTCTTCCAGGCTATGCGTCTCCATCATCTTCGCCCGAAGTTCACTCGCACCAGGGAACGATTTTACATAAATCTTGAAAAAGTGTTTCAGCGGCTCATACGGCAAACTCCGCACTTTTCCGTCCGTTTTCAGGGCAAATTCTGGATTTTCGCGCATCATCTCTGCTTGCATCGCACAATGCTTCGCATCCTGAGCCTCAAAAAGCTCTAAATGTAGCTCTAATAACCTCATCAAATCCTCTCGCGTCGACTCATGCTCGGTAAAACAATACGAATTCTCAAACACGCCTCGCCCGATCATGTATCCATCCACCTCTGGATATTCCGCCGCCATAGTTTTTACTTGTCCTAGATCTTTAATATCGCCATTGATTACTAACTTCGTCTCTGGTGCGATCCGATCTCTTAATTCACAAATTTCCGGAATCAACTCATAATGCGCCGGCACTTTACTCATTTCTTTACGCGTCCTCAAATGCACTGTTAATGCCGCCAGATTTTCTCGCAATAATAGCTCTAGCCACTCACGAAACTCCTCTACATAAGTATACCCCAGCCGCGTTTTCACCGACACTGGCAAATTCGTCGCCTGCTGCGCCTCTCGAATACATTCTACCGCAAGCTCCGGCGTCTTAATCATCGCCGCTCCACCACCCGCTGCGTTCACATGCCGATCCGGACAGCCCATGTTTATATCCAGCCCATCAAATCCCAATCCTTCCAGTGCCGCCGCGAGTTCTCCGAAATGTTCTGGATTTTTACCCCAGATTTGCGCGATAATCGGCTTATCGCTTGGCGCAATCTCTAATCTTTCCAGCGCATTAAATCGCCCCTTTTCCGACGCAAAACTCGATACATTTGTAAATTCCGTATAAAAAAGATCTGGTCGCCCTGCCACTGCAATCACCTGACGAAACATCACATCCGTCACGCCTTCCATCGGCGCCAGCACTGTAAAACCTTTCGGTAACTCTCTCCAAATATCCCTACTCATTAGCTTAATTATCGCAAATTTTACACAAAATGTCAAACCGTATTGCCATTCTCACCTCTTATCATTCTAGCCAAATCTTTCCAGGCATGCTATAATCAACGCATTGCACCTTAATAGATCAAGGAGGTTTGTAATAATGTACCATCACGATCATATCAAGCACACTATCGCACTCAGTACCGTCAGCAAAAAATACACTCCCGCCGCCCTGCGCGAAGCCCGCCCTATCATGATTCATGCTCTGTCTTTCCTGGGAGAGACCACAGAAGCTATCGCCGCCAACGTCCTTACCAACGCCAAAATCTCATCCAAAGGCGCCAAACCTCTCCCTGCCATCGAGCAGATCTTCTGCGGCTGCACCGACCAAGCCCTTAAATTTCCCGACCATATCGTTTATCCCGGCCGCGAATGGAAACTCTTCCGCATCAATCTTGGCATCCAAGCCATTAAGCTTCACTTCGTCAAACACGATAGTCTCATCCCGCCCCGGCACCAATACCCCGCTGGCTGTTATCGCCAGGAAAATTATGTCGTCCCCCAAATTGCCGTCATCACCATTACTGCTCCATCCGACAATACAGCCTACCCCAGAGGCTTCGGCAATTTCAAATGCTCATTCCATGCGAAATCCGTCAATTCAAGTATTAAAACCCACGAAACCTACCATTTTTCATCTTACTACCGCCCCAGCGACAGATGCCAGGAAATCCAGCTCTCCGGTATCATCGACACCTTTTCCGATAACAAACCTCACTTTCGCACTGAAGTCAAGATCAAAGATCTCGGCTAAGTCCCGGCCACCTTCTAGGGTGGCCTCTTTTTATCTGAAAATATTGTAATTTTACAACAAAGATCGGCTTTTCTGTAAAATTCTTATGTTATTTTGAGCTTCAGCAATAAAACTCTAGACAAAATCACAAAAGTATGCTATAATGGAAATATGGGGTCTCATCCCTCGCATTTTCCAGTCAAAAATTCAAGGAGAGAAACAGTCAATGTATAGTTACTCTGAAACCGAGCACAAAATCACCATCTATTCCGCCTATCCGAGCACCATTTGCCCCGAACTTATCAACGCACCCGCCATCACACTCCAGCGCGATTCCTTCCTCGTCCACGCCAAGTATGATCTCAAGCAAGGCTACTCGATAGCTCAGACCGTCCAAACTCTCGACCAAATCGTCGAAGTCAATACAATCTATGGCAATCTTTTACCCAGCCCCTTCCTACTCATCAATTGTGCCTTCAACGACGAAATTTCTGGCTTACAGCGCCCATTCTCCGAATACCGCGGCACCTGGAAATTGTACCGCATCGCTGTTAGCCGCAGTAAATGTGTCCTCAGGTTCGCTCATACTCCCAGTCTCGCCGAAAACCGGCGTTCTATCGTCGAGCTCATCATTCCGTGCGCCTCAATTAAATTCCAGTGTCGTATTCAATTTCCGCTCAGCAAGAAAAATAAGTGTGAAGTCTATAAATGCAGTTTTATTCCACACGACACTCCGGACAACCACGCCCCGATTGAAATCGGCATCCGTTCGTACTCTAACTATCCCAATAAACGCACTTGCAAAGAAAGTTTTAATTGCGCCTACACCATCCGCGATTACCTTGAATAACTGGCTTAAGTGGTCGCTCACCCAGAGCGGCCACTTTTTCATTCAGTGAATGGCTTAACCCCTTCGCTAACGCAGCGCGAAATATTTTTCCGACTCGAACCCTTTGCCTAGAGTGGTCTAGTGCAAGGATAGAGTGAAGCGCGCAAACGAGCCGTACTAAGCGTACGGTGAGTGCGCACTGGAGCTCTAGACGCCGCAATAGGCCGCTATCGGCAAAGGCTCTTCTTTGATAAAATTAGACCTAAAAGGTTCTAATTTTATCAAACGGGTATAACCTCAGCACCGCCGGCCCAATAATCCTACAAAACGGCACCGTCCCCAGCCCCGAGCGCGAATCAAACGAATGCGTACCTTCGCGATTATCCCCTGCCACAAAAATCTCACCATCTGGCACTATCATATCTACCTCGCCCGAAGAATACTCCTTCGGACCATTATTCTCATCCACCCGCGTCTCATCATCCGGATGAAAACCATCTGGATAGGCATCATTATAAACCGTCAAAACCCCGTCCTTCACCGTCACCCTCTCTCCCGGAAAAGCAATCACACGTTTAATAATATATTGATCCTTTTGCCCCGTCGGCGCACTACAAGTCAGCGGACCATCCGCATCGCCATTCGCAAACACGATAATCTGCCCACGCTTCGGCACATACTCATTACCCAAGAAATGCTGCCAGCTCACTGCAAACCGATTCACGATAATTCGATCCTCATTATGCAAAGTATTCTCCATACTCATTCCCACTACATCATATGAACGATATACAAAAGCATTCAATACAAACGTCCCTAGCACTACCACTGCTACAAAAACCGCCAAACTTAACAAATCCTTTAGTAGCGGATGCTTCTTCCAAAAACTCGGTTTCGCTTGTTCCATTACTTCATTGTACCACATTTATAAATTAGTGCGAGCATTTTCCGCATTTTTTATAATTTAATAAGATTTTACAAAAATAAAAAACCGCACCATATATTATGTGCTATAATTAATAAAAGCATGTCAGATTACATTTTTATTAGAAAAAGTCGCAACGCGCTAAGTTCTCTCATCCATATGATTTTGAACTTACTACTCGCCGTAGTTTCGATCGGCGCCACCGTTGTGACGGGGAATTACATCATCGGCTTAGTCCTTATCGTCGTGTCCAAATGGCGCGTCTTCGCCGTCAATCATCGCTATTGGTGGGTCAATATCCGCTCTAGCCTAGTCGATTTCATCGTCGGCATCAGCTTCGTTCTTCTGGCTTATGCCGCTGGCTCGACCTTTTTACCGGTGCATTTCGTTTTGATGGCTGCCTACGCAATCTGGCTCATCTTTATCAAACCGCGTTCATCGATGAATTTTGCTATTACTCAAGCTCTCATCGCCGTCTTAGTCGGCTCCACCGCCGCCACGGTTTTTGGCGCCATTACCGACTCCATCGTTCTCGTTATTGCCGAATTTATCATCGGCTACGCCGCCTCGCACCACGTCCTCGTCCAGAGCGATGACCACGAGACATCTTTTATTTCTCTAGTCTGCGGACTTTTCTTTGCCGAAATCGCCTGGCTCTCACATGCTTGGCTGATTATTTATAGCTTCAGCACTACCGGGCTCTGCGTATCCCAGCTCGCCATTCTCCTCACCGTGCTCAGCTTCGCTTATTTCAAAATTTATAATAATATTTCTAAACACGAGGGCAAGCTCAATCTCCGCGAGCTCGCTTTGCCACTTATTTTTACACTCGTAGTCGTCGTAGTTTTGATCGTCAGCTTCAGTCAACCAAGATTTAATATTCATTAAAGCTTTCTTTGCTACAATAGTAGCAAATAGGAGATAACATTAAATGACAAAAGAAGAAAAAACTACCAAAACTACCACCGACAAAGCAACCAAAGATTCCACACTGAAAGTCGATAAACCAACTAAAATCACCAAACATCACCATATATCCGCCCTCAAGGCCGAGAAGCCCGCTCACTCTGATGCCGGTTTTCGTGTTACGGTCATCACTCTGCTAATCTTGTCTTTCTGTGCCGCTGGCGCCGGGCTCACCCTGTCTGTCATCAATTGGCTTCGCGAAGACGAATCTATTACCTGGAACTTTGGCAACGATGGTAATTCCGCTAATTTCACCGAAGGCTCCATTGCCGATGTCGCCTCTAAGGTCACCCCAGGCGTGGTCTCCATTATTACCGAGTCAAAAACCACCGGTTTCTTCGGTCAATCTTCCACTTCTACCTCAGCCGGCACCGGTATGATCGTTACCAAAGATGGATATATTCTTACTAACAAACACGTTATCGACGGCGCAAATTCCATCAAAGTCGTCCTTGATAGCGGTGAGACCTATGACAAAGTCACCCTCGTCGGTACCGACCCACTCAACGACGTTGCTTATCTCAAGATTAACGACGTAGATAATTTACCTACCGTCACCCTCGGTGATTCCAAGACTATCACTACCGGCCAGCCCGTCATTGCCATCGGCAACGCTCTCGGCCAATACCAAAACACCATTACCTACGGCATCATCTCTGGTACCGGGCGCTCCCTAACCGCCTACGCTAGCGATTATTCTTCCGCCGAAAACCTTAGCGACATGATCCAGACCGATGCCGCGATTAATTCTGGCAATTCCGGCGGTCCGCTCGTCAATGCAGCCGGCGAAGTTATCGGCATCAATACCGCCACCAGCTCTGACGCCGACGGTATCGGCTTCGCCATACCTATCTCTAGCGTCAAAGGCATGCTCAAAAACATTATCGAAAACGACTCCGTCGATCGCGCCTACATCGGTATCTACTACCTCAATATCACCCCCGAAGTGAAAGTCCTTTACGACCTACCCGTCACCTCTGGCGCTTATATTTCTAGCAGTAATTCTTCTACAAATTCCGTCATCAAAGGCGGCCCTGGCGACCTCGCCGGCTTGAAAGATGGCGATATTATCACTAAAATCAATGGCGTCCCCGTCGGCAAGACTGGCTCCGTCTCTACGCTCGTTGGCGAATACATGCCCGGCGACACCATCCAGCTCACCATTCTTCGCGATGACAAAGAGCAAACCATAAAGCTCACCCTCGGTAGCTACAAAGAAGCCAATAGCGGCAATAGCCCCAAAAAGAGCTAAGAATATCGCTAAAATTGCCTCCTGGAGCCATTTAGAAGCCCTAGGGGGCATTTTTCATGCAAAGTAGGGTAAGTATAAGCTTTTTTCATTCACACCCCTCAAATCGCCTTAAACAACCTCATACAAACCTCTGCAACCCTCTTCTATACCAAATCTCGCATCTCATTCAACCGTAAAGCTTACGAATCCCGTTTTCCTCTCCACCTTCAATATATCCTCACTCTTATGCACATACTTCTCACTCCGCCAATCCCAATAATACCGCCAAATATCCTCAAACAGCAGGCCAAATCCTTCCGTCTTTAGATGGAAAAATCCAGCTTTTTCCGCCATTTTAATCAAACTCACATGTTGGCAAGGATCTGCCTCCAGTACCAAATAATCCATCCATAGCCCATCCACCCCCCGATAATGATTCAATTCCTTGAGAAACCTCTGATAAATCGAGAGTCCATTATTACTCTTCGCGTATAATGCCGACGCCGGCTCATAATCGAGGCTCTTCGTATCCAACCACTTCCATTCTTTATTCACGTATGGCAAATTCGCTACCACCACATCGAAGTGCTCCGGATTCTTCTGAAATTCCAAATCTCTTAATAAGTTCGATTCGACCAGCTCCACCCGCCCCTCCAGCATTATATCATTACGCTCAGCAATCTTTAGCGCTCGCACGCTCAAATCCGTCGCTAATACATAACTCTGCGGGTATTCTAGTGCTAGCGTAATCGCAATGCACCCACTCCCCGTGCCAACCTCTAGAAAACTCGGCTGCTTCGGTAATTTCAGACCTTTTATCAATTCAATCAGCCCCTCCGTCTCCGGGCGGGGAACTAGCACTCCTGGACACACCCCGAATTTCCGCCCATAAAATTCCTTCTCGCCCAAAATATACGCTAGCGGCATTCCTCGATGCCGGCTTTGCACCATTTTCTCCGCTTTTTCTAGTTGCAAATCCGAGACTTTTTGCTCTGCATGCGCCACCAGCCAGCTCCGATCCGCCTTCCTCGGCGCGAAACTTCGCATCGCAATCAGCTCCGCGTCCAGCGCATCAATCTGCTTTTTCGCCTGTTTTAGCCAAGTTTCAATATTCATAAGTAGTACCCTATCCCTCCATTATACCACACATCACTCAAAAAGTCAATATTCTTATGCTTATTTTCTTAAAATAACCTTAAAAATATCCAAATTTCACAAACTCACCCCAATACCCCCCCTATTCACCCATAATCGATCCTAGGATCTCCGCCAGAGAATAGAACTTACCATCTGCACGCTGCGCAAAAACATTTCTATATGGACCATAAGGAATATGAGAATAATCCCCATGCATAAACTTAATTACATTTTCTACGCCCGGAATTTTACCGTAGCTATGATAGCTCTTCTCTTCATATGCTTTCATAATTGGCATATACTCCACCGTACCATCTTCCATCAAGAAAAGCATAGTCTCATCGCCCATACCATTACCAAAACCGCCCACAAATACGTCTGCCACCTGATTTGCGTTAATACCAGTAATCTCAAACTCCTCAGTTCTTTCTAGATTATTGAATTGGGTACGTCTTATCTCGCCACTTAGCTTCGTAGGCATTAAAATATCACCTTCAGGCCCTTCTACCGGTCCACCCACTTGCCGCTCCAAATGCACAAAAAACTCGCCAAAATCACTGCGCAATTCATAAATAAATGGTTGATTATCATTGCCAAGATACTGCTCCGGCCTGCTAATCAGCAAATTCTTCGCCAAATCATCTGCATTCTCCGCAGGCGTTTCTGGCTGCTCATTTTCATCACCCTCCTGCTTCAGTTTCGCAATCGTCTCATCTCTATCCGCTACTTGCCCTTCCAATTCCGCAATCCGCGAAGAGCTAACGACTAAGTTATACACCCCGAAACCGACCCCGCCCATCGCAATCACTACCAACATCGCTATTGCAACTGCGCTTTTCTTTATTTTTTTATTCTTACTAACATTCTGCGCTGGCTCAGAAACACTACTATTCTGCTCTACTTTTTCATTATTCTCCACCCTATACCTCCTTTATTCTTAAACTATTCCCCCAGCTTCCGCTCCGCCATCGTCAGCTCATGAATCAAATCATCAATATCCCCATCCATCGCCGCTCCAACGTTCGAGCGCGAATAATGCACCCGATGATCGGTAATCCGATCCTGCGGGAAATTATAAGTCCGAATCTTTTCACTCCGATCGCCCGATCCAATCAAGCTCTTCCGCGCATCACTCGCCGCCTTCATTTCTTCTTGCTTCTGCTTTTCAATCAAGCGACTCCGCAGCACCGTCATCGCTTTTACGCGATTCTGCTGCTGGCTGCGTTCATCCTGCATCGCCACTACAATCCCCGTCGGCAAATGCGTAATCCGTACTGCCGAATCTGTCGTGTTTACTCCCTGACCACCATGACCACCCGAGCGATAAATATCAATCCGAAGATCCTCCGGCTTAATCTCGATATCCGCTTCACTTGCCTCTGGCAATACCGCCACTGTCGCTGTCGAAGTATGAATCCGCCCCTGGCTCTCCGTCACTGGCACTCGCTGCACTCGGTGTACGCCACCTTCAAATTTTAGCTGCCCATATGGCTTCTCACCGCTCACCCGAATCACAACCTCTTTCATGCCACCAGCCTCATTCTCATTCTGGCTCATCAGCTCGACTTTCAAATGATGCTTCTCCGCATAACGCACGTACATCCGATATAGCTCACCCGCAAAGAGGGAAGCTTCATCACCGCCCGCCCCCGCGCGAATTTCCATAATCGCCGGTTTGTCATCTGCCGGATCATGCGGCAAGAGAATTTCCTCTAGCTCAGCCGTCTTCTCACTAATTTTCGCTGTCAGATTTTCCACGTCCGCCTTCGCTAGCTCCCCCAGCTCCGGATCTTCTACTAGCTCCTTCGCCTCCGCCAAACCTTGCTCAGCCTGCTCGATTTCACGCTTCAAGTCTAAAATTGTGTTTATTTCCGCCAAACGACGCGACTTCTCCGCGAAACTAGCATCCGCATACGCCTCTGGGGCCGCCAAAAAAGCCTCAATTTCGGCTTTTTCTTCAATAAACTTCTGGAAATCTACATTCATTTATGCTATTATAGCATACATAGGGCAGTAGCGTAAATTTTCATGATCTCTTTTAGGAAATTTACGCTCAGTCCTATATTATAAAGTGGTTCTTTAGCTCAGTTGGCTAGAGCGTACGATTCACATTCGTAAGGTCATTGGTTCGAGCCCAATAAGAACCACCACATTCGAGGGGTCACTAGTTCGCATGCCATAGGAAGCGAGCAAAAAGAAAATTTATTTTCTTTTTCGAGCTGACGCCTGGCATTCTTTTTTCGCTAGAAAAAAGTTTCCAGCAGAGACCACCATTTTTTATGCGTACGAAAATTCAAGTTTTCGAGTGAAGAAAAAGTTTACTTTTTATTCCGAGAAAACGCAGGATTTTCTGATTTTACGAAGTAAAATCAGATTCACATTCGTAAGGTCATTGGTTCGCAATATCAAGTTTCTGAGCAGAGAAAAAGTTTACTTTTTTCTCTCGAAGAAACGCAGATATTTCTAGAAAACACAGTTTTCTAGCGCCCAATAAAAACCACCATTAATAGGATGAAAAATGTCTTCCGCAATAAATTGCAGAAGGTACTTCCATTTGGTATAATATAAGATATGGAAGCACGAAAAGAAAAAGTAAAACAAGCTATTGCTAACGAAAAATTAGAGGACTTAAGCATTTCTAAAAGCACACGAAAAACCCTAGATGAATATGTAGCCGGCAAAATTTCCGCCAAAGAAGCCGCCCAACAAGTTTACGCTCGCTACGGAGTAAAATAACGCCAAAATTTATTAATCCATACACAAAGAATCGAAAACCCCTAGAACACAAAAAGCTTACGCAGGGCTTCTTTTTTGTATATTATTTTCTCACATCCAAATTTCTCATTTCCCACCACTCTTTTGATAAAAACATTTACAACATCAAGCAGGTATGCTATAATGTAATTATTGGGCTGACCGAAAGGTCTTGGTCCACCTCATAGCGGGGCAGGACCCCGCTTTTTTGGTAGCTAAAACAGTAATAGAGAAATTGGTCAGGATGGCAAAAGAATTAAGTATATTTATTGATGAGAGTGGTGATTTCGGCGAATATGACCCAAAAGCGCCTTTTTACATTATCAGTATGGTGACCCACGAACAGAAAAATAACATCTCGGCGCAAGTGAAAAATCTCGACCACGTCTTAGCAGAAACTGAACTTACGCGTGATTTCGTTCACATTGGACCGCTTATTCGCCGAGAAGCGGAATATAAGAACCTTGATACGACAGAGCGCCGTCGCATCTTGAAGAAAATGCTCGCATTTGTCGATAAAATAGAGTTCAAGCATACTTCTTTCGTAGTAGAAAAGAAACGTATTACTAGTGACAAAGAGCTAATCCAAAAATTATCACGCCAACTTTCAGAGTTTATTCGAGCGCATTACCCCTATTTCACCTCGTTCGATAAAGTGAAAATCTATTACGATAACGGTCAAGACGGCGTAGTGCGCGTAATTATCGCCGTATTCTCAGCACTATTCGAGAACTCCGAATTTAAGAAAGCAGCACAGAAAGATTATAAAATGCTCCAAATCGCAGATTTGGTTTGTACTACTACGCTTACAGAAATCAAGCTCAGTACGCATACGTTATCACAATCAGAACGCTATGTATTAGGAGATGACAAAGATATTAAGAAAAATTTTTTGAGGCCACTCAAAAAGAAAGAATTCAAGAATAGAGGATGATTTTTAGTAATAATCTGTATAGCTGAATGAAAACGAGGCCGGCCCTACGGACCGACCTCTTGAGAAAAGGGGGAATTTATACTAAGATGACAGGGCCTTGGAAGCGCCGACAGGCCAACCCACACGGTCTATCGACCTTTGCAGGCAACCCCGCCATCGTAGTACCGAACTTAGTTAATTTCTCGCATGCTTATCGTGCACAACAACCTTACCACTCATAGTAGCAAAGTCGCACTCGCCAAAGCAGGGAAACCACTCCGCATCCGGCTTGGAGCCATAGGCGAAATCGCCCATAAACTCCACAGTCTTTCTACTGGCGTCCTTATAGCGATAGCCGTCAACTGCCAGCATGCACATTCTGCCGCCAGCTATCATTATCGCTACTTTTTCTGCACCAGAAGAATCACCGCGGTAAGCCGCCGCCGCAGACATAAACTCGCCTCGCGACGGCGCACAGGTCACCTCATGCCTACTGACCTCACGCAGCGGAAATTTTACACCCGTAAACCATGACGTTATCATCAAATCCATCACCTTCGCCATTCTCCTTTACCGTAAAGATCATGCCACCAAAGCAGCACCCTATACCTCCATTATACCACACCTCATCGTAAAAGTCAAGATTTTTTCTGCAAAAATCTCATTTTCACCCAAAATGTTGTAAAAATCACAACATTTGCTTGTAAAATTTACAACATTTTCCCAAAAATTACCAAAATCCCGCCCAAAACACGCTATAATTAAACCATGACACCCGACGCCGTAATTATTGTTACTAGCATTATCATCGGTATTGCCGTCATTTTTGGCATTTACAAGCTCGCCACTAGTAGCCTCAGCGAGCGTTCCGTACTCAAAACTAGCAAAAACAGCCATCAAGCCATCAAGACCATCCTTGCCATCTTCATCACTATTTTACTTTTCCTCGCCTTTTTCGTGACATTTCGCATCTTCACTTCACAATAATTTCACCTATCTGTTATAATATCTCTATGAAGCTCATCATTGGCCTTGGCAATCCAGGGAACGAATACAATTTTACGCGCCACAACTTTGGCTTTCTCGCCCTCGATTTTTATGCCAAAATCCATAATCTCACCTGGGAAAAGCCTAAATTCAATGCCATCTGGGCTAAATCCGGCCAGACCGTCTTCATTAAACCGCAAACTTTTTACAATAACGTCGGCGAATCCGTCTCCGCCTTCCTGCGTTTCTACAAGCTAAATCCTAGCGACATTCTCGTCGTTTGCGACGATTTCGATCTTAACTTCGGCCAAATCCGCTATCGCGAACACGGCAGCAGTGGCGGCAACAACGGCCTCAAATCTATTACTTCCTATCTCAAGACCGATCAATTTCCGCGCCTCCGTCTCGGCACTAACAATCCCGAAATCCGCACCAAGCTCGGCGACATTAATTTTGTACTCGGCCATTTTACTGCCGAAGAAAAATCCGCCCTCCCCGAGCTCCTCACCCAAATTTCTCAAAAAATCAATAAACTCATCAAATAATTACCGAAAATACCCCGCCTCAACCGAGACGGGGTAAAAAGCTAAAGTACTATTTTAGGCAGTGTGTAGCTGGCCACTTTAATCGACCAGCTTATACTCCGCATCTTTCGGATTCTTTGCCACAGAAGACCGGTAAATCCAAATTTCGCCCGCAATCTCCAGCGCCATCATCTGCAAGTTCTGCAAAGGCCAGTAGAACAACACGCCCGGCACCTGCCGTACCAGCCGCTGCGCTTCCTCATCCGGTACGGTCATAGAATTTACCTCTATCACCTCCTCACTCGCCGCCAGCGCTTCCTGAAGCTTCTTATTGAGTTCAATGATCGCCTCTTCCTCGCGCGTCGCTCTATCCTTCGCAGAATCCGCCTCGTCTCCCGGCCCATCCTGCGCCGAAATATCCTGTTCAGACTGCAAGACGGTGACTCCAACACCGAGCTCTCTGGGTTTCGGCGCCGGATGCCGCCCGCCCGTCTCTGGGCCGGGCTCTGTGCCCGCCTCCGCCAGATGCTTACCGGTATATTCCTGTTCATCCGCATACGACCGCGCCAAAGCCGCCTCGGTCGCCCGTTTCCGTTGCATGCGTTCACTGCTCGTTCTGTTATCCTTCTCGATCTTAGTCCTGCGCTGCCTTTGTCTGTTACTCATTGCAAAATCCTCCTTCAGATCCACAGCATTACTGCCAAAAAATACAAAAGACGTTATTCGCGTCTTTCTAACTCCATTATATCATAAAAATCCCCGCCAAAAACGGCGAGGATTTAATAATTGCCCGGGTCTCATTCTTCAGGGCTCTATCCCGGGGGATATCGATTTTTAGCGCTATTTCATGTCAAAAAGTCCCATCCAGATAATGTTCCTGCTCCTCCGGCCAATATTCCAGCTCAATCCGTGTACCTTTTATCCACTTCGCTAAGCCACCATCCTCCGCAAATCTCGCCAACGGCTCGCCTGCCGGCGTGTCCGAAACTATTTCCGCCCGCACCAGATAAGCACGCTTCTCGTGCAGGCTCGGCCGCACCTGCAAAATCCGCAATTGCACCGGCACCCAGCTTCTGAGCATTTCCACGCATCTCGACCCCTGCCAACTCATTTTCATTGCTGAGCAAAATACGTAAACATCGCCGCTCTGCGCATCTACAATGCCCGTCATATCCGGCAATCCCCGAAATTTCACCGTCATTTCATTCACCTTTTGCATTTTTTCGCCTCCGTAATTTACTATGTTGCACTTTTGCAGCACCTTCTCTATCGTAATATGTTATATCAGCCATGTCAAGATTAAAATTCTTCCAAAAATATGTTATAAAATGCTCTATTTTTATCAAAATTAACTAATTTTCTATGATTTTTGTATATTTTATGAAATAACTATAGACTTTTTATAGAAAGTATGATAAAATAGAAGTATAGACTCTTGGCATAAACTTTTATCCCAATAGAATACGTACGTTAGGAGGAAAATCATATGTCTTCTACCCATCAGGTATCCCCCAATCTTCTGGAACTGTCCTTCAACTGCAGCGCCAGCGAGCTGGAGCAGCTCTGCCGGCACGCCTACGGCAACGATCCGAACAAGGTACTCACGGTCATGATCTCCAAAAAATGGCGTGATGGCCCCGACCAGCCGGTTCGTCTGCTGGAGGTCGCCGACGAGTGCAAGTGCCAGCTGATCCCGATCGGCCAGATTCCGTTGGACGGAAGCGGCCAGCATTTCATGGTTATCGCCGATGTCTACTGCACCGATTCCCTGCAACACGGGCCGCTGATCCTCGACGCGACCACTAGAAAGTACCACGAAGCCCCCAATATCACCAACGAAACCCGCCTCACCGCCATCTTGGATACCGGCAGCGGTCTCGGCTACATCCAGGACTACAGCACCTTCGACGGGGCTTATCCCCCCATCGAACTGGCGGTATCTGACTGCATCGCCTTTTGCACAGAGCCGGCAAGACCCTATCTCTGCCTCGACAAGGTCGACGAGACCAAGCTTCTCAGCAATTCCGGCGCAGATCCCAACGAGGACGGCTCCGGCGAAGAAGGAGAAGACGCCTAATTTTCCAACGCACCCCCCGCTCGCCGAGCGGGGGATTTCTATTGGAAACTTTAAATTATCCGATTTTTTACTAGAAAATCAGTCTTGTTCCACAAATATACTTTTCGAAGGACTCCCGGAGCTTACGAGCGAGGATGAGCGCGCAAGACCCGTAACGACGGGCTCGCGCGACGCGACCTGAGAAAGGTGTATTTGCGGAACAAAGCCCTAAAAATTCTAAAATCAACAAAAATTGTTTTTATCTAAGTTCGCGCTACTTCAGCGTCCATTTATTACACCCCAATGTCATCACTCGCCCCTTTATCTCTAGCATAGTAATGTTTTGGTTGAATTCCGCCACACTGAGACCCGTCTGCGCTAAGACCTCCTCTCCTCGCTCAATTCCACTTGCTAGAGCCTGCAAAATCGTCGTCTCCATCACATTATCCCCCATCAAAAGCTGCGTTTGCGCCATTTTACGCTTCCGTTTCGGCGGAAAAAGCAAATTTAGCACATCATCCGTCTCCGTATATGGCATTGCCCCTTGCGTCAGTAGCTTATTACAGCCCTTCGACCCCGGCCGCGTAATATCTCCCGGTACTGCAAAAATCTCTTTCCCCTGTTCCAAAGCATGTGCCGCCGTATTCAGCGACCCGCTCCGCTCTGCCGCCTCCACTACCACCACTACATCCGCCAAACCCGAAATTATCCGATTTCGCTCCAAAAACGACACTCTCGGATAAAATTCCGCCCCTGGCGCTAGCTCACTTATAATCGCTCCGCCAGTTTTAACTATCTCCTCCGCTAGCCCTATGTGCGGCTTTGGGTAAATCTGATCGATCGGTGTCCCCAGCACCGCAATTGTAATTCCGTTCGCCTCTAGTGCTCCCCGATGCGCCACTGAATCAATCCCATACGCCAGCCCCGATATTACCACCGCGCCCCGCCGTGCGCATTCATAGGCCAATTTCCGTGCTACATTTATACCATATTCTGTCGGTTTACGCGTGCCCACAATCGCCACCGATTTTGGTCTCTCTGCACGTTCCGAAACCCCATCAATTGGTCGATTTTCGGGCAATTTTCCATAAAAATATAACTTTTTTGGCGTTAGCGCAATAGAGCCTAACACCTCTGTAAAATCGCCCTCTTGGGGTACAATTTCGTTGTTTTTTGAAAGAAAATGTGAAAAAAGTATTGACATTTTTTACCTCGTGTGCTATAATGCTTATTAGTTAGAGTTAATAGCATCATATAGCTCCAACTGTACCTAAATAAATCATAATTTCTTATTCAGAAGCTTGCTTCTGAATAACCGAAATTGCGTGCTTTTGAAATCCCCAGGATCTATGATTTCTCTTTTATGGTCATAGATTGTAAGTATTACCTCCACTTTTGGGGCAAGTTCGAAGGCATAGCAATCCCTATAACCGGCGGGCCCCGTGTTTTGTGTGAGGTGGGTCGCGCTCCCGGGATTCCGGGGTCGAACGACGATGTGTTATAGGGCAAGGAACAGTCTAGGTGATGCCCACCCTTACCTAGGCTGTTTTTTGTTATCCCATGTTATAATTAGCATGGGAGGGGCAGTGTACTTTAGGAGGAAGAATACTATGCAAAATAAGTCCACATTTCATTCAAAGATAACAACACAGCGTCTCAAACCAGCTTCCAAGGCTCTATGTTCCACTATCGGATGTATCCTCAGCGTCCCTTTGCTAATACCCGTCTGCATTGTCAGTACCATAATTTACACCATCAAACAACTTCGCCATTCTCGCAAAGAGGCGCTTGAAACCCTTGTCGGCATACCTATCTGTATGGGCGCCCTATCCTTCATTTGCCTCACCGACAACCTACAGCATTTAGCCCATAGCCTCATCTTCGGCGAATTATGCTAGCTATCATCCCACCCCCCTCCGTCCCCGCTCGCTCGAGCGGGGAATTTTCAATTCTATACAATTCCCAAATTAGTTATTGCCCGTGTTATAATCAATATAGGAGGGGTAGCACATTAGGAGGAATAATATTTATGCAAAACGAATCCACCCTTTACTACAAAATAGTAACGCAACGTCTCGAACCAATCCCTGGAATTCTCTATCTCATCGGCCAATATGTTATTTGCATCGCTTTAATACCCTTTAGCATTATCTATGCCATAGTCAAAGCCATCAGACAGCTCCGCCATTCTCGCGAAAAAGCACTTGAGGCCTTAATCGGCATACCCGCTGTGGCATGTATTATAGCTTTTGGCGGCATCGGCATAGGTCTCTGGACCCTGTTCGAAACCCTCATCTTCGGTGCATCGGACTAAGTATTTCACCCCTCCACCCCCGCTCACTCGAGCGGGGAATTTTCTATGCTAACTCAACATAGCACTATTTTGCTTAAAAACCAAACCATGTTATAATTAAACTAGTTTTTCCAAAAAACGTACTTTAGGAGGCTATCATATGAAATTCGTCCAGCTCTGGCAAGACGCCTGCATCAAGAACGTCTCCCATCTCCGCACCCGCAACACCTTATTCGACATCTACATCGGCATTTTCCTCGCCACTTTCGACACCATGTTCCGCATCATCGGCCAGCCCAAATCCGCCTACCGCGAATATACTCACTGGCGCCAATTCACCAAAAACGCCGCGTACAATACCAAGCATCCTCATAACGCCATCGATCATTTCGAAACCGCCCACGCTGAGCGCTTAAAACACTACGCCCACTGCCGCAACACTACTCACTTCTACCTTGGTAAATTCTGTCTTTCGCTTATCGCTGCCATCTGCGCTAGTTTCATTATCATTCTTTTCGCCGTTACTTTTCTAATCTTTCTGCCAATCTTACTGATACTCTGGCTTATCTCAACCACACTCCACCTCTAACCCCGCCCCCGCTCGCTCGAGCGGGGAATTTTCTGCTATTTTCCCGCAATTTCCAAATTATTAATCTACAAACCACGATGAGCCGCGAAATCCTAAAACCTAGCCCGCTCACCGCTTGCCGCCCATTATATAGCAAAAATTCTTCGAGTTGCAACCTCAAGCATGATGTTTTTAGCGATTTCGTAAAAATCCCCACAATTTAAGCATAAAACATTATAAAAATTGCTTATTTTTCAAAAATAAGTATTGAACTGCGTTGAGTACCGGTGGGGATAAAGCCTGTTTTGTAGGATAAGGACGTAAGTCCTTATCCGAAGGAAAATTAGCAAATTATTGAAGTAGAACTTGTTATGCGCAAATAATTTGCGTAATTTCCCCAGAGAAAGCCCTAGCTTTCTTCAAAACAGGCTTTATCAGTGGTACGTAGCTGCAATACCTTTTACGTTATTCTAGACGATTTAAGCATAAACCACCATAAAATTACCTAATTTAGTTGATTTTTATGCAAGATAGACGTAAAAGGTATTGACTTTTTCGCTAATCTGTGCTACAATGAAAGTATAAGGCTTTTGTCTCGTACATTATCAGTTTCATCCATCTGTTATTTGTGTGAGGCAGCCAAAACTTTCAAGGAGGAATCACCATGAAATCGAAAATCTCCAATGCCCTTAGCATTCTTCTGCTGCTCGTCGCTATTGCCATCGTCGGCGCCGCCATCGTACTCAGCACCATACACATCGTCGGAAGCCATACCGCCAGCAAAGATAGTGATTTTACCGTCACTATCGGCGCTCGTCTGGCAGGCTCCGACAGCGAGTACCAGGATCAGCTCTCTGCTCCCGCCGGCTCCGAGGTCGAACTCAAGATCGAATACGTCAACTGCAGTAATGCTCTGCAGGACAACGTCTCGGTCTGGGCCGAACTCCCCGAAGATCTTGAATACGTCAACGACACCACACACCTGCTGAACGCAAAGACCTCCGAAGTCGTCCAGATAGCCGAGAACACCATCGCAAAAGAAGGTCTCAATATCGGCACCTACGGCGGCGTATCCCCCGAAAACGAAAGAGGCAGCAACGCACTCGTTTATCTTACCGTACACATCCCCGAAACTACCGCCAGCGGAACTTCTCTCACCCCCACAGCTCGCATCCGCGTAAACGGCCGCAGCAATACCGCCAGCACCGCTATTTCCATTACGCCCGCACTCGCCGATCCCACTACTGTCGTACCCGACTTCGTGCCCCCGGCCGAAGAATCCTCCCCCGAAGGTGCCACCGAAGCGTCCTCTTCCGAGGAAAATAGTAACGAAACCACCTCCAATCAGTCCACCGACGCTGCCAGCGCAGCTTAACCAGTCATGGATGTAAACACCCCCGAGGGGCACCGCTTTTAGGTGCCCCTCTTACCGTTTTTTATAAAATCAACTTTCATTTTCTCATAGAATATATTATAATCAATCTATCCCTGTACCTTTACATTATTAGGAGGATATACTAATGAACAGTCAACAGCCCTGGCAAACCTCAGCTAGCATTCTATCTCTTCTGGAAGAATGCGGCGTCGCCGATTTTATCCAGGCCAGCAAAGACACCCCATTCCTGGTCGAAGCCGCCTGGCTCAACTGCTGGAACGCCTATCTGGGCGACGGCCCCAATCAAGATGGAGTAGATGAATGCATCGCTTACACCGAAGGCAACTCACTCAATATCGAGTACATCTACCAAATCCCCGGCACGCCCAAAGAAGACGCAGCGCATACTATTCTAATCCTCACCCCCAGCGAAGATGTCCCCGGTGGATACGCACTCCAGATCATTGATGATGATGGTCAGCTCATCTATTATCGCACTGCCTGGCAAGACCCCGCCACTGAATGGGATATCAATATGATGGCTGGCGACCCCGAGGTTACCGACGAGCAGGGAAACATGCTTTTTCCTGGTGACCCCACCAACATCTGAGATGAAAACATGTCCGATAAATTCATGGGTACGCTCGGATCTATACTGATTGTCGCCGTCTTCGTTATCGCCACTATCGTCTGCATTCTCATGCCACCCGTCTAGACCTCCTATCCCAAGCGCCCCGCCAAGGGGCGCTTTCTCATACTCACAACGACATCTTTCAAAATATCCCGCTTGATTTTTCTCGTCCAATCATGTAATGTATTAAATATATGCCCAAGAATTTAGTAATTGTGGAGTCTCCTGCAAAGGCTCATACTATCGAAAAATATCTCGGCAAAGATTTTCATGTCTTGGCCTCCGTTGGTCATATCCGCAAAGATACCAAGGTCGACCGCGAAACCTTTGATGTTACTTATGAAATCGACCCTGGTCACACTAAAATCATTAATGAGCTAAAACGCGCCGCCAAAGCCGCCGAAGCCGTCTGGCTAGCGACCGATGAAGACCGCGAAGGTGAAGCTATTTCTTGGCATCTTACGGAAGTTTTGGGCCTGCCTAAGAACACTCGCCGTATTACTTTTCATGAAATTACCAAGCCCGCCCTCGAGGCCGCCATCCAAAATCCCCGTACCGTCGATATGGATATGGTGTCTAGCCAGCAAGCTCGCCAGACTCTCGACATGCTCGTAGGCTATGATCTATCTGGTGTCGTCCGTCGCAAAGTCCCCGGCGCTATCTCCGCTGGTCGCGTCCAAAGCCCAGCACTTCGCCTTATCGTCGAGCGCGAAAAAGAAATCGAAAAGTTCGAAGGCAGCGCTAAATTTAAAGTCACTGGCAAATTCCTCACCGAAAACCAAGACGAAATCACCGCTACCCTTGATCATGCTTTTGCCACCGAAAAAACCGCTCAAAATTACCTCGAAAAGATCATCAGCGCCCATTTCCAAGTTTCCGCCGTCAATACTACTCCTGGTGTCCGCCATCCCGCGCCTCCTTTTACCACTGCCAGCATGCAAATCGAAGCCAACTCTCGCCTCGGTTTCTCTACCAAGACCACTATGCAAGCCGCCCAGTCTCTCTATCAAGCTGGTCTTATCACTTATCATCGCACCGACAGCCTCAATCTTTCCAAACAAGCCATCGCTATGACCGCTCATTTCGTCGAGGAAAATTACGGCAAAAATTATCTCAAAGTCCGCAATTTCAAGACCAAATCCGCCAGCGCTCAAGAAGCCCACGAAGCTATCCGCCCCACCCATATCGAGCAAGAAGTCGCCGGCAAAAATGATTACGAGCGTAAATTATATCGATTAATCCGTAATCGCACTCTCGCCACTCAGATGGCCGATGCCGAGACCGAAAAAACTGTCGTCCAAATCATCAATGACGCCGAAAATAAATGCACCTTCGAAGCCAAGGGCGAAGTCATCACTTTTGATGGCTTTCTCAAAGTCGCCGGCCGCACCAAAGAAGACGAACTACCCAAGCTCACCGTCGGCGACAAGCTCAGTCGCATATCCATTACCGCCCGCCAAAATTTCACCAAACCGCCTGCCCGCTACACCGAAGGTTCACTTGTCAAAAAGCTCGAAGAGCTCGGCATTGGTCGCCCTTCTACTTACGCCACCATTATGTCCGCCATCCAGACTCGTGGCTACGTCGTCAAAGGTGAATCCGAAGGCGAGCCCCGCGAAGTCATCGAACTTATCCTCGAAAAACGCTCCATCAAGCGCAATCTCGCTACAGAGAAAACCGGCTCCACTAAGGGTAAATTATTACCCACCCCAATTGGCGAATTATTAGCTGGCTTCCTGGTCGATAATTTTAACAACATCGTCGATTATAAGTTTACCGCCAATATCGAAGAAGATTTAGACAAAATCGCCGAGCACAAGCTCGCCCGCGTCAAAATGCTGCGCGATTTCTACCGTCCTTTCCAAAAAGAGGTCCTAAAATCCGACGAAGCCGCCCGCTACAACAACGCCCGAGAATTAGGCAAAGACCCCAAGACCGGCCAGCCCATCTACGCCAAAATCGGTCGCAATGGCGGTTTCATCCAGCTCGGTGATAATGAGAAAACTACCGGCGAAAAGCCCCGTTTCGCTCCTCTCCCTAAAGGTAAGACCGAAAAGACCGTCACCCTCACCGACGCCCTCAAGCAGCTCGCCCTCCCTAGCCTTCCCCGCGAGCTCGGCACCACCAAAGATGGCAATACTCTAATCGCCACCAGCGGCCCCTTCGGCCCCTATCTCAAAGGCGGTAAATATAATATCCAAATCAAAGATTACGACCCCTATACCATCGATTTCAAAACCGCCGAAAAGCTTTACCAAGCCAAAGTCGACTCAATCTATGCCGATTGGGGTGATATTATGATTATCAAGGGCGCCTACGGTCCATATGTCAAGGGTCCTGGTCGTTTTAACAATGTCAAAATCCCTAAAGAGGTAGACCCTAAAAAAATCACTCTCGAAGAAGCCAAAAAAATGCTCGAAAACAAACCCGCTCGCAGTAGTCGCTTTGCTAAGAAGGGAACTACCAAAAAATCCACCACCAAACGATCTATCACTAAAAAAACCACCACTAAGAAGTCAACTACCAAGAAGACTACCCGCAAAACTACCAAAAAGTAAAAACGTTGTAAAAATTACAACATTATTTTCCAAAATTTTTGCGTTTTTACGCCAAAATGCACTTTTTCTATTGACATTTTACAAATTTTGTGCTACAATGAAAGTATAAGCCTCTTACATAGGCTATTCTCATCATTTTTTAAAACTAATTTAGAGCTCACTTCTAATCATAATTGAATCAAATCGTTTTCTTGCCATTTTTTCCGCTACCAGTCCAATCTGTGTTCAAATAATATAATCAAATTTTTCATTCTGCTGCTACCGTTTTTCTGGCCTTTTTTCTCCTTTTATAATGCTTAAGATTAAAATTTTCACCAAAAATCTAAGATTTTCTTATAAAATACCCACCTTTTTAGAAAAAAGTGATATAATAAGTTATAGAAAGTTAACAATTTCGTATAAAATCAAATTTACTTGTTGACATTGATAGTAAATTATGCTATCATAGAGTAAAGTTAATATTAAATTTTATCGTTCAGAAGGGAACCTGATGGATCAGAACGCCAGCATCATCGAAAACGCCATTACTGGCAGCTTAAATATTATTGAGCAAGAGCGCGAACGCGAAATCATTTCTCGCCGCTTCGGCCTCACCGGTCAAAAGGAAACGCTAGAGCAAATTGGTGAGTTGCTCAACATCACCCGTGAACGCGTCCGTCAGCTCGAAAAAGCCATCTTGGTACGCCTTCGCATTGGCGCCGAAGAAGGTCAAATTTACGAACTTGCCGCCGCCGAAAAACTTATCATTCGTAATCTTACTGAGCTTGGTCGTGTCGCGCGCACGACTGTTTTAGCAGAACAAATCTATGGTCGCCCGACCACTCCCGCCGAAAACGCCCGCCTAGTCTTCATCGCTTCAATTTCTAATAATCTCACTGCTATCGACGAAAACGATACTTATTACTCAGCTATCGGCATCGCTGAATACGGTGATGTCCAAGTTATTCACGACAAAGTTGACGAAGTTGTTTCTACCATTAAGCAAAACAAAGTTCCGATGACTATCGAGCAGCTCGACGAAGTTTTGGACTACGAACATCCAAATTACATTCGTGCTATCGCTTCGATCTCTAAGCAACTCGCCTCGCTTAACGGCCTCTGGGGCCTTACCAAGTGGCCAACGGTCAATCCTCGCAATATTCGCGACAAGATCTTCGTCGTGCTTGAAGCCCACAAAGAGCCAATGCATTTCTCCGAAATCGCCGACGCTATTTCTAAATCTGAATTCCGCCGCAAGAATGTCACCATTCAAGCCATTCATAACGAATTAATCAAAGATCCCCGTTTCGTCCTCATTGGTCGCGGCATCTACGCTCTCAATACTTGGGGCTATGCTCGTGGTACCGTCGCCGATATTATTACTGATATTCTCAAAAAAGCCGGTGAACCTCTCACCCGTGAAGAAATCGTCAAACGCGTTCTTCATGCTCGCAAGGTTAAAGAAACTACCGTCCTCTTAAATCTTCAAAACAAAGACCTTTTCGCCAAAGTCGGCAAAGATTCTTACAAACTAGCAGAATAGATTGCAAGTTTGGTGGGTATATAGTATAATAAAGTTATCATGCTTGCACAAATTATTCATTTTGTTCTTCAACCTTATGTTTGGATTCCCATCGTCGGAATTCTCGGATTTTTGACATATCGAAATTACAAAAAAGTTAATAAACTTAAAGTTCTCAATGTCGATTCAGTCCTCTTAATGTTAGAAATTCCTCGCACTAACGACAAGAAAGAGCTCGCTGCCGAACAATTATTCGCCAGCCTTCATGGTATTCTGCGTGACAAAGCCGAGCTCAAAAACACTGGCGGCGTCCAAGAGCACCTTAGCTTCGAGATCGTCTCTACTAGTGGACAGATTCGCTTCTATGTCTGGGTGCCAAAAATCCTCCAAAGTTTCGTCGAAGGTCAAATCTACGCTCAATATCCCAGCGTCCAAATCTACAAAATGAACGAAGATTATGTCGATGAGCACGACAAATATCCTATTACTTACTCTGCCGAGCTCACTCTGACCGAAAACGAAGCCCTGCCAATCAAAACTTTCGACAACTTCGAAGTAGATCCGCTCGCCGGCATCACTGGCACTCTCGCCAAGCTCAATCCCGACGCCTCCGAAGAACTCTGGATCCAAATTCTCACCCGCCCAATCCCCGACGATTGGCACAAAGAAACCACTGACAAATGGGTCAAGAAGATCAAAACTGGTAAAAAAGGCGGCCTCATCGACTGGGTCTGGGTGGTTCAAGCTCTTGGCGCCTTCTTCCGCCCGCCAGAAGGCGGAACAAACGATGGTAAAACCGTCGAACTTTCCGAACGCGACAAGACCCGCATCGCCAAAGCCGAAGAAAAAGCCACCAAGCTTGGTTATGAAGTCAAAATCCGCCTTGCCTACATTGGTCAAGACCAGACCAGCGCCAAGCTTAATATGCAAGCTTTGGTCGGTACGTTTAAACAATATAATTCTACTAATCTTAATGGGTTTAAGCTCACTAGCGGCAGCTTCAAATCCGAAGACCTAGAAAAATTCAAGCTCCGTCAATTTGCCGACCATGGCTTCATTCTCAATATTTCCGAGCTAGCTTCCGTTTACCACTTACCGCACACTTCCGTCGAGACGCCAAATATTGTCTGGGCTACCTCCAAGACCGCTGAGCCGCCTGCTAAATTACCACTTATTACTGGTAATCCCGCCCATGATGAAAATATCTCCGCCTTTGGTTTAACTAATTTCCGCGGTATTAATCATCAATTCGGCATGCTCCGTCGCGACCGCTCTCGCCACGTCTATATTATTGGTCAAACTGGCGCCGGTAAATCTGGTATGCTCGAACTCTTTGCGCTCAGTGACGTCTTTTACAATCAAGGTTACTGCATTATCGACCCTCATGGCGACTTCGCCGTCAATAATCTCCGTTTTGTACCTGAGTCCCGCATCAAAGATGTTATCTATTTCAATCCCGCCGACACCGCCTATCCAATCGCCTTCAACCCGCTCGAAGTCAGCGACCCCAGCCGCAAACCAAATGTCTGTTCAGAAGTCATTGGCGTATTAAAGCGTATGTTCGGCGATTCCTGGGGTCCTCGTCTCGAGCATATCCTGAGGCACACGATTCTAGCCTTGCTTGATCGCCCAGAGACTACTTTGCTCGATATCTCTCGATTACTAACGGACAAAGATTTCCGCAAAGAAACGCTCGACTACTGCACCGATGTTACAGTTTTGCAATTCTGGAAGCACGAATTCGGCCAATGGAACGAAAAACAAGTCAACGAAAGTATTGCCCCGGTGTTAAATAAGGTCGGCGCCTTCACTGCTAACCCTATTATTCGTAATATTATCGGTCAGCCTAAGTCAAGTTTCGATGTACGTAAGATTATGGATGAAGGCAAAATCTTAGTCGTTAATCTCTCTAAGGGCTTGATCGGTGAGGATAATGCTGGAATTCTTGGTGCTTTCTTAGTTACAAAAGTCCAGCTCGCTGCCATGAGCCGTAGCGATATCCCCAACGTCGAAGATCGTCGCCCCTTCTATCTCTACGTCGACGAGTTCCAAAACTTCGCCACCGATTCTTTCGCTGTCATTCTCTCTGAGGCCCGCAAATACGGCCTAAACCTTACCGTTGCCAACCAATACACTTCTCAGATGACCGAATCTGTCCGCGATGCTGTATTTGGCAACGTTGGTACTACAATTAGCTTCCGTGTCTCCGCCGACGACGCCCCAGTTCTCGCCAAGCAATTCGAACCGACCTTCGATCAGTCCGATCTCATCCAAATGAACAACCGCCACTTCGTCATTTCCATGATTATTAATGGCGAAAAAGCCCCCGCCTTCTCTGCCACTACCTTATCGCTGCCCACTACGCCCAAAGATAATTTCGACCAAATCGTCGAGAGCTCCCGCCGTGGCTACGCCAGAAATCGCGCCGATGTCGAAGCCGAAATCCGCGAAACCATCGAACAATCCGAAAAATATAAGAAAGAACTCTCCGACAGTGGCCGCCTCGTCAATGAGCAAATTAGCAATAGTTATACCACCAGAGGTGACGCCAGCAGGGAATTAGGCTCTAACAGAGGTGGAGAAAACCGTACACTTACCCGAACAAATACCGAACAGGGAATTAAGAAGCCTGCTTTCCAATACGTCCCTACCCCTCAATCCGATTTTCGTAAAATGAAACTTTCTCCCAACAATGCTGAAGGGAAAGATCGCCCCGGGCTCAAAGATCTTGGCGCCCTGGTCAGGGAACGAGAAGAGAAAAATAAGCGCGTAGAAGCCCCAGAAACCTCACCTAAACCCAAACCGCAGTCTCAGCCAGTTCCCGCCTCAAAGTCTGTTAATGAGCCTAAAAATAGCCCTAGAGGTAGAGTCGACGAGCAAAAGCCTACTGAAAACAGGAAACCAGTAGAGAAGAGCGCACCAGCGGCCCCTAATAATACCGCTAAGCCCAGCGCCGAAACAATTATTGCCAAAGAGACCGCTCGTCGCGCTGAAGCCAAATTCATCGGTAAAATCGCCAATCCTAAGCTCAAAAGTACCGGCAAGACCATTATAAACGCCGCCAAACGCGGGAAGAAATAAGCATTAGATAGGATCAATCAGCTCTAATAATAGGGCTGATTTTTGTGCAGCGTGATTCTCTACCTCTGTTTTACTTTTCTGAAAAGCCTCATTAATACTAAATTAAACTTAACCATTACGCACAATTTCAATTCTAAGGCTCTAAAACGCCCAATTTCGGCCATATTTAGCAAAAGATGAATGTTCATGCGTCTTTAAAAAACAACCGCCTTCTAGCGCCTTTACGCAAGTCATAAGCATTTTACCTCTGTTAATCATCCATCCATACCCACATGTCACCCCTATAGCCTATCGAAAAGCATTCTTATTATTTTTTTGCCCATATAATTCCCCAAGTTTACACTTGATTTTCAATAGCTCAATTACCAGTTATCCCGCATTTACCGCCATTTTATCAAATTCACTCACCATCGATCCATACACACCCTTCGCGGCAACCATCCACTCATCCGCATCAAAACCCACCAGCCAGCAAAGTAGCAACAAACTCGCATTATAATAAATTGACGTCACACAAAGTCGAAAAATGCCCATCAACACACGTAGGGAACTGCCAAAACGACGTATAAGCACTCGTCTTTTCTCCATACTTTCAATGTCGCACAATACAGATTTTGCGACATTACAAAGGAAGGCAAAAGATGAATATACACTCATCCGGCCTCCATCTCTATAGCCGCCCGCCACCTCTCTGTTACAGATTTTCTAATTCCAAAAATTCCCTATTCCCCTCTTATTTTTCATTTTTTCCTAAACCGCTCAAGCCCGGCACTTTTAGTCAATATCAGCCAGTTCCAAACACACCCACTCCCCCGTTACCCGAACATATACCGAACAGCGCGAGAATTACGGAGGAAGAAAACTTCCAAGTTTTCTTACTTTTTGAGATAATATACTCTAAAAACGAGAGCTTGCTCGCGCTTTTTATGAGTATACTTATCTCAAAATAGAATACGCTAGTATTCTACCGACAATTCGAGGCGCTGCGGATTCGCATAAGCGACATCCGCACTGAATGATGGTTAGATAGTTCCCGTTCAGCTGACCGCGTAAGCGTGTCCGCACATAAGATTCGCATAAGCGACATCCGCACTGAATGATGGTTCAATAGTTCCCGTTCAGCGGACCGCGTAGCGTGTCCGCACAAGAACTGAAAGTAGCCCCATTCACCCTTAGCAGACCCCCGCACGAGTGTCCTTGCTAGATATTTCCCTACCCCCCTCTACTATCATTGACAAGACATCCATCACATGCTACAATATAACTAGATAGCCCAGCTATCGCATCTTATTTTTAGTTAGGAGTGATTTTATGGACAAGCTTCTTATCCCCGGCATGGAAATTCTCTGCGCTAGCGGTTTCATCGCTATCTTCGCCTACGTCATCATCACAGTCTGTTCCAGCATTATCGACGCTATCTTCACCTGCCTCCTCTACCCCTATGACGTCTATACCATCAAGCAACTCAACGAACCCCGAAAGCCCCACCACCACATCCTCCCGCGCGGCGGCATTCATCTTAATGGTTTCGCCGGCACAATCGCCCTCATCATCTTCGGTGCCGGCCTTTTCGTCCAAATTATCGACGCTATCGCCGATAGCCTGCCTTAATCCTCCTCCACCGCCCCTCAAAAAGGGGCGGTTTTTACCTCTTATTTCCTACTTCCCCGCTTTTCTCATAATATTTCCCCATCCTCTTTCACACCACCATTGACAGAATATCCTACACATGCTACAATATATCTAGGTAGCCCTGGCTATCGCACCTTATTTTAGTTAGGAGTGATTTTACTATGAGCAAGCTTCTTATCCCCAACATGGAAATTTTCTGCGCCGCTGGTTTCATTGCCGTCTTCACCTACATCATCATCGCAATCTATTTCAACATTGCCGACGTCCTCTTCACTCGCCGCTACCCCTGTGACGACTACACCACCAAACAGCTCAACGAACTCTGGAAGTCCCACCACCGAATTCTCCCGCGCGGCGGCATTCCCCTTGCCGGCCTCGCCAGCGGAGTTGCCTTCTTCATTATCGGCATCGGCTTTGTCGCCCAAATCATCTACGCTGTCGTCCAGAGTCTGCTCTAATCCTCCCTAGCCGCCCCGGCCCTCAAAAGCCGGGGTTCCCCTTTTATCTTTTTAATTCCCTCCTCCGCTCACTCCTCTTGCAAAAATCCAAATTCCATGATACAATATACATATTAAGCCTTTCTTACGTTCCTTAATTTATCGAAAGTTGGTGATTTTCATGCCTCCTTAGTCGGATTCTCTACTTGACAAAGTACACATTACATTATATTATTACAAAACCTAGAAAGCAGGTACATTACCATGATGAATCTCCCTCTCATTATCCGTCTCATCAGCTTCATCGGAATTCTCATCGCCACCTCCTGCGCCCTCGCCCAGCTCAATCGCAGCATCAATCAAAACTCCGATCCTAATGACACCACCGCTAATCTTCTCACGGACTTACGCCACTGCTTCCGCCTCTGTTTTATTTTTTCTCTTTATACTTTTGCTGTCGCCCGCATCTGGCCCGACCAAATCTTTCCTGAGTACGTTCCCCTCTTCGCTTTCCTTGCCATCATTATCCCCACCGCAATAATCTTCCGGCGGCCGAAGCTGCATGAGCGAACCAATGTCGAGCCATATCGTCACTCCAGCTCCAATTAACCCCAACTTTCCCTAAGCCGCCCCCTCCCGGGGCGGTTTTTATTTTATTTTCTCCCCGCCCAAAAGTGTGATATAATTGGAATGTTATAACTACTGAAATGATTTTAGAAAGCATGTCTCCTCACGAGAAAAATGGTGCCATGGGCGCTCCTGTGATGAGACAACATGCTTCGGCATGCGTTTTCTGAATCAGTAGTTATAACACCCCATGGTACCATTTTTTATTAGCGGTACTCCGGGGTGTTATAACCAATGGAGGGCACGATGCTAAAAATACATAAATCTCATTCTAAAAAGTTATTACTAATATCAATAACTGCTATTTTGGGCATTAGTTCCCTCCTCGGTTTAACTTATTATCCCAACCCAGTCCACGCCAAAATCGTCAACGACAACCCCTATCCGCCAATACATCCAAATTTAGAAGACATAACATACATGCAAGATATGACTGCAGAAGTTTGCCAGAATACTTACGGTCATGCTTCCAAACAGCTCATCGATAAACGCGACAACAAAACCTACTGGGTCACAAAACTCATGGACGGCAACTGCTGGATGACCCAAAATCTAGAGCTCATCAACAAAACAATCAGCGCTGAGGATAGTGACTTCGACTCAGGCACTTTTACCATTCCTGAATCGGGGAATCGCTTTACTACCATGACAGAGGAGAGCGCACAAGCCTACTACGATCCAACCTACGGAGGATACTATAACTGGTACACCGCAGTAGCAGGCAAAAACTTCTACTCAGATAGCACCACAAGTATCTGCCCCAAAAACTGGAGTTTACCATCTGGAAGCGGAAATAAATCATTTGAAAATCTTTTTCTTGCCTACGGCCCATATCAAGAAGGTACATTGTTCTATGGTAATCAAAACATCACTGATAGTCCAATCAATTTACGCTTTGGCGGAGAGATAAGCGGCAATTCCGTTCAGGGCGCCGGAAGTACGGGATATTATTGGATAGCTAGCTACTTAAGCCGATTAAAATTCGATACGAGCGTTACGTTATCTTACAAATACGGAAGCTGGATTGGCGTACCTATCCGCTGTGTTGCCAAAGGCGAACCAATTATTCGCCCAGAAGTCACACATGAAAACAATGTCAGCATTACCATCAACCCCACTATCTCGCTTGATGTAGTAAATGAAGTAGAAGTAAAGAAGAGTGATACTAATCCCTCCACCGCCGCCTTCTCGGCCTTAGTCGCCTCCAACCAGCCATATAGTGTTAGTATAAGTTCTGCTAACCCCGTTCTAACTTCTTCCACAAGTTCTGCTACCATCCCCTCCAAATCTGGTCTACTTAATACTAATGATAATACTTGGGGAATTAAATTAAGTACTGCTAGTACTTACGAACAAATCACTACCACTCCCAAACTCTTCTATTCCTCCTCAAGCCCCGAATCCAAATCTCTCCCCTTCACTATAGGTATCAGTACCGCCCCAGACCTCCCAAATGGTGAATACTCTACCGATATCACCATCACCGCCACGCAGAATTAAAATTACAAAAGTATCACCTATCCTTTTCTCTCGGGGTCCCCAGAATACCATACCTAAAGTCTTTTTAGCTCTAAGGCGGAATTTCGCTAGCCGCCGAGCGGCACAGTCCATAGATTCTCGAGACCATCCGCAGGGTAACGACCCGAGGAAGAGAAGCCTTGCGCCCGTAACGACGGGACGCAAGGACTTCGTGTCTCGAAATCTATGGCTGTGCGCAAGCTCGACGAAATGCCAAAACTCTCCTCCCTCGTCGAGTTTCGCATTTTACTAACAGAGGTCGCTTCGCCAAAAACTCGACACGCGTGTCGAGTTTTGAATTTTACTAGTTCACCAATTTTCTACTTTTTGTCCTTCTTTTCATCTTCATCTTTATCGTCGTCCACTCGCTCAATTTTGATCGACACGATCCCACTTGCTAATAACCCCGCCACAAAAATCACCATCACCCCTACGAGTATCAAAAACGCCATCCCCGGATGTATTACACTAAAAATTTCTGTCACTATAGCTCCCTCTTTTCTAACCCTATTATATCACGCTTCTTTCTCTTATCAAATCATTGACAGCTTCAATAACCTATGATATTATAATAACATAGGTCAATCCCTACGAACATTGAAAGGATAGTTACTGCCATGAAAAATTCACACTCCAGTCTCACTCAGCTCGTTTCCGGAAAACACTTCCTCGCTATCGGTATCATAATTATGTTTTTCACCACTTTCGCCGCCAGCCTGTACGAAATAAACCACCAGGTCTCAATCTTACCCACTAACCTCTTAGCCGTCTGGGCCGTAATCCGCATGTCTACTACTGCGCTCTATATCTTTTACCTGAGACTACGCTTCAACGCCAAGGTTCAATCTCAATTATACAGAGTCCTCTTCCAGTACGCTATTTGCGAACTCCCTACCCTAGTCCTCTCTGTCGCCGCGCTTCCCCTTCTCGCGCCCAACGCCATATTTCTAGCATCTGCCGCCCTCCTCTTTCTTGACGACGCCGGCGCTTTCCTCGCATCCTTGACTATCTATAGTGAATCCTAAATATTCATTTTCTGTATCCTCCATCATTTTCAAAAAATAAAGTATCCTTCCCAAAACCGCTCTCTTTAGGAGCGGTTTTTGCTATATCCTCTCAAGAATCTACTCGACAGCTTCCTCCGCAAACTGCGAATTATACAGCTCCGCATAGAATCCATTCTGCGCTAGCAAGCTGTCATGATTCCCTTGCTCCACGATCTGACCTTCTTTCATTACCAAGATCAAATCCGAATTCCGAATCGTCGAAAGTCTATGCGCAATTACAAATGACGTCCTTCCCTTCGTCAGCTTCACAAAAGCCTTCTGAATTAGTTGCTCTGTTCGCGTATCCACATTTGAAGTCGCCTCATCTAGGATCATCATCGGCGGATTCGCTACCATCGCCCGCGCAATCGTGAGCAGTTGCTTCTCCCCCGCCGAAATATTGTCCGAATCCTCGCTAATTTCCGTCTTGTATCCATTCGGCAAACTCTCAATGAAATGATGGATGCTACTCGCCTTCGTCGCTCGTACAATATCTTCGTGCGTAGCATCGCTCTTACCATAGCGTAAATTCTCCTCAATCGTCCCCGAGAATAGCCAGGTATCCTGCAGTACCATTCCAAATAACTTTCTCACATCGGCTCGCTTCATCTCTCTAGTCGGCACTCCGTCAATCGAAATATATCCACTCACCGGATCATAAAACCTCATTAACAAATTGATAATTGTAGTCTTCCCCGCCCCAGTCGGCCCCACAATCGCCACCTGCATCCCCGGCTTAATTTTCACTGAGAAATTCTTGATAATCTCCTTCTCCAGATTATATGAGAAATCTACATGATGAAATTCCACTGCACCCTTCACATCCTCGATTACTTGAGCCGGGTTAGCATCCGGCGTCTCTTCCTTTTCTTCCAAGAAGCCAAATACCCGCTCTGCCGCCGCCATCGTCGACTGAATATTTGAAGCAATTTGCGATACACCAGTAATCGGCTGATTAAATTGGCTCACATACTGAATAAATGCCTGAATCTGCCCAATCGCCATTTTCCCTTTTATCACCATATCGCCACCCAATACACAAATCACCGCATAGCCCAAATTCGTCAGCACATGAATAATCGGATATGCCAATGCCGATAAGAACTGAGCCTTCCATCCCGTTTCATATAGCCGCTGATTCGTCCGCTCAAACTTCTCAATCGAAATTTCCTCGTGCGAATTTGCTTTAATGATCGACTGCCCAGCATAATCCTCTTCGATTGAATTGTTTAGCTCGCCCAGCGTCACCCGATTCACTCGAAAGAACATCTGCGCTTTCTTCGCTAATCGACTTACCGCAAGTAGCGAAATCGGCAAAATCAACACTGCCACTAATGCTAGAGGTATCGAAATCGTCATCATCATAATAAAAATCCCCACAATCGTCACCACATCCGACAGCACTTCCGACAAAATCCGCGCTAACGACCCAGTAATCGCATCCACATCATTCCCCATCCGGCTCAAAGTATCACCAAATTGATTCTTATCGAAATACGAAATCGGCAGCCGCGAAATCTTCTCAATAATTTCATCACGCAGCTTTTTACCATATTGCTCCGTCGCCACCGACAGTATTACACCTTGAATATAATTCAAGACCGCTGATACTAGATATAATATTATCAATTGAATAATCAGTGACGTCACCACGCCCCAATCAATCACCCCCGTCGCCATGAAGCTATTTAGCGCCTCCGTCGTAATTTGCCCCAAAATCAGCGGCCCAAACAACGACAATATCACCGACACAATCGTCAACACGATCGATACAATAATCAATACTCGCCACTGCTTCAAATCCTTCAGAAAGATTCGAAAGGTCTTTCCAAAGTTCTTTGGCTTTTCCTCTGCTTGCATCAGCCTAGGCATTTTTCGCTCCTTTCTTCATCGTTTCCCCACCATGAACAATCTTCTCATTTTTCACTTTTCCTCGCGCTAGTTCTTTCTCAAATTCATCCTCCGACAATTGAGACTTTGCAATTTCACGGTACACTTCACAATCCCGCAGCAACTCACTATGCGTTCCCTTCCCCACCACTTTCCCCTCATTCAGCACTACAATTTGCTCCGCATCTTTAATCGTACTGATCCGCTGCGCCACGATCAAAGTCACCGCATTCTTCGTCACCGGTTTCAAGGCCGCCCGCAAATTCGCATCCGTCTTCATGTCCAGCGCCGAAAACGAATCATCGAAAATATAAACGTCCGGGTCCTTCGCCACCGCTCGCGCTATCGACAGCCGCTGTTTCTGCCCGCCCGACACATTACTTCCCCCTTGCGCAATATGCGAATCATATCCCTTATCCAACTTCTTAATAAATTCATCCGCCTGCGCAATTTTCGCCGCTTCATATATCTTTTCATCACCAAGTTCCGGCGCCCCGAAAGTAATATTACTCTTCACTGTTCCCGCAAACAAAATTCCCTTTTGCGGCACATAGCCAATCCTCCTCATCAAATCATCCTGCGCCCAATCTCGCACATCCACGCCATTTATCCTCACCGTGCCAGCCGTCGCCTCATAAAACCTCGGCACTAAGTTAATCAGTGTCGACTTCCCCGACCCAGTCGACCCGATAAACGCCGTCGTCTCTCCTGCTTTCGCCACGAAAGACACGTTTTCCAATACTTTCTCCTCCGCCTTCGCATAAGAAAAACTCACATTCTCAAACTCCACCGACGGCATCGTGTCCGTCTTCCCCACCGTCTTATCCTTCCAGACAATCTTTGACTTCGTATCCAATATCTCATTAATACGTTTCGCCGATACATTCGCCCTCGGCAACACAATAAACAGCATCGTCAAGAACAAGAACGACATAATCACCTGTACTGCATACTGCATAAATGCCATCATATTACCTAGGTACGCAATATCTTTCGTCATTAACGACACACCTATCCAGATACACAAAATCATCGTCCCATTAAATACCAAATTAATCAGCGGGTTTTGTAGCGACATTACTTTGTCTACCCAAATTGCCAACTTCGTCAATTCTGTATTTGTCTTATCAAATTTCTTCTGCTCTAACTTCTCATTGTTAAACGCCCGGATCACCCTTAGCCCAGTCAAATTCTCCCGCGTCAACATCGTAATCTTATCCATCAATCTCTGGAAAATCTTAAACTTCGGCATCACAATCCCTAGAATTATCACCACCAACACCAGCAATACTGCCACTGCTAGAGCAATAATCCAAGTCATATCCGGCGCCGTCACTACTGCCTGGATGATCGCCATGATCGCCATCATCGGCGCCCGAATCAGCATTGTCATGCACATTACCGCCGCCTGCTGCACTTGCATCACATCATTCGTCGTCCGCGTAATCAAAGACGCCGTCGAAAAATTCTTCATATCTCCCACCGAAAAGCTCAAGACTTTCTTAAAGATATCATTCCTCATATCTCTAGAAAACGCCGTCCCCACCACTGCCGCAATCAAATTCGCCACCACCGCACAGACCGACGCAATCAACGCATATATCACCATCCTCAGCCCTGCATTCCAGACGTAATTCAAATCCCCCGCCACGATTCCATTATTCACAATTTCCGCCATGATCGCCGGCAGCTGAATCGCCGACCAAGCCTGTACGCCCACCGCCAAAAAGAGAATTAAAATTTTCCACCAATACGGTTTTAGATATCGAAAAAGTTTTAGCATTAGACCATTTTAGTCCAATTTTCCCCTTAAGTCAAGACTCCTAAGACGTCTAATTTTTTATTCTTAAGTTAATTCTAAGCTTCATTCATACATCAATCATAAATAACCTTGTTGCATGATTTCATCGGCAAAAATGTAGATTTGTTACATAAAATACATTTTCTAGGGGGTGCGGAGCTTACGAGCGAGCATGCAGTGCGGGAGCCCCGTAACGACGGGCGCGAGCGACACGTCCCTAGAAAATCGTATTTATGTAACAAAGCCCCGAAAATTATTTACCTCTTGACAGAAACTGTAATCTGTGCTACAATAGATACAAGCTCTTTTCTGGGCTACTTTTGGAATGCAAAGATTCTACAAAATTACTCAGAATCTTTTGCAAACATCACGTACCTTAACAAGGAGGGATTTAAACTATGCCCGTTCATGGCGGAGGTGGCCCGGGCGGCTTTGGCGGCCCTGGCCCTGGAGGTCCAGGCGGTCCTGGCCCTGGTCCCGGTAGTCACGGCCCTGGCCCTGGTGGCCTTGGTTCACGCAGCGGTAGAATGTTTAGCGGTATGGCACACGTCGGTTTCGGCGGTCAAGGTATTCTTGGTCACTTTTTCGGCACCCGCGCCACCGCTAATACCGGAGTTATCTACGAATCTCGCGGCGACAAATACTATTATCAAATGTTGGAGGAACACGCTATGAAAGACAGAATGCAATCTACGCCCGACCCTTCCCAGCTCGACCCTAGCTTTATGGCTAACGACACCACCTATCTTGCCAGTCATTTCCTGGCTTTTCTCAGCGTTATCTATGCCAGTATGAGCGTCTTCGCAAACGTTTTGGCCGCCCAAATCTGGCACCTCGGCCCCCTGCAGCTCGACGCCGGTATCCTGGTCTACCCGTTTACCTATGTTACGCTCGATGTCATCACCGAAATTTACCACAAAAACATCGCCAATCGCGTCGTCAACTGGACCTGCGCGCTCAACGCTATCTGCATGATCGCACTTTTTACCTGCCGTTTTCTGCCTAGCGTCGACGGCGCTAAGAATGTCAATCTTGCCACCGCACTCAATTTCAGCGCCATCATTTTTATCGCCAGCATCGTGGCAACTTGGTTTGGCGGGCACGTCAATAACTTCATTTACGAAAAGCTTCGCCCCCACACCAGACCTAGCGCCATCAATTCCCGCTCTTGGGTCTCCAGCATGTTTGGCCGCCCGATCGATTCATTCGTCTTCAGCGCCATCGCATTTCTATTCCGGATGCCATTCTTGACCTTCCTGCGCCAGTTTTTCTACTCATTCTTGGCCGCCGTGGTTATCGAAACCATCCTCTATATCCTTGGCGTCAAAGGGCTCATTGCGAGAGGCATCAAGCGCCAGCTCGGTATCCAGGACAACGACGCACCATAAATCCCTAGCACCTCAGCTCCCTTGCAAAAGGGAGCTTTTCTTTTATACCTATGCTTGACTAAACGATTATTCTCACGCAAAATAATTATTGACAATTCATATCTTTTATTTATTACTAAATTATAGTATAATAATATTATGCAATTCACCATTGAAAAAATCTTAGCTAATGGTCTTGGCCGCGCCGGAGTCATCCATACCGCTCACGGCGATATTAAGACCCCCGCCTTCATGTCTGTCGGTACTCATGGCTACGTTCGCTTTTTGTCCGCCGAAGATTTGCGCTCCATCAATGCGCAAGCCATGCTGTCCAACGGCTATCATCTCCGTCGCCAATCTCCCGCAATCGCCGCCGCCGGTGGCCTCGCTAATTATTCACCCGATCGTCAAGACGGCCTAGATAATTCCCCCTGGCCAGGCCCTACTATTACTGACTCTGGCGGATTTCAAGTCATGTCGCTCGGCTCTGGTCTCGGCAAAGTCGTTTCCATGGAAAAAGAACGCCACGTCACCAATACCGCCCATAAGGAACGTCTTGCCCATGTCTCCGAAAAAGGCGTCAGCTTTACCGATCCTTTCGATGGCCAACCCGACTTCATCGGCCCCGAAGAATCTATGCAAATTCAATGTCGCATTGGCGCCGATATTCACATGGCTTTTGATGAACTTACTTCCCTTGCCGATACTTACGAATATAATATTGAAGCTATGCACCGCACCGAGCGCTGGGCCAAGCGCAGCCTCCGCGAACATCTCAAGCATCGCGATGATCTTGGGTTTAGACAAAATCTCTACGGCGTTCTCCAAGGCGGCCGCTGGGAAGACCTTCGTCGCGAGACCGCCAAAACTCTCGCTCATATGCAAGTCGATGGCGTTGGCTTCGACGGCTTTGGTCTCGGTGGAGCTTTCCTCAAGGAAGATCTCGGCGAAATCCTCCGCTGGTGTAATGAAGAACTACCCATAGATAAACCCCGTCATCTCCTCGGTCTCTCTCATCCCGACGATATTTTCATCGGCACCGAAATGGGCGCCGACACCTTTGACTGCGTCGCCCCCATGCGCGAAGCCCGCCATGGCAAAATCTACACTCGCGACGGTAATCTCAATCTTCGCCAATTCCGCGACGTCGGCAAATCTCTCGATCATAGCTGCGACTGCCCTACCTGCCGCGAAGGTTGGACTCTTGGCAGTCTCCGCGCCCTCTGGCGCTCCGGCGATCCCGAGCAAAAGGCTAAATTCTACCACCTCGCCTCTCTCCACAACCTTCGCTTCATCATCCGCCTCACCGAAGAAATCCGCACTTCCCTCCTGAGCAACACCTTCTATCAGTTCAAAACCGACTTCCTCCGCCGCTATTATCAAAATAAATAAATTTCCTTCATCTATTTTTCTTTTCATGTTATAATAGATATATCAAGGAGGCCCATGTATAAGAAAACTATCGAAGTTGACACTAAGACATTTATCCGTTTTTGGCTGGTAATCCTCGCGCTTGGTTCAGTCGGCCTTTTCGTCTGGAAAGCCCTCTCTGGTCTTATCATCGTCGGCATTGCCGCCTTCCTCGCCATCGCCATCCAGCCCCTCGCCGCCCGCATCCAGCGCCTACTCAAAAAAGAAAACTCCTCTCTTTCTTCCGTCGTAGCTTATGGTATCGTCATCGTCATCTTGGGCTTAATTATTTCTGTCATTGTACCCGTCGTTGTCGACGAATCAGTTCAGTTCGTCCGCCAGCTCCCCGAGACTTTTGAAAATACTATCGGTGGCTGGGAAGGTATTAACAATTTCGGCCAAACTATTGGCGTTAATAATCTCCAAGACGAAATCCTCACCGCCATCAACAACTTTTCCAATAGTTTCGTAGCTAACTTCGGCAATGTCCTCGTCACTAGTGTCGGCACTATCGCCCAAGTCGCTACCAACGTCATCCTCGTCCTCGTGCTCACTCTCCTTTTCGCTATCGAAGGCCCTACTCTTATCAAAGAATTCTGGAAGCTCCTCGAAGGCAAACGCAAAAATTCCTCCGTCCGTGCCTGGCAGCGTTTATCCGCTCGTCTCGCCGGCGTCATCGGCACCTATGTTTCCAAGCAAGTCACCGTCGCCGTACTTGATGGCGCAGTGACCACCGTAGCCGTTTTTCTGCTTGCCCTTACCTGCCGCTTCTCCGCCAGCCTCGCTCTCCCGATGGGCCTCATCGCGCTCACTTTCTATCTCATTCCCATGTTTGGCCCTATCATTAGCTGTGTTCTCATTACCGCCCTCCTCTTCTTTAGTTCTCCAGTTGCCGCCATCATCTTCCTGATCTTCTACATCATCTATGAACAGATCGAGAATAACATCATTGCCCCCAAGATCCAAGGCGACGCCCTCAATCTTCCTACTTCCCTTGTCCTTACCGCCATTATCATCGGCATGTATATGTTCGGTCTCATCGGCGCCATCATCGCCATACCTATCGCCGGCTGTATCAAGGTAATCTTCGAGGAATTGCCCAACCTCCGCGAAGCCGAGAAGACTGAATACGGAGCCATCCAATAAGCTTAATTCCACAAAACCTTAACACCACTGTTAAGGTTTTATCTATTAGTTACAGGGGTGACACATTACAAAACCTTGACAGCGCTGTCAAGGTTTTAGGTTTTTCTCAATTCTCATTATCTATAATTTCAATTGATCTTTCGATAAAGTCTATCCCCTTCTGTCGCTCTTCAATCTGCGTCCACAACTGTCTTCTCTGAGTCTCTAGCATCGCCTTGCATTCCGTCAAAGCCTTCCCGCCCTGCCTCAATAGCCGCGCATATTTCTTAATTTCTTCCATTCTAAACCCCGCTTGCGACATCCGTACAAACGTTTTTAATAATTCCACCTGTTCTCCGTTCAGTATTCTATAGCCATTTCGCTTACGCCGTATACCCCTTATCAGCCCGGCGTTACAAAATCGCCTCACCGTATAAGTCGGAATCCCTAATTCCCTGCTCACCTCTCTCAAAGTATAAGTTTCATCTTCCATAGCCTAATTATACCATAATTAGCTCAATCTTAATCATTCTTCTGGGCCGGCAGGAAGATCAATGCGCGCCGTCGTCACTTCGTGACCGGGCGCATAACGAACCTAAAACCTTCCCATTCTGGGCAAATCCATCAAGCAAAAACCCGAACCAAAAGTTCGGATTTTTGCTTGGCTGGGCCGGCAGGATTCGAACCTGCGAATGCTGGGACCAAAACCCAG
>CAZOPB010000009.1:0-44180 GCA_964581595.1 uncultured Candidatus Saccharibacteria bacterium
TAACCGTCAACCATACAAGCATTAGTTTAGTGCAATATGTTTGTTTATCCTACAGAAAATGAAAATCCCCCAGCCCGAAGGGGCTGGGGGTGCTGGAGATTACATCTGGTTCTCTAACTCGGCGCGAGTCAGCTGATTGAAGATGATATTGACATCGTCATAGATATAGCTAGAGGTATAGCCAATGCCGTTCTCGTCGCTCCATTTGATGTCACCGTCACGCAGCCTGACTTTGAGACCGGCCGCCCTAAACCTAGGCATAGCCTCAATCAGGCGACGGCGAACTTCGGCACGCTCCAAGTCCACGAAAAGGGCATAGTATCCCTCGTAGGACTGAGAATAATGTACCTCGCGACCATCAGTAGTGGAGACGACGACCGGCCGAGGGTCCATATTAAGGCGGCGGATTTCGGCATTGGGGATTTCGGGATTCGGCACGATCCGCCAGCCAAGCTTGACCATACGAGGCAAGAGGCCACCAAAGAGCGGCTCGACCTCGACGGCTTCGATGTGACGCTGCATGGAGGCAAGATCATCCGCAGTAATGGGGAGATTGAAAACGAGCAGATCAGTGCCCCTAATGCGAACATGGACCTTGGTGAGACGAGACTCGAAGCTGTCGACGACGGCGCCATGGAGATCCGTCAGGATAACTTCGTGGGCGTCGCTGAGGTTCTTCCAATCGACGATGAGTTTCTGAAGGTCAGTGAGGTTCCGGTTAGGGTCTTCGAATGCGTTGAAATTCGGGTCTTTAGAAACATTCATACAATTCACCGCCTTTCTAAAATTCCAGCAAAAAATTAAGGTACATCGGTAGTATTCTCACTACTTAACTCCATTATAGCATACTTTTCGTAGAAAAGCAATAGTTTTATGCGATTTTCGGGAAAAATGCAACAAAATAGCCCCTTAAAACATTCCTTTGCAGATTGTGTGAAAATTATAGAATATACGCTCGTGCTTGCGTTTGATAATTGCCTCTGATATACTCACAGAGAAGGTTCTCCTTCGTACTTTTATTATTTAGGAGGTTGTCTACATGAGTACTCGCACACCTGATATGGGCGTTTCGAACACACGCCCCAATCATCCCCGCATGCTGCTCGATGTTCACGAGCAACCACCCCTTGGTCAATGGATCATCTTGGCCGTTCAGCACGTCTTTGCCATGTTCGGCGCTACGATTCTGGTGCCGATTTTGGTGAACTCGGCGGCCAACGCCACGGTGCTGACGATTCCGGTGGCATTAGTGACGTCTGGCATTGGTACCCTGATTTATATCCTCTGCACGAAGTCTAAATCGCCGGTCTATATCGGCAGCTCATTTGCATTCATTACGCCGGTGGCGGCAGCCTATGCCTTTGGTGGAATTTCTGGCGCTATGACGGGGATTATGCTGGTGGGGCTGATTTATATGATCACTGCCGGCATTATTCACCTGATTGGCAAAGGATGGATTGACCGCGTACTGCCACCGGTAGTGGTAGGACCGATGATTATGATTATCGGGCTCGGTCTAGCGCCGTCGGCAGTTTCGCAAATTGGATTGAGTAATGGCGTATTAAACTGGCGGGGGATCGTGGTGGCGTTAGTTGCCTTCCTGACTACGGCGATTATTGCAATCGCGGCTCGGGTTTCATCAAGATTATACCGGTGCTAATGGGTATTGTCGTCGGCTATGTCATGGCAGCAATACTGGGATTAGTAGATTTCACACCAATCCGAGAGGCGGCATTCTTTCAGGTCCCGGAGTTTATTCTTCCCTTCTTTGGGTACACACCAAACCTAAGTGCAGCCTTGACGATGGCGCCGATCGCATTGGTCACAATGGCAGAGCATATCGGCGATCATACCGCCCTTGGTAAAATCATCGGGAAAGACCTACTGCATGATCCTGGGCTTGACCGTACGCTGCTGGGGGACGGCCTGGCAACAACGATTGCAGGATTCTTAGGTGGGCCGGCCAACACGACCTACGGTGAGAATACCTCGGTCGTCGGCATGACCAGGGTGGCTTCGGTGTGGGTTATCCGGCTGGCCGCATTCTTCGCCATTGGCTTGGGCTTTCTCGGCAAGTTTACCGCACTGGTCTCCACCATTCCGAACCCGGTACTCGGCGGAGTCTCTCTGCTGCTCTATGGATTCATCGCCGTGAACGGTCTGAAAGTCCTGATCCAGAACCAGATCGACTTCGACGATATGCGTAATATGATAATTGCATCAGCGATGCTGGTCTTGGGGCTGGGTGGAGCGGCAATTACCCTGACAACGGGTGATTTGTCGGTGACGTTTTCCGGTATGAGCTTGGCGGCAATTGCTGGAGTCTTGCTCAACCTCTTACTGCCGGCGAGTAGGCCTCTGGACGACGCCAAGTAGGCTCGCAACAGTTAGCCCCGGTCTTCCTAGACTGGGGCTTTTCTATTGTTTTTATTCATCAAGCAGCGAGATGATTTGGGCGCCGTATTGGTCTAGGGCGGCTTTGACGTCGGGGCGGCTTAGCCAGCTGAAATCGTTGGTATATCCGACATAGCCGACTTTCTTGCGCAGGGTGCGACCGGTCGGGTAACGATCTTCGGCACTAGCGAGGCCTTCACCATACTCCCATTCTTCGAGGACGAGGATGTCGCCGGGCTCACATTCAAAATCATTGACACGATACTCGAAAGTTTTATTCCCGCTAGCGATTTCGTCAAAATATTTTTTATCAATTTTCTTATGGATTTCACGCATGTTAATTAACCTGATTAATAATTTGATTATTTTTAACCGAGAGCATTGTATTAGTCCAAATTTCAAACATTCTGGCAAGAGCCTCTTTGGTGCAATGGGCGTTGTGCGGTGTTACAAATATATTACTCTTATACTCGCGGTTCAAAATCTCCGGGTCATTACTCTCAAAAGCAACGCCGCCTAGTTCCCCTTTTTCGCATTTATCAACTAGGCGCATAGTAGCTCCCTCGAAGCCATTGGAGACGATTATTACCTTCATATTGCGATTAAACTTAGAGAGATCGTCAAAGAGTGCTATGCTGTCGGGATTTTTGGAGATAGTTATAAACATGTATTCAGATTTTTCTAACATATCTTCAAATGGCCAGAAGTGATACTCTGAATCGTTTTGATTACGGGAATAATAACAGATTTCTTTATGACCGACTAGACCATCTAACCTCTTGGCGAGAGCATGACCAATCTCACCAAAGCCGATGATATCCGTTGGCTTGTCCCACATTTCGTCGCCGATAAATTCTGGCGCATAGTTCATTCCGCCTTCGCGAAGATATAATGGAAAACGTTTGGCCAAGGCGAGCGCCATAAAAATACACTTTTCCGCCACGGAAACCGAGGCATAGTGCGGAACATTGGTAAGTGCGATTCCTTTCCGCTTACAAAAGTCGCCATCAACCCACTCATATCCGGTGGTCTGCAGACAGATGGCTTTGAGATTTGGGATTTGAGCAATTGTAGAATTCGGCAGTTCCCAACCGGTAATGTCCGGGTCGAGTGCAATGACCTTGGGATCTGGATCCTGGAGGGGCATAGCATAATCTTCTAGTGTTTCATTGAATACTACTCGCGTAAACTCTTGGCGTAGACGAGTCTTCTGATCTTTGGTAAAGTCCGACTCAAGACCGTAGATATATAGGTTCATATTTTCCTTTCCTTTAACTAATACGATAATGACCAATGATTTTGTAATGCCCCAGAGCATCTTCTTCATAAGTAACTTGAGCGGGGCTGTAATGATGAATTAAGAAGGGCACGCCATGCTTATTGCGATGGTCGGAAACGATTCCGATATGATCTTCAAAGACGACGATAACGCCGCCCTGCCATTCTTTGATAATATCACGATCGGTAGTCAAATTGATGGCGTGGCGCCGAAAATAGGTCTGAAGATTCTTAACGCGGCGAAAATCAATATTCTTATCGGGAATTTCGATGTCGTATGCTTCCGGCCTGGCCTTGATGTCATCGTCGACTAATTTCATCAAATCGTAACCGGCGCCCCTCAAAGCAAAAGCAACTACATCGGTGCAGACGCCATGATTATCATCGGGATAGCCAGTAGCGTAATATTTACTCTCGTACTTGGGATTGCTAGCTAAGTATTCCCGGGCGCTTGCTAGAACATCAGTCTGATCATCGATGCCGTCGTTATCTTTATCAATGCGGCTATGGTAAGGCTCGATATCGAAATCAGCGTCGGAATATTGGCGATGCGGGATAATATTAAAACTATAAAGCAGCCCGATGATAATGATAATAATTACGGTGACGGCAAGGACAATAGAAACGCCGCTGGATTTTTTGCTGGGTTTGGAGGGTTTGGAGGGATTTTCTAGGCCGGCCTTCTCAAAATCGCCTTCCCAACCTTTATCGGAAGAATAATGGAAATTGTAAGTTTCGGTAGGCATAGATTAGCTCCTTTCTATCATGATTACCTTTTTGACTTTTTCTTGCTACTTTCGCCTTTGATCTCTGCGATTTGGTCGCGGAGGAAGGCGGCTTGCTCGAAATCGAGATTGGCGGCGGCGAGCTGCATTTGCGACTGAAGCTCTTTAATTAAGCTCGGGATCTCCTCGGGCGGAATGCGCTTCAGATCGAGCTTGGTAGCTTCTTCCTTCTCGGGGATGATGGCACGGAGACCGGCGCCGATTTCTTTCTTAACAGAGCGCGGAACGATACCATTTTTCTCATTGTATTCTTGCTGAATTTCGCGGCGGCGCATGGTCTCATCGATAGCTTTGTGCATACTTTCGGTGATATTATCGGCATACATAATGACATGACCTTCAACATGGCGAGCGGCACGGCCGATGGTCTGGATAAGTGCACTTTCGCTACGGAGGAAGCCTTCCTTATCGGCATCAAGGATTGCTACGAGCGAAACTTCGGGTAAATCCAAACCCTCACGCAAAAGATTAATCCCAACTAAGACGTCGTAAACGCCAGCACGAAGATCGCGCAAGATGTCGCCGCGCTCGAGCGTATCGATATCAGAATGAATATAGGCAACTTTGACGTCGCGCTCTTTGAGATAATCGGTAAGATCCTCAGCCATGCGCTTAGTCAAGGTAGTAACCAAAGTACGCTGCCCCTTGGCGATACGTTTGTCGATTTCTTCCATTAAATTGTCAATCTGACCCTCGGACGGGCGGACTTCAATCTCAGGATCGAGCAGCCCAGTCGGGCGAATGACCTGCTGAGCGGGCTCGGGAGAATGTTCGAGCTCATAAGGACCAGGAGTAGCCGAGACGTAGACGGCATGCTTGATATGGCTCTGGAATTCGGTAAAAATCAGCGGGCGATTATCCATAGCGCTAGGAAGACGGAAGCCGTAATTGACCAGAGTTTCCTTGCGAGCGTGATCACCATTATACATACCACGGACTTGCGGGAGAGTCATGTGGCTCTCGTCGACGAGCAAGAGGAAGTCCTCTGGGAAGAAATCAATCAACGTGGCGGGCGGCTCACCAGCTTTGCGGCCGTCGAGATGGCGAGAATAATTTTCAATGCCCTTAACGAAGCCGGTCTCTCGGAGCATTTCGATATCGTATTTAGTACGCTGGCTGAGACGCTGGGCTTCGAGATACTTCTCGTGCTTCTCGAAATATTTCATGCGAATTTCAAATTCTGCCTCAATGCCAGAGATAGCGCGCTCGAGCTGATCCTTCGGAGTAGCGTAGTGGGTATTCGGGAAGATGTGAAGACGATCGGGCTTCTCGCGGGTCTCGCCAGTGAGCGGATCGATAATACGCACGCTCTCTAGAGTATCAAAACCGAATTCAAAACGATAGCCCCATTCCCCGCTGGCGGGATATAGATCAACTGTATCACCCATGACGCGGAAATTGCCACGCTCGAAGGCGAGGTCGTTGCGATGATATTGCATGGCGATGAGATAGATAATGAAGTTTTGCTGGCTCAAGGAATCAGAGAATTGAGTATCGACGTTGATGAGCGAAGGTAGCAGTGGCGTCGGGTCTGTCATTACTTTTCGAGACGCGGCGTCGTTCGTTCCCGTCGTCACGGGACTCACGCGCCTCTCCCTCGGGCCGTTGCCCTGCGGATGGTCTCGAGAAAGTAATTCCATCCCCTCCTCCAACGCCATCGACCCAGCAGGACTGCTCCACCAAGAGCTAGTACCGGCTACTCGCCAGGCGCCATCAATCTTGATCAGCGGCAGAGACATTTCAGTATAATGGTCTGGTGAACCAATGCCATAGATGCAAGAAACCGAAGCAACGACGATTGTATCGGGACGAGTCAGGAGGGCGACGGTAGCAGCATGGCGAAGACGGTCGATTTCTTCGTTGATAGCGGAATCTTTTTCAATATAAGTATCGGTGCTCGCGATATAGGCCTCAGGCTGGTAATAATCGAAGTAGCTGACGAAATAATGCACTTCGTTCTTGGGGAAGAATTCACGGAACTCGGAATAGAGCTGGGCGGCGAGGGTTTTATTATGCGCGAGGATGAGAGTGGGGCGTTGGTAATGCTGGATGAGATTGGCCATAGTGAAAGTCTTACCGGAGCCGGTGACACCAAGTAGGGTTTGCTCACGAACACCAGCGTCGAGACCAGCAGAAAGCTGAGCGATGGCACTAGGCTGATCGCCGGTGGGCTGGTATTTGGAGACTAATTCGAACTTGGGCATATACTTTTATTATAGCACTAAATATAGAACTGCTGAGCTGATTGGCAGGCGCTATGCCTTTGTCGCATAAATACGATTTTCTAGGGACGTGTCGCTCGCGCCCGTCGTTACGGGGCTCCCGCACTGCATGCTCGCTCGTAAGCTCCGCACCCCCTAGAAAATGTATTTTATGCAACAAATTGACATATTCACCGATGGAATTGTGCAACAAGGTTAGGTACTATGATTTCGAAATTTCTTGGTCGATGAGCTCGGATTGACGCTCGAGGAAATCAATGCCTTGATGGATGTCTTCGAGGGCTTGCCAGAGCTGGCGCTTCTGGGTCTCGAACATAGCTTTGCGCTCGGGGAGAGTCTTATCGCCCTGGCGCACCAACCGAGAGTAGCGTTTGAGGTCGGATTTCGTGAAGCCGGCTTGACGCAACCCTAGTAGCGTACGAGCGAGATTGATCTGTTCCTCATTTAGAGTTCTTCGATAACGCTGGTCACGCCGGATGTGGCGAATTAGGCCGGAATTGCACAAGCGCACCAGTGTACTTCGTGAGATATTAAGTATTTTGCAGGCTTCGCCGATACTATATTTTGTCTTCAATTCTTCCATATGCATCCTCGTTCTATACGTTCGTTTTTTGATTTTCGGTCGCATGATTTTTGTATCTTACCTCTGTTATTGCGATCGATAGATGTGCTCGTTTTTTGAAAAACGGTCGCTACATAACTATTATAGCATGAGTCGGTTCTGCTGGACTGATAATTGACTATTGGCCGTTTTAGCTAAAACAGTATTGACTTTTTTGGTGATGTGTGCTATAATGGGAGTATGTCCGGGCAGGTGGGAAGCTCGAGACTTGCGTACCTTAATAATCCCACATATTTTATCGAAAAGGAGACAGAAGCAAATGAAAAACCTGAGGAGAATCCTGTGTATGTTCTTGGTGGTAGCGATGATCATGTCCTTGGCGGCTTGCGGTAAGAATGCAGAGCCCGCCGCCGACACGCCGGATGAGCAAAACACCCAGCGGCTAATCATGAACCCCAGCTCCGAACCCGAAGCTACGTTCATCCCGACCGCCGCAAATATCGCTGCTGATTACCTCAGCGGCGAGGAAAAGCTTACTGACTTTTACAAGCCTTACCGCTGGGATAGCCTTGACGGCTGGATCTTTTTGGAAGGCGACGTAAAGGCGGTGTATTGCGACATCTACCCTGGTGCGGTATACTCCAACCCCGAATGGAGTGCGGAGGAAATCCTGCAGTCTTATATTGATAGGACTGCGCCGTGGGCCGAGGTGTCTGAAGGCTTCCTCGCTCAAACCAGCAATGGTGAGCAGGCGATCGCTGTGCTCTGGGATAACACCTACGAGCACCGATTCGCCATCACTAACGATGGCTGGCTGGAAATTGACGACGTTCGTTCCCTTCCGTATGACTGCCCGACGAGCGACGACATCAGACCGTTGGCTTTGCTCGAAAAGTATCAAGCCGGAGAATGGGATGGCGATGCAATATGGTCTTCGGATCATAGTGTTTACGCTGAGAAAGTAAGTGGCGTTCTCAGATATGTCGCCAGCAACCCAGCCGCACATTCGGACTCCGAATATGCCTTTGACTGCGGTGATGCACATCCTTTCTGGGAAGGCCAGGAGGAAATTCAGGGATTTGCTGTCTATAGCGAGGCTAACATTGCTGCGCTGGGCTGCTACCTTGATTTTCCGGACGGTCGTATTGATAACCTGCCTAGCGAGATTAACTTTGCCGTAGGCCGGGGTAATCGCGGCTACTGGGCGGCAGCTACGGACAATATCTACCACTATCGGCGGGGAAATCTGGAAGACAGCTGGGCTCTGAAAATGAGCCCTGACGGCTTCTTGGCCGTAGCACACGATGAACTTGGTGCCCTTATAACGCCCGATTACGCATATACCGGAGATCGCTTGGTCGAGCTGCTGCCGGGCGGCGAAGTCAATGTCGTCTTTGATGACGCATCAGCTACGTTAAATGCTGACTATGGCTCCTTCTGGCTTTACTTCGTGGAAGATAGAAACCTGAAACGGTGGCATAACTTCCAAAGTGAAATCGACGTGACCACCATGATCGAGGGCGACGTTGTCCGCACTGTCGGCATTGCACCGGTATTCTTCGAGAAGACCGATGGCAATATCTACGCCTTTGATACAAGTTACCGCGGCAAGAATGACGAGCTCATTATTTTCTGCCTGGGCAATGACGGAACGTTGGAAAACTACGTCGCTAACTGGGACGAGTTCGCAGCCAATTCCGCCAGCGAAGAGTATTGCACGGACGATTTTGTCGCGTTCTGCGAGACGATCGGCGCCAGTACCTAAAACATGTGGGAGGCCTCCAGCCATTACGGTTGGGGGCCTTTTTAATACGCTCGTTTTGTTGTATGATTTTTTGTATTTTTTACCATTATTACTACTATCCGCAGAGCTTTGTTGCGTAAATACGATTTTCTATGGACGTGTCGCAACGCGATTATTGCATAATCATTGTCTTAGTTCTGGAATTTTCTTATAAATCTTAGAAAGAGTGTAGGATAAACAAACAGATAGGATTTCACACGAGATTTGTGTGCTTAAATTGATGAACACACAGAATAATTGTCGCAGGTATAGCTAATGTCATACTCCCAATGACATACCAGATAACATTATTCCACCCCACTAGCCAAATCATATTTATTGGTGCTTCGCCAAAACCTAGAGTAAACACTTCTTGCAAAGCAGCTTGATTTACCAAACTTAATACGCCGGACAAAACCAACCCCATCATTATAGCAAAAAGTATAGTTAAGCAACTTAGTAGTAGAAAATACGCTAGATACACCAAGCGAACTTGCATGCCAGTCGCGCCGTTAGCCCGATATAACGAAATTATCTTGGCATCTTGGTCAATAATACGCACATAAGTACTCACTGCAATAATTAAAGCAATCACACACAAAACTGCCGCCACAATTTTGAAGACTTTCCAGATTGCTTGCAGATTCTCATAGGCGGTAAGTGGGTCAGAAATAGCAGCAACAGTTTGGTATTTATAATTTCTACCACAATTCCCTGTAAAACGATTAAATTCCGAACAGTAATTAGCCTTATCCCGGTAATAACTATAGGCGATTTCCAGATTTGGAAATTCGGAAAAAACTAAGCCCATAGTTTCGGTGTCAATATTAGATTGCTCGATAACGCCAGAAGGTCGCTCGTTATTGGGAAATTCCTCGGCGATGCTATTCTCGGCGGGTTTAATGATGAAACTTTCACTTCCACCTAGGACTATCTGCTCTAAAAGTAGGTTTAATGGATTATGGCTGTCTCCGACATACGCTAATGAAAGACTCGGTGCGCCTGCCCCGCCGGGTAAGATTCCGGCAATATAGTATTTCTTGCCCGATCTACTGGTCACGGTTTTATGTAAATTCTCATCGCGCAGGTTATTAATATCTGTAACCGTTAGATTGCTGGAAAAGCCGTGTTCTGACATTTCTTTGCCGGTTAGTTTATTTAGGTTATAAAGTGATATTGCGATCTCGCTAACGTCGTCCTCGGTATTTGCTGGCTGGTAGTTAAAAATCTCTTTGTCCAGATGGTAAAATATTCCGTCATTAGTTTGGCTATAGGTCGCGGGAATGATTTGTCCGCTGTGCTTTTCTACGTTGGCTTTAATAGTGGCGATCTCACTTGGGATATCGCAATCTTCGTCACAAACCCTCATATCTACGCCGCTCATCACTACGACTTTACCACCCGTCGGTGCCAGCATTTCATTTAGGGCAATATTTTGCACACCTTGCAAGATAAATACCCCAGCCGTGATAGTGCTAAAGAGTATCCCAACAATCGCCACCACGGTCAAAGCGCGCTTCTTGTGAGCTTTAATTGCGGCTGAGCCTAAGCGTAAATAATCTAAGATGCTCATTAGTCTTCTTTTAGCTTCTTGGCAATGTGCTTGCTAGAAAAGTTGCGCAGCGTAAACAAAAGTGTAATAGGTGCTATCAGCATTACCGAACCAATAATACCATAGAACAAATTATCAAACCCAAAAAGCGTAACTTTTGGTGTAGTATCTAGCATATAGTAACTTTGCAATCTCTGCGCTAGCGCATTAGCATTAACTAACCACAGTGCTCCTACTAAAATCGCTGCGATTACAATGCAAGCCACGACTGCTAATATACACATTTCTAACAAATACAAGAAGTAGATTAAATAAGTATTCCCCGTACTTGCACCCAGCGAACGATAAAGCGCAATCGTCGCCGCGTCTTGGTCAATAATATGCGCAAAAGTCAGCGTAGCGATAATGACTGCCACAATAATAAAGAGTATTTCTATCAAAATCAATGTATAACGAAGATTCTTAATGCTTAATTCGGCACTAATTACATTACTAAACAATTCTTCGCTATAGCTTACATATTTCTTGCCATCAGAAGTTTCTATTTCTTTAGGGATATTTTTGCCATTCGCAATATCCCAATAGTATGTTACCGCGTCATCGTAATTATCAAACATTACAACAAACTTCGCTATATATGGTACAACTTCCTGAGTATTATTTTGCTCCGCCATTTTTTCCAGATACTGCATTACTTTGCCAGAACCATCGTCAACCATTAGTGGTGTCGTATAAGACCCGTGTATTCCCGATAGTAATAAGTTAAGCGGGTTAAACCCTGGCAAAGTAGGACTCCCCGGCTCGGTAGCTGGATAAGTGCCAACTTTTACCAGAAGTTTATCTTTGTTATCATCTGCGTCTTTAAGGTATAGATCAAAGAACTCGTCTTCCACCTTTGGCCCAACGTAAGGAATTTGGTCTTCCTTCAGTTTATCAAAATCCAGCTCATCAAATCGTTCCGCCAATTCTTGATTTATTGTCCAGCGTGAGCTACCAATATCATTGTATTGTATGACCTGCCCAATTATTTGACCGTGATATCGTTCTACGCTTTCTACTATGGCTTTTTCTGCATCTTCTAAATTATCTACCTTAAAATAATCGCCTTGATTAATGCTAGCGATTTCGTTGTATCCAGCGGCTATGTAAATTTTACCATTGCTAGCTTGCATTGCGGCGTCAAAAGTCGTTTTACCTAAGCCCTCAAGCATAAAATTAAACGCCATCACCACCCCAAAAAGTATGGAAATAGTCAGAATCACAATAGCACTACGACCTTTGTGCTGGGCGATATTGCTCCAGCTAAGGCGTAAAGCATCAGAAAATTTTAGGCCCATCTTATTGCTCCTCTCTAGTAATATAACCGTCTTTAAGACGGATAACTTGAGTAGCGTATTGCGCCACCATCGGATCGTGACTAGCCACAATCATTGTTGTGCCAGTATTCTGCTGAATCTGCTTAAGCATTTCTATAACGTTTTGGGCGTTTTCTGGGTCGAGATTATTCGTCGGTTCATCCGCTAGGATAATCTCGGGGTGCATAAACATTGCTCGAGCAGCACAGGCGCGTTCAGCTTGACCTCCGGAAATTTGACTAGGCAGACTATCTAATACGTCTTCAATTCCGAGCATTTTAGCTAATTCTTCGGCTCTTTGCTGGCGTTCGTTTTTAGGCATACCGGCAAAAGTACCCATCAAGGCAATATTCTCCGCTATGGTAAGTTGCGGTTGCAAATAGAAACCTTGGAAGATAAAACCAACTTTGTGTCGATAAAAGTCTGTTCGTTCTTTACCTTTTAGTTTACTTACATCTTTACCATCAATAATTACTTGACCACTAGTAGCGGGTTCAATACCACCAATAATACTAAGTAACGTCGACTTCCCAGAGCCGCTTACGCCTTTTAGCATCGTAAAACTACCTGTGGGAATTTTTACATTAAGGTCAAAAAGGACTGGCTTTTTACCATAAGATTTATTAAGAGTTTTAAGTTCTATCATAAAATCATTATATCAAAATTAGTTGCCTTTGAGCAATAATCGACTGCCGGACTGAGATCTGGTAGTCGATTAATATTAATAACATATAGAAAAGCCCCGACCGCAGTCGAGGCTTGGTTCAATGGCGAGGTGCTGTCAACTATAAAATATCGACCTCAGAGAAGCTGGCTAGCGACATCTCTTTATTGTCGCACGTGCGTTGGTAAATTACCAAGTAATCACGCAAGGATAGGCCGCTTCGGGTGTCACCCATCCAAGCCGCGGCGAAATCTTGTAGTAAACATAGTATGTGCCGTTCGGACAGGTAACGGTCTTGTCCGCAAAGACGCCGGTGATGTTCCACTCAGTCTTAATCTCACGCCCATCCGAGGTCTGGTACATAATGTCGACCTGATAAGCGGTCCCATTAAAGTTCTTGACCTGGATAGCGATATTGCGCCCGCTCATATCTTCGGACACTACCCGCCGCCAGTAGTTACCGATGGACCAGTTCTTCGAATCAAGCGGCATAATGCCATCGTCGCCGCCGCTCGCACCTTCATCGGTGACCTCGGCCACAGTGGCGACCGCCAGTGTTGCTTCATCGGCCTCGGCAGCGAACGCCGGAACCATAATGGAAAGGGACATAACGACGGCCAGAGCCATCGCCAAAATGTTACGGATTTTCTTCATAATAGTTTCACCATTGAACCTTTCTTGATAATATGCTTGTTGTTACCCCGCCATCGAACACATATATAAGTATACTACTTTCATATAATTTTACAATACTTTAGAAAAAGGTACTTGATTTCCGAAAACGGATATGGTAAAACGGAATTATACAGAGTCGGACTCGCGACGGGCGAGCCGAGCACTTTAATATATAGTCAAGCAAAGGCCTATGGGAGCATAGCTAGGAGGTGCGTTATGCGTAAAAGAATCGTGGCGATAATCTGTGCTGCGTTGTTTGCGCTATCGGGATTCGGGACGCCAAATATGGTGACCCGACTGGAGATGAACGCAGACGGACAGTCGGCAGACTTGGATGGCACGGGACGGATTATCCCGGTAGATAGCGGAAGTGATTTGCCGGAAGTAATAGCAACAATAACCGAGCAGGATTTCGAGACGGTAGTGGGCTTCAATGAAAACGGCGAAAAGATTCTAGATTCGACATCGTATTTGAAGTCAAGAGTATACACTAGCAGCGTGCAAAGAGGGATGTTTGCAGAGCAGGGTGGAGCTTTGCTGATTCATAATCATCCAAGCGGAAGCTCATTTTCTAGCCAGGATCTTTACGCTGAAGCTAAATATCAGACACCGCGGATCATGGCAGTGAGTAAAATCTTTACCTATACTCTAGAGCCGCAAGAGAGTGGATGGGGCGATCCAGATGAAATGGCGGCGTATTGGCAAAAACGTTATGATTATTATGTCGACTATGTGGATGGGTATATGGAAGATTTTCGTTACCGAGTGAGCGATGTAATGGCTTGGGAGCTGGGAGATGATGACGGAAGTTTTGATTGGTTTTGCAGAAAAGTGATTCAGACGTCCATCCTGGCGGGTCAACGTGAGGTGGCAATTCCATGCGGATTATGGGTAACACACCAAGTCATGCAAGACGTGGCGATAGAGTTCGAAATGGAATACTATCGATATTCGACCGCTGAATATGATTTCACAAGCATGACAAATTTCCAAATCGATCCAGTAGATAGCGAGGTGCTAGAGGCGGCTTAGGACTATAGATGAGCGCACGAACAGTGCGCCCTCTTTTTGGGTTGATTTGGATTTTGCAAGACATGAAGCTAGTAGAATTCGTTTGGGAAGAGTTGCAACTGGGGTTGTCGTTTTTGAAAAATGGATAAGGCTAAAAATGCGCTCTACCCCTGTTAGCTGGAAAAAGAGGGTTATCGAAAAAGAAAAATCGACAAGGCAGATCGGGGATGACAAAAAGACGTTTTTTGATGGTCTGGAGCCTTATATTATTCCTCAATTAGTTTTAAAAAGTCTTCTTCGCTTATGACTGGGATACCTAATTTAGCAGCTTTGTCGGTCTTGCTCTTGCCGGGCTTGGCGCCGGCAATGAGGGCGGTAGTCTTCTTGGTGACGCCGCTAGTGACGGTGGCACCGAGACTCCGCAACCTATCTTCGGCTTCTTCCCGACCCATGCTATCGAGCGAACCGGTAACGACGTAACTCTTACCCACTAGCGGGAGACCATTCAGGCTCACCTCGTTCGGCTGCACGCCGAGGTCTTTGAGCTCCTGGAGCATTTTGAGATTATCCCCATCGGCAAAGTAGGCGAGGATAGATTCGGCGACGACCTTACCGATGTCTTGGAGCTTCAACAAATCTTCTTCGGTAGCATTCATGAGGCGGTCAATACTGCCGAAGCCGCGAGCCAGAGTAGTAGCGGTCTGAGCGCCGACGTGACGGATACCAAGAGCGGTGATGAATTTATTAAGTTCGGGATGTTTACTAGCCTCGATAGCCTGGATGAGATTATGAGCGGAAAGCTCAGCGAAGCGCTCGAGCTGGGCAACTTTTTGCTGGGTGAGGCGATAGAGATCGGGGATGCCCTTGACGAGATTCGCATCGACCAAGGCGACGACGTTTTTCTCGCCGAGACCGTCGATATTGAGAGCGGGCTTCGAGGCGTAATATTCAATCGCGCGCTTCAGGATGAGGTCAGAATTCTCACCCTTGATACGATAGACAACTTCGCCTTCAGGGCGCTCAAATTCGAGCTCGGGGTACTGCGTCTTCAGAGCTTTTTCGTAATCAAAAGGCTCGGTATGCTCGGGGCGGAGGGTCTGCAGGACTTCTTTGACCTGGGGAATAATATCGCCGGCTTTATAAATAATCACTGTATCACCAATCCGGGCGTCAAGACGGGCAATCTCGTCGGCATTATGAAGACTGGCGTGCTTGACCGTGCTACCGGCGAGCTGGACAGGATCGAAAATCGCGACCGGCGTAGCGGCACCGGTACGACCGATGGAAATGACGATATCCTTGATGACGGTAGTGGCTTCTTCGGCTGGGAATTTGAAGGCGACGGCACCGCGGGGAGTCTTGCCGACGATGCCGAGCTTTTGGTAAACTTTGCGATCGTTGATTTTAATCACCATGCCATCGGTATTGAAGGGGAGGCCTTTACGATAATTCTCAAGATGCTTGATTTCCTGAAAGACGTCTTCAATTCGGGTAAAGACTTTATCCTCGCCACTGGTGCGAAAACCAAGCTCGCGGAGCTTAGCATAGGCTTCGCTATGCTTAGGCAAATTCGGAGTGACGAGGTCGTAAGCCATGAACTTGAGCTTGCGACTAGCGGCAACCTTGGGATCGAGCTGACGAATGCTGCCAGCAGCGAGGTTGCGCGGATTGGCAAAAGGCTTCTCGCCGGCGCGCTTTTGTTTCTCATTGAGCTCGTCAAAGTCTTTCTTGAAAATGACGATCTCGCCACGGGCTTCGACATGACCCTTCTCGGGAATGCTCAGGGGGATATTCTCGATAGTACGGACATTATTCGTAACATCCTCACCAACCAGACCATCACCGCGCGTGACCGCCTGAACCAAAAGGCCATCTTGATAATGTAGAGCGCAGGCTAGGCCATCCATCTTAATATCAGTGAAAAACTCGGAAATGTGACCGGCTAATTTTTCGTTACTAATTACCCATTCGCGGACTTCGTCTTCCGAAAAAACATCAGCCAGCGAAATCATGCGCTCGGCGTGAGTGACTTTTTCGAACTTATCTAGGGGCTTACCGGCGACACGCTGAGTGGGAGAATCGGGCGTAATGAGCTCGGGATATTGCTTCTCTAGCTCGGAAAGCTCGTGCTTAAGCGAATCGGCGGCGGCTTCGGACATGGTGGACTCATCCAAAACATGATAATGATAACGGTAATCGTTGATTAGCTCACGTAGTTTGATAATCCGCTCGGCGGCGTCCTGCTTATTCATATTTCCTCCACAAGTTATCTATATTATACTACGAAAATTGAGAAATATGGAAAATTGACGGCCGTGGATTTTGAGGAGTAAAAGTTTCAATTTCAATATTCTCATTAGCGGAATTCTTAATCCACCTAAAATCGATTGCCTATAGCCGATCATCGCTATATGTTATAATTGAATAAAGTAATGGTAAGGAGATGTTTTGATGGTTCATTTAGTTTATTGCGACGATAAGTCAAAGGAATTAAACAAAATTTTAGATGGCAGTAAAACGATGGTGATTCGCGGCGCTGCCGGGCGGAAGATTCCGCATAGTCGCGTATTTGCTGGTGAAGAACTTTATTTTATGGAAAAAGGCTCTAAAAAGATTACCGCCAAAGCTAAAGTTAAAGATGTCCAGAATTTCGTGAAACTGACCGATGAGGAAATTACCAAAACCATCGAAGATAATAACGGCAAACTGCAGCTCACTGATAAACAGAAAGAACGCTGGCATAAGAAATGTCTTTGCCTGGTAGAATTTGGCGATGTGGAAGAAATTAAACCGCTCGATTTTGATCATCAGGGTAATATGGATGATTGGCTAATTATTGACAAAATCGAGGACGTCGTGGTCGGTACGAGTATTCCGTATAATTATGAGAAGTCGAAGTTTAAGAAGTAATGGAAGATTTATGAATTTCAAGAAAATAGAAAAGTTTATTGACAGGTTTTGATACTAAGTAATTACTAAATTACAATTTGTTTTCAGAATGGAGGAATAAGAGATGGAAAATAAAATATGTCAGAGTTGTGGTATGCCCATAACATCAAACGAACAATTAGGAAAAAATAAAGACGGAAGCATCAATAATGATTATTGTAAATATTGCTATGAAAATGGAGAGTTTATAGATAAAGTTACAATGGAAGAATATATAGAAATGTGTTCTCAATATGGCTCACAAGCAGGAATGACTAATGAAGGAATGAAAGAGCATTGCACGAAATTATTTCCTACTTTAAAAAGATGGAAATGTACTTGTACTGATGAATGTGCTAGTGGCTATAATCCTAATTGTACTTGCGAAAATCCAGAATGCCATTGTAGAGAAAAATAGCTAAATTACAATTTAGGAGCATAAGTTATGGCATTTAATTTAAAGAAAGAAAAAATCAAGAAGAGCATATTTCTAACTTTGGCGATTATCTCGGCTTTCATCTTTATCGCCGGAGTGATGTGCGCCATAATGGGCGAAAATAGTCCCGTGGGGTTTATCGTCAATGAGAGCCCAATTAAACTGATCGTACCACCAGCACTAGTATTTTTTGTCACTTTTGCTTTATATCGCAATAGTAAAAGGGTGGTTACTAGTTAGGGTTTGCCTGCCTCTAGGCCTAACCCTAAGCCCTGCGACATCCAGTAGTTATTGTCTTTAAGCTTACCAACCCAAGATATATCGGTCGGATTTTGTTTATATTATAGTCTTTTTTATTGTATTATATAATTTTATGTATTGCGGAAAATATCCAATTTTGGCAGGCTTAGGTCATTTTTGATATTAAAAATCAGACTTTTTTCGGCGTTTCTTAACAGAGTGTTAAATAACTCAAATTTCGTGGGTTTACTGGAGTAACTTTCTTTAGTAGTATAGCAGTAGAGCGCAGGAGTTAGGTTCTTTAAAAGAAGTTTTTGTAGGGTGTGGAGATTTTTGGCGGAAAGATAAAAAGAGGAAAACTATGTTAATACAAATGTTCAACTTAATTTTGAAGCTAATCAACTTTTACCTAGATCGTAAGGGAAAGAAGACTAAGCAAAAGAAAAGCCCCAATCAAACTAATATTGACGTAATAATCCATATTAGCAAGAATCAAGGCTAATCCAATTCCACCTTTATTATAACATAAACTTTAACGATTCTGCCTAGCTAAGTTTCTATAAACTCCTGTGGAGTTTTCCACAGCCTGCGCTCTTTTTATTTTTCTTGGTAGTCAATCAAATAGCGGAAGTAGCGGTAGAGGTAGGCGGTCGCATAGACGAAGACAAAACAAGTGACGATAAGCAGGAAGAACGGCACGATTGGTACGCCATAAATCCATTCCCACATACTCTTGAACCATAAATCTAATAGAATAATCGGGGTGAGCGTAATAATATAAATCATCGCAACGACGAAAAGTAGATAAATTACTCGGACAATGAATTTAACGCGGCGGCCGGCCATGAGGTCGGAAGCGGAAAAGAGCGCCTTCATTGGATACATGCCAGGAGCAGTAACGGCGACTAGCGCGATGAGTGAGCTCGAGAGTAGATATGCCGTAATCAGAATCATCAAAGCCGCAAAGATAAAATAGACTAGAGCATAGAATGGGGTATTAAGAAAACCGGTAGTGACTGCCGCTGAATAGGTAATGATGACTAGCATCAACGGAATTGTCTGAATAAAAATCACCACAAAGACGAGCAAAGTCGAGATTAGCGGCGATAAGGCGTTGTATAGCCCATCGCGCAGACGAGGCTTACCGCCGGCCATGAAATGACGGAGCAGATAAATCGTAACCAGCCACATAACTAGGAACAAGAATAGCATGAAAATCACTTGCGACTCACCCATGCCGGAATCCAGGCCACCAGTAGTAATAGTAGAGATGAGCAGTAATCCGGCTTTGGCAAAATTGCCAATCTGACCACCAGCTAGTTCTTGGCTAGTCTGGTCAATAGAATCCTGGAACTGCTGATAGACATCTTCGCTCATAAGACCAACCAAAATAATATAAGCGCAGGTCATAATTGCGATAAATGGCAAGAAGGTTTTCCAGTGCTTGAAAATAATCTGAAAGGTAGTCATTGCGTGCGAAAGCAGCCCAGGAGCCTTGGTTTCGCGATGATAATCCTCGCGGTAAGAACGGCGGAAGCTTTTATGCTGATTCGCCTTAGGACCACGAAAATTGCGCCATTTAGTCTGATATTTGACAATGTCACGCCTGGCGCGACTAAAAAATTTATCGTCACTGCGATCGCTCGAGGGTTTAACCAACTTATCTGCCTTAGCCTTAGAAGGTGCCTTTGCCATGTTCGAGCCTCTCGATGCGTTTTTCGATAGGTGGGTGAGTGCTGAAAAGGTTATTAATCGCGCCCTTCTTGAGCGGATTATTAATAAAGAGAGCTTCGGTGGCGGGGTTTTGGCGGTGCATCGGGCGAGCATGAGTATCGAGCTTCTTCAGGGCAGAAATCATGCCTTCAGGATAACGGGTAATATGCGCGGCAGAAGCGTCAGCTAAATATTCACGTTCACGAGAGATAGCAAGCTGCGCAAGCGAGGCAACGATTGGTGCTAAAATCGAGACAAACACCATGATAATCGCACCGATAGGACTATTATCTTCGTCATTGCTGCGATTAGTATAGAGCATCATCCGGACGCCAAGGTCAGTAATATAGCCGACGATACAGACTAAGCCGAAGGTAATCATAGAGACACGAATATCGTAATTTTTGACATGGGACATTTCGTGCGCCATGACGGCGGAGAGCTCTTTATTGTCCATGATGTCAAGCAGACCAGTGGTAGCGGCGACAACAGCATGCTGCGGGTCGCGACCAGTGGCGAAGGCATTCGGGGCAGGATCATCGATAATGTAGACTTTCGGCATAGGAAGGCCAGTAGCAATAGATAAATTCTCGACGGTATTATAAAGTCGAGGATTGTCTTTTTTCTTGATTTCCTTGGCACCGGTCATAGCTACGGCGAGCTGGGCCGATAAGAAATACTGAATTACAGCATAGACAATAGCCACGACTAATACCCAGATAGCAATTCCCCAGTCATGCAGAAAATAGCCAAAAAGCCAGCCAATAGCAGCGATAAAGGCTATGAAAAATATCATAATAAAAACAGTATTTCTCTTATTGGCGGCAATTTGCTTATACATGGTGGATTATTTAATTTTTGAATCTTGAGATGATCTCCGGATCATCGATGATGAGCTCCGTCGTAGGCTTACCAGACTTTTTAGATTAGTTAGTCTCGGAATTTGGTCGGTTCTAACACTACTGCCTTTCCCGACGTAGTCATCAATGATCATGCATTAAAACTTTACTTCTGGAGCTTTTTCGATAGTAGCTTTCTCAGATTCGGGAACTTCGAAATATTCACGCTTCTTGAAATGGCCAACTAGATTATTGATAATGTTTGACGGGAACATCTTAATCTTAGTGTTAAGCTCCTTAGCACCGGCATTATAGAAACGGCGAGCAGCTTGAATCTTATCCTCGACGTCTTGAAGCTGCAATTGTAGCTGTTGGAAATTAGTATTGGCTTTGAGCTCTGGATAAGCTTCGGCGATGGCGAAGATCTTAGACAGCGCACCTTCCAAGCTGCGTTCGGCTTCGGCAGCGTCTTTGACGCTGTTTGCGCTCATCACGGCAGAGCGAGCCTTAGTCACGTCTTCAAAGGCGCTCTTCTCGTGAGCCGCATAACCCTTAACCGTCTCAACGACGTTTGGAATTAAATCCGCACGATATTTTAGCTGTACGGTAATATCGGACCAAGCTTCATTAACTCGCTCGTCCAAACGTACTAAACTGTTATAAGTCATCCAAATCGCTGCAACAATAATAACAACGATTGCAATGATCACAATGGCAACAATCCAACCTGCGCTCATCTTTTTCTCCTATTACTTTTATTTATTATAACGGACTATGTAAATTTTGTCCAGAAAAAAGCACTTATCTTAATATTACATTAATGATTGGAATATGGTTTGCAAAATTCCGAAGCCGGCCAAGAGGCAGATTGCTATGATATAGATAATTAGGTAGCAAAACTGCGACCGAGCGAAGTTGCGCAAATTGTAATTACTGCCGGCAAGGGCGAAATAGACACAGAAGATCCAGCCGATTAGAGGTATTGCGAAGAGAAAAGTGTAGCCGAAATATCCCCACATACCAATCGGACGATATTCGTCGGGGATGACAACTTCGGTCGAGGTGCGTACTCGAGCGGCGCGAGTAACAGGTTTGGCTTTGGAGGTGTTTTTAGCAGTTTTTGGCATTTTAATTCCTATGAGATTGAAGTTTAATATTTCCTAAAATAAGTATAAGCATTTTGAGAGAAAAAGTCAAGGTATTTTAACAGATATGACGAAGGTTTTAGGGGAAGAAAAGTGTTTACGCAAAACGCTAAACTGTGATATAATCAGGATACAAAAAAGTGAGGTAATAATTATGGCAGAAAATGCGAAGAATCCTGCGGATGATGCAGCAGAACAAAAAGCTTTGACAGAGCAAGAACAAACAGAGCAACCAGAAAAAAACAAAGTTCCAACCGAGAGCGAAGATAAGGCGGTCGAGACGGAAGAGATAACAGAAAAATCTGATGATAAGGAGAACGTAGATTCATCAGATGCGGATACAGATAAAACCGAAGCTGATGATTCTACAGAAGAGAGGCCAGCTGAAGAAAAAGTAGAGGCGAAGGCTGATGACGAGGATACGGAAAAAACTAGTCTAGAAATTAGCATTGAGCTACCTGAAGATAAGAAAAACGCCAAGGCAAAGGAAGATTTTCAGGAGTCAGTACGCGAACAAATCGAGAACTGTAAGTTTGAGATTGTCTCGGCATTACAGGATAGTGTACATAATGAGCTGAAAGTCGTGACCGAGAAGCAGGTGCGTAAAATCGAGCGGCGGCGCAAGTGTGGGGTGATCGTACGAGATATTATCATCTTGATCCTGGCGGCCATCGTGGGATATTTCGGGTACTGCCTGTACGACGCGAAATACTTTGACTTTATGAAGTCGGAGTGTGAGCGCGCAGGAAATTGCCAAGTCTCATCTGTACAAGACGCACAGCAAAAAGAGCCTGAACTAATCAAAGATACGGCTTGGTACCAGCAGAATTTCGGTTATCTGTACGATAGTCTGAAGATTAACTTGAACGCCGACAAAGTGAACGCATATTATTTATACAGTGATGATTACAAGGTCAGCGAAATTCAGCCGAGTTACCTACTAGCAATGGCGTATAATCGGCTAAATTCGAATATTACTTATGATTCAGACAAGGGCATTATGATCCCGGCGGACGATCTGAGAAATTCTTTTGTGAATTTGTTTGGTAGCGCAGAATACTTTGCCAAGAAGAATTTTACTTATGATTGCGCAGATTTTACTTATGATAAGGATTCAGATAGCTTTATTACTCCGAGCGTACAATGCAATAGCTCTTCCAATCGGCAAATAGTAGAGGAAATCGACGAGATTTTCGAGGAAGGAAATGCGCTGTATTTTTTGACGACGGCGACAATCTACGATAAGGTAGAAAGCAGTTTCTATAGTTTTGATAATTTATTTAAGCCAGTGGCAAAAAACGTAACTAGAGAAGATTTCGGGAAGAACAAGGGCCTGCTGAATAAATATCAGTATAAGTTTAAAAAAGTAGATAACAAGTATTATTTTAGCGATGTGGTGAAGCTGAAATAGGCTGCTTATTGCTGCGGTTGGCCATGCGGGCACCTTTCTCTAGGGACGTGTCGTTCGCGCCCGTCGTTACGGGGCTCCCGCACTGCATGCTCGCTCGTAAGCTCCGCACCCCCTAGAAAAGGGCTCCACATGGCCGACACGCTAGAAGGTACTGCGGTCTGATAGTGTTTGCTGAATGAGTTTTATGATTTCAAGCTCCCAAGCTTGTTCCTGCTCGGTGGTACTAGCAGCAGCTTGCGGACTGGAGTATAGATACTGATACTCATCCTCAGTAATTGCGTCTTCTGGTACTTGTCCGGATTGTATTAGCTCTTCTCTTGTCCTACGAGCTAGACAGCCGAAGCCCGGGCGGATATTATCCATCCTAAAAGCCTCTGGAGTATAGTCCATATCCTTAAGAATACCAGATAGACAGATACTGCTAGCACTGCGAGCGTTACCATTTTCGTCTGGATATGCGTCGTTATTAAAAGTATACGAGACATTCTTTAATCCATCAGCAATTTTAAGTTTGATTCCCCACTCACCAATGTAGATGTAATCGCTAGAAGCGATGATGGAGGGCTGCTCAGTTTTGTCGTCGTCCTTATCTCCTTCGTAGCCGGGACGAGAGGAATCGCCAACGATTTGACCGAGCTGGGCGCCGTATTTGACGAGGAGTTGATTCTTCTCGTCGAGTTCTTTTTCGAGCTGGGTGATTCTATCTTCAGCTTTGGCATTCTCGGTCAGAGTATAGGCGGCGAAACCAATGCCAAAAATCGCAAAGATGATACAGCCGATCATCGCCCAGAAATACCATTTGCCGAAAATCTTTTTGAAATCAAAGGCTTTCTTAGAAGGTTTTGCCGAGGCGGGAGCCGGCATGATACTAGGCTGCGGGGCGGCCGGCGTAGAATCTAGCGCGGAGAGGAGCGATGGATCTGGAGCGGGGTTTTCGCTAGGAACGACAGACTCCTCAGCAACAGGCGTTTTTATATTTTCTGAAGATGATGTGAGTGGTTCTGGCGACGGCTGAGTGGCGGGAGCTGGCGGAGTCGATGCGCCTGGAGTAGAAGTTGATTTTGGTTCCATAAGTTTCCTTTTTGTGTAAAAAATTAAGCAATTATTTATATTATAGCATAGGCTAAATAGAATGGGGCATAAAAACAAAGTAAAGTTTCGCATGACTTGGTCTATACAGCGTAAAAAGATGTTATAATGGTAGTATTAAGTAAAGGAGTTATATGGCTGACTTTAATAAAATTTTAAACCCTGGGGATTATGAGAATGGCGAGATTAATGTCGTGGTCGAAATTCCGACTGGTTCAAACCATAAAATCGAGTGGGATCGCAAGAATGCTTGCTTCATACTAGATCGGATCGAGCCGATTGCGTTCGCAAAGCCTTGTAATTATGGCTTTATCCCGCAGACCCTAGATGAAGATGGCGACGAGCTAGACGTACTATTGATTACCGACCAACCGTTGACGACGGGGATCTATACTAAGGCGAAAATACTTGGCGTGATGAAATTCGTAGATAGCGACGAAGTCGATGACAAGATTATTGCCGTGGTCGAAGACGACCGTAATAATGGCAATGCTTATCAGACGCTGGAAGATTTGCCAAAACAACTAATCAAACAAATTGAGTTCCATTTCAATCACTATAAGGACCTAAAGAAGCCAGGTACGACGGAAGTGAAAGAATTTGCTGGCGTCGACGAGGCGAAAAAAGTGATTGCCGAGGCGATCAAGCGCTGGAATGAGCAATAATCTTAATATAAAATTTAAAAAAGTAAACTCGACTCCTGGGTTATACTAGGTTTTAAGTTTAATTTTAGATAGTTAGAGTATAATCCAATTATGCGAGTCTTATATGTAGAAGATGAGGAACGCCTAGCTTCGGCGGTAGAATATTTATTAAAAAAGGAGCACATCGCGGTCGACTGGATGACAGACGGCGAGGAGGGCCTGGCGGCAGCGCTGAGGGGCGGGTATGATTGTCTGATTTTGGACATTATGCTGCCGGGCGTGTCCGGCCTAGACATCCTGAAGACCGTGCGACAGAAGGGGTTGACCACGCCAATTATCATGCTTTCGGCTTTGTCGGAAGTAGAGGATAAAGTGCATGCTCTAGAGCTTGGTGCAGATGATTATCTGGCTAAGCCGTTCAAGACGGCAGAACTGATTGCGAGGATTAAGGCAATTACGCGCCGTCCGCCACTACAGATGGATGACGTGCTGAGGTTTGCAGATCTGGAGTATAATTTGAAAGACAGGACCTTGAACGGAATTGCGTTGACGGGCAAGGAAGCGGATTTGTTTGAACCTCTAATCCGGAATCCGAATATGATTCAGCACAAAGAGCAGCTCTTAGCGCGGGCTTGGGGGCATGAGGCGGTGTCGACGGATAATTATGTAGAAGTCTATATGAGCTATCTACGCAAGAAACTAGAGCAGCTTAATTCTAAAGCAACAATCAAGACTATCCGGAATCTTGGATATAAATTAGTAGAAGTGGAGTAAGTGCGACAGTGTTTCGGCACCTGAGAAATCGGCTGATTGCAATCAACTTGGTCGTGACGACGATTGTGCTGGCGGTAGCGTTTTCTTCAATCTATATGGTGGCGCTGAGCGAGGCCCAGCATCGAAGGTCGGTGATAGCCGATATTGTGCCGGGCTATACGCAGATCGTAATTCAGACCATAGACAAACAGATACAAGCAGAGCAGCGCGAGTCGCTGAATACTCTGCTTGTTTCGTTGTTTGTAGCGGGAGCGGCGGTGGAATTGTCGGTGGCGATTTTGTCTTATGTGCTGGCAGAGGCGGCAATTCGGCCGATCAAGGAGACTTATGATTCGCAAAAGGCATTTATCGCTAACGCCAGCCATGAAATGAAGACGCCAATCGCAGCGATTATGGCAAATCTAGAAGTAGCGGACATTCAGGATAATCCGTGGATCGACAACGTAACACATGAAGTGAAATACATGGCGGATTTGAATCAAGATTTGTTGGCGCTGACGCGGGCTGAGAATACGCTGGTCGAAGGAAAAGTAGCAGAGACAGTGGTACTGAAGGAATTCGTAGAAGAAATTATTGCGCCGTTTCGGCCAAGAATTAAGAAGAAGAACGTGGAATTTACCTTCAAAACGCAGCTGACTTCTGGAAAAGTAAAATTAGTGAAGAATGATTTTCGGCAAATTGTAACGATATTGATGGATAATGCGCTGAAATATTGTGATAAAGAAGTAAGCTTAGTGCTGACGAAGAATAGCTTAGTAATTAGTAATGATGGAGCGAAAATCTCAGAGGAGGATGCGGCGAAGGTGTTCGATAGATTTTACCAGACTAACAAAAGCTCTGAAGGCGTAGGGCTAGGACTAGCGATTGCGAAGACATTGGCCGAGCATAATAATTGGAAGCTGGCTGTGGAGCCGGGTGAGGTGACGAAATTCAAGCTGGGGTTTTAGAGGGACAGAGAGAGGGGGTGGCTAGTCTTCCATGAAAGCGCCAGATTGACGTGACCAAAGATGATTATAGACGCCGTCTGGCTTCTCGAGAAGATCGTGATGGTTTCCCTGCTCAACGATTTTGCCATTCTGAAGGACGATGATGCGGTCGAGATTAGCCACAGTAGAAAGGCGATGAGCAATGACAATACTGGTGCGGTCAGCCATGAGCTTGTTCAGGGCATCTTGAATCAAGGCTTCGGACTCAGAGTCGAGAGCAGAAGTAGCCTCGTCGAGGACGAGAATCGGAGCATCTTTCAAGATAGCGCGAGCGATCGCGATACGCTGACGCTGGCCGCCGGATAATTTAATGCCGCGTTCGCCAACTAAAGTATCATAGCCTTCCGGTAAATCCATGATAAAATCGTGCGCATTGGCAAGCTTAGCGGCGCGCTGGATTTCTTCGGGAGTAGCGTCGGGCTTGCCATAGGCAATATTCTCGGCAATGGAGCGATGAAAGAGTGAAGTCTCTTGCGGCACATAGGCAATGTTATTACGAAGAGATTCTTGGGTGACCCGCTTAATATCTTGGCCGGAAATCGTGATTTTGCCATTCTTAACATCGGCAAAACGGAGTAGGAGCTTGGTCAAAGTGGTCTTACCAGAGCCAGAGACGCCAACCAAACCGACCCGCTCACCAGGCTTGACAATAAGGCTAAAATCTTCAAAAATTGGGGCCTTAGCATCGCTATGCTGGAAGGAAATATGATCGAAATTTACAGACGGCTCGGCTAAATCGAGCGGAGTAGCATCTGGCGCATCGACGACATCGTCCACAGTATCAAGTATGAGCGTCATTTCATGGGCATCACCAAAGACGCGGTTGATATTCTTGTAAATGCTAGTAATACTCCAAAGTTCGCCTTGGATAGTCTGCGTGTAATTGACAATTAAGATCAAAGTAGCGACAGAGATGCCAAGCCATTCTTGGCCGACGAGCAAGAAGATAAGGATGAGCGCAGTAATGCCGATCTGGACGCTACTAAACATGAGATCGCGATGAATAGTGGCGCGCATGAGCTTGACGCCAGTATCAAAAGTATGCTTAGCGAAGCCAGAATAGCGCTGCTTCTCGTGAGGTTCCTTGGCATATGATTTAACTGAGATAATATTTGAAATCGAATCGGCGAGCTGACCGGTCTGTTTGGCCTCGTCGGCAGCTTCTTCGTCGTTGAGGTGGGCAGTCTTCTTGAAGGAGAGGCCAGCGATTAAAGCGTAAACCACAATGAAAACCACTAGCCCAAAGGCGAACCATGGCACCTGCGGAGCGAGGACAATCATCACTAGCACAACATAGATAAGCATTGGCCAGAGATCCCAGAGGAAAGTATCGAAAAGACGCTCGAAACCCCAGATGAATTTGTTGGCTTGGGAGACAAGTGAACCAGAAAACCGGTCGCTATGGAACTGCATGGACTGCTCAGAAATAGTATCAAAACAGGTATTGGCAAGGTCATATATCGCGAGAAGCTCCATTCTCCAACACCAATAGAGGCGCAGCTCTTCAAGGACGAGCTTATTGAGCGTAAAGAGAGCAAAGAAAATAATTACTTCGATAATAGCGGTACGGACTAATTCCTCGAAGGGGAGACCAATGGAGACTTTTTCGATCAGATCAGCAAAAATCATCGGCGCCAAAATTGCCCGAATAAAAACGACAAGCGGAGTAATTACAATGCTGCCAAAAGAATACCATTTATATTTGACGAGCTCGCGCCAATAATAATGCATGGTACGTTTGACGGTACTAGGCTCTTTGGCTTCTTTGGCTGATTCTGATTTTGACATACTTTACAATTGTAAGCTAATTTTAAGTTTTGCGCAAGTGCCCAAAATGGAGATTTTAACGTAAGCTTTACAACTATAATAGATATTTGTATTATAATTGATGATTTTCGATGAAGATGATATAATGAAAATATGATAGAGATCTGGGATTACTTCATGCGAAGGAAAGGCTTGCTGCTCGCGATTATAGCGGCGTTTTGGGCAAGTAGTATGCTTAGCTATCACGTCTTGACTAGTAACGCTTCGGAGCGGGAGATTCCATATATTAGCATTGAAAATTGGGGCGAAGAAGTAGAGGTGCCGAAGACGGGCGGCGAGAAGGAGCCGATTATCTTGGCGGTACTAGATGCGGATGAGGTGACGAATTTGGAGAATTCACAAGGCAGCTCTTCGGAACCTCTAGAAAATGCTGAAGCAACTGGCTCGCAGGTTAATCAAGAGGCGGACGTGCAAGATTCTGCGGATGGTGGATCGAATGATCTTGACATGATGTCGGACGAAGTATTAGAGAAGACAGTGGAGAATTTGCGGAATAATGAAGAAATCCAGACTGGCTATATTGAACTAGCGCCAGATGAGCCGGCGCAGGAGGAATTTAAGGTGGCGAATGCGATTTTACTAGCAGCGGCGATAGTGATAGCGCTGGCGGCGGGAGCGTATTTTACTTATCAGCATTTTATGCGATAAGCATCTGTGAGAAAATATTATTACTTGCCTATATCTCATAAATATAGGCAAGCTGACTTCGTTTTAGAGAGTCCGTCTATTTAGCCTGGCGAGAACTATGCTCAGCGCGCCATTTGGCGACGTTGCCATGATGCCCAGAGAGGAGAATATCGGGGACTTTCATGCCACGAAATTCGGCGGGCTTAGTGTACTGCGGGTACTCGAGATTATCACCATCGGAAAAGCTTTCGATTTCGGCGGAAGTAGCGCCACCGAGCACGCCGGGAAGAAGACGAGTAACCGAGTCGATAATGATGAGAGCTGGTAATTCCCCGCCGGTAAGAATGTAATTACCGAGAGAGATTTTGTGGTCGACGATAGATAGAATGCGCTCGTCGTAGCCTTCGTAGTGGGGGCAAAGAATGACATAGTGACGACGGTCGTCTTCCATCTGCGAAACACGGCGTCGTTCGTTCCCGTCGTCACGGGACTCACGCGCCTCTCCCTCGGGCCGTTGCCCTGCGGATGGTTTCTCAAACGGAAGCCGGCCATCGTCCTGAAAGTTTGCTTGGTTCACTCCGGCAAATTCGCGAGCTAAAGCCTGATTCCAAGTCTGGCCGACAGGGGTAGGAATGATGACTTCGGCGCTAGGGCTCTTAGCTTTAATACTCTCAATTGCTGCGAAAACCGGCTCGCAGCGCAAAAGCATGCCATCGCCGCCGCCATAAGGAGTATCATCTACGGATTTATGCGGACCAAGGCCAAAATCGCGCAAATTCACGTATTCAATCTCGATGATTCCCCGCTCCTGAGCCTTGTAGAGCATAGAGCTATCCAGATAAGGCTTGAGCGCCTCGGGAAAAAGTGTGATAATAGTGAATTTAATAATTGGCATAATAGGATTATTTTAGCATGAAAACGCACTACTGTAAAGGAGATCGGACAGATCAAGACTTCTTGGCATAGAAAATGGGCGCCCGGTCGGGGCGCCCGATGTGATGATTACTTAGGGTTGCGATCGCGCTTTTCTCGACGCTTTGTCCGCCATGATACAAATAGCATACAGACCGTAATACCAATACCAAAACCAATAAGGTTGCCGATTACGTCACGAGTTATGTTCCCTACAATTCGGATAGCGGGATTAGAATTATTGGCATTGTCTGCGGAGGACTCATCTACCTCAGCAGGATCTTCGGTAGACGCAGGGTCGTTGGTCTCATTGGCCGAAGCATCTGTAGGGAGATTCTTGCGGAATGGACTGGTTTCGATTTGGAAGGTGATTTCACAGGCGTATTCACGACCGACCGGCAGATTGCCGTCAGCAGCGTCATAACCCAAGAGCACGGCAAGCTCGTAATTGAGCAGCTCGGCATCGTCGACGTCGATTACTCCGCCCTCACCAGCCATGGCTAATCTAGCCGAGTTAGAAACATAGTTAGCCCAAAGACAGTCTTCGGTAGCAGAGCGGAACTGAGCCTCGCTGCTATCATAACCGACGTTGTCGCCTATTGCGCCGACTACGATCGAAGCATACCGTTGGCTATTGCGGTTCGGAACGGCCCAGGGACCTGCAGCATTGTAGACCCAGATTATTGCCCGCTCAGCGGCTACTTCGCCGATAACTTCGGCGCGAGTATGGACGGTATACGTGGCGTTCGCGTAGAGTTGCTTGGTGATGTCGCCATTAGAATCAGTGATCCAGGAGGCAATATTGAGACGATCTTTGGGGCGCTCATCATCGTTTATTTCTTCGTGGATGGTTGAAGCATCCTCATTGGAGACCTCGTCTCGGTCTGGCATAGGCTGTGGCATCGTGGACGGATCGGGCTTGGCGGGAGCAGGGATGGGCTGCGAGGTGGTCTCCTGAGTAGTTTCCACGCCATCAGGAGCGTTTTTATCAGGAGCATCGGCGGCGAAAGCCGGGATCGTAAGCAAGCTGATAGCTAAAATCAGGGCGAACCATGCCCTCAGGAAACGGGACAGACAGAAATGCGTGGCGAATTTCATACGACTCTCTCCTTTTAATCATCAAAAACATGAGGTACAAAAGCAGATTTCTCTACTTCTTGTCTCCATTATAGCACACTTTTGCTATTTTGTCCATAGTTTTAATGGTTTTTATTGGTTTTTGTCAAAAATAGAGGTAGTCTTATGAATTTTCTCATGCATTTCGATGATTTAATGATAAAAAATACCCCTCCGGAGAGGGGCTAGGGGGATTTGTATTCGTATTTTCCCCAGTCGCTAGGCGGGGGGTTAATTTGGATATGCGGGTCGATTAGGTCGTTGATCGGGGCGGGAATTTGAATGTTGGGCTGCGTTGTGACGGCAGTGGATTTGGCGCCGCCGAAACTGTGGACGCCGGGCGGAAGGTGATAATTAGGGCGAGCAGATGGTTTGAATATAATTATTCCTCCTTTTTAGTGGAATTGCGAGCGGGTAGTTTGGCGGCGAGCTCATATATGACAACCAGACGAAAGGCAAGGGTGATAATCCCGGCAATGAGCGGGCTGGCGAGCAAAATAAGGTGGAACCAGGCTGCGTCATAGTATTGAGCGACGGACGTACAGATTATACCAACGACAGCATGAGGAGCTATGTCCAACCGAGCAAAGAATCTGTGTTCGGCGATCTCGCACTGGGTGCGGAGTTGTTTGAGAGCTTGATCGTTAGACCAGATGAGATAAATGGCACAGAAGAGAAGGACAAGACCCGTCACGAACATGATGGGGTTAAACTGGTTAAAGACGGTCAAGAAAGTGTAAATGACGCTGAGTACCAGGCCAAAACTGAGGACGAGGAGGACTTGCCAAAACCAATAAAATGCAGCTTTCATGATAAATCTCCTTTTATAATGTACTTTAGTGGCGCTAACTAATCAAATTATAACATGGATAAGAAGATGGTGCAATGATAGCCTTAGTCAACTCGCTCAGAAAACCGGCTCTAAATGAACCGGTTTTCTCGCTGATCCGCGCCCACCCTATGGGGCACATTGGTTTGTTTTAATCCTGGTGTTTGTCTTTATTGTTTCGTCTCCACACTCCACTTTTGACAAAATCTAAAGTGGAACCCCGTTGTGAAGCGTACCAGCTTATGTTTATTTTATCTTACCTTAAGCAATACGTCAATAGGTTTTTAGCAAAATCCGTTGTATTTTTTACAACAGTGGGTGAACTCAGGGGTTTCTGGCAGGGGAAAGCCCCGGACGAACCGGGGCTTAAGTGGGTCAATATAGATTACCGAAAATCGTGGAAAGCAGGCGGTCTTCGCCGATTTTTGCATACAAGACTTTTTGCATAGTGTCGGTATCGTACCACAAAACACGATGGAGGTCGATATGCGGAGAGTGCGGATGACTTGCTTCTGTAACATATTCCTCATGGATGCGGAATCGGCGACTGAGGTTCGTATCAGACTGGATAATTTGCGTAATATGCTGTTTGTAGAAAGGTGCTTCGGCTTCATAGCGGCGCCATGCACGGTCGATGACGACCAGTTCGGCAGCGGATTGCTCATTTAAATGCTTAATGATCAGACCAGAATTTTCAAGGGCATATACGGATAAAATAAGATGGTCTATGCCACAGGGGTTAGGATCACTAGGTAAAATTCTGGCACTGGCGATGGTGTTAAGCCGCTGGCAGAGGGCTCGGAATTCTTCGTCGTTAATGGGAGGCGTGGAGGCAGGCCAATGGATCTTAACAAGAAGGTAATTGCATTCATTGGTGTCGCAAAAATGAAACTTGACTTCTTGATTCAGGCGATTAATAAGCATGATCGGAGACAGTTCAATAAAACTGTTAGCATACCTACAATCGAGCTGACTGAGTACTGCATCAAATGGGTCGCTATAGGTAGGTATGATGGGAGCAAGGGCGCCGGGTTGAGCCATTATGAGGTGGTTCGACCAGCCAACGCGAACATGGAGCGGCGAGAAAGCCGTGAGATCGACATAGAAGTGGTCGTCTTTTTCGGTGATACGGAAACCGGGGGCGTATTGCTGCATAGCTTCAAACGAGACAATCGTGCTCTTATACATCAGTAAAGCTCCTTTCAATATACGGTAATCTCTGTTAAGGTGCTATTAATAGTATGCCACAGATAGTCAGTAATGTCAACTTTACAGGTGCAGGGAAGGCCCGCGCCGGACTGTCGGGGCGGATGCGAAAATCACTCAGTTTCCTCAGTGGTCGACATGAGGGGGGGCGACTGAATAACGCCGTACTCGGCCGCTAAAGCAGCGAATTCCTGGGCGCCCTGAAGGGTGTAGGGAAACCGCCCAATCTGCGTGCGAGCGCCGGTAAGTTTGCCATCGAGGGCGTCGCGATACTTCAGGACGTCGACATACTCGCTCTGGAATTCGGTGGTGAAGGTCGGATTGACCTCCCTGAGCTGCCTGAAGGTAACCTTCTCCATGTAATCCCGGTAAACCGGACGGACCAGCGACTCGGTCGCATAGAAGACTTCGCCAGCGGCAATGTCCTTGCGCATTTCCCGAGTAACCATATCGCAGCTCTCGGCAAAGATTTCGTGCTTGGGGACGATCCAGAGGTCGACTCCACTGGTAGTGAGGCCTGCCTCGATTTCATTCTTTTCCGGATTGCTACGCTCAAAGTACTCAGCTGAGAACTTGCGCGCAAAGTCGCAGTCCCGCCCACACATGACAGGAGGGTGCTCACCTCCCCAACTGATGATGAGGCAAATATCGGTCGCATAGCAGGGAGCGGTGTACTCAAACTCCGGGTCGCCGTTCTCGTTGTGACGGAAGTTGCCGGTGTCGATAGTGACGTCGTAGATGTGGCAGGAGTCGAGCTGGAGCTCTCGGAAAATTTCATGATGGTGAGTCAGCTCCGCACAGCAGCAGCCCGGAGCAAAGGGATGGCCGCGTCCATTGAGCGGCAGCGATACGGGAAAGACCAGGCGCAGCTGGCTGCCATCCGGGTCGGTGGCGCGGAGCTGGTTGCCGTTGATTTGCTCATAGTCGTAAGATGAATACAGGACGTCGCGGGCGGTCTCGGCATTGATGATTCGGTACATAGTTTTACCTCTTTTCTTCAAATTTAGAATTGTGGAATTGGGCGGTGGAACTGGGGTAAAGAGTGATTTTTACATAGGAAAGAGCGGTAAGTCTGGAAGATCTAGGCTTACTTATCCCTATTTTAGCACAGATATTTAATTTTGTCAATAGTTTTTATGGTTTTTGTGATAATTTGCAAGTTTATGGTGGAAGTTTGCAAAATTCTTGCCCATAATAGCATATGCTCGCATTCTCTGAATTAAGCGTTAAACCTTTTACCAATCTTCGACGAGAGTGAATTCTTTGCCGGCGATGCTGATAATGGAGTCGGGCTGGGCGCCCTGGGAGGTGAGCTCGGCGCGGATGCCGAGTTTTTTCATGATGTCGCGGAGGCGGTTGACGGATTCGTAATTATCCAGGTCGGTACGGCGAGCGAATTTCTCAATCTTAGGACCAGTGACGATGAATTTATCATCAACTTTTTCGACTTTCCAGGCCTTGGAAAGCTGCTCGGAGGTGAGAGTGATGACGGGGAGAAATTCTTGATCTTCATCCTTCCGTTTAGCGACTGATTCTTTTGATTCCTTGACAGGTCTAGCGCTATGTTGCTTCTTGATCTTAACTAATTCGCGAAGAAGCTCGGTGATTCCCTGGCCAGCTTGGGCAGAAATGGTGAAAATTTGGGCCTTGGGGTTGAGCTTGAGGATGCTTTGCTTTTGCATTTCAATAATATCGGCGTCGACACCTTCGCATTTGGTTAGGGCGATGACTTCTGGGCGAGAGGCGAGATTACCATAATGCTCGAGCTCCTGGCGGATAACACGATAAGCCTCACCGGCATCGTCATTGTAAACATCAATCAAATGAAGTAGGACCGCTGTGCGTTCGACATGACGCAAAAAATCATGACCGAGACCGCGGCCCTCGGCAGCGCCTTCAATCAAACCAGGAATATCGGCGATAAGCAAATCTTGACCGTCGATGGTAGCTACGCCAAGCTGCGGCGTAAGGGTAGTGAAGGGGTAATTCGCGATTTCGGGGCGAGCATTACTGACGACGCTAAGAAAGGTGGACTTGCCGGCATTCGGCAAGCCAACCAAACCAACATCGGCGAGAAGCTTAAGCTCGAGCGTAGCCTCGAAGGCTTCGCCTGGCTCACCCACCTCGGCGATGCGAGGAGTCTGGCGAGTAGAAGATTTGAAATGGGCATTGCCAAAGCCACCGTCACCGCCCTTAGCGATAATTGCCTCCTGCTGATCTTCGGTCAAATCGGCAACAACCTGGTCATCACGCTTGACAATCGTACCGATAGGAACTTCGACAATTAGATCCTTGCCGGAACGACCAGCTGAGCGCTGCCCGGCACCATTCTGACCATTCTCGGCAGTAAGCTCAGGATTGTAGCGAAAATCGAGCAAAGTATTGGTGTCTTTATCAGCCTTAAAGATGATTGAGCCGCCGCGGCCACCGTCACCACCATCCGGACCACCCTTGGGGATGTAAATTTCGTGGCGAAAAGATACGGCACCGTCGCCGCCTTTGCCGGCTTGTAATTTGACTTTCGCAATATCGACAAACATATTGTGTCTATTATAACATACTTGGGATGTTTTATAAAATATCGTGAAATTATTTTAGCATTTGGGATCTGAAGTTATCGAGACTGCACATATTCATAGATTTTGGGGCGATATATGGCTAAGGCTTCTCTAACCCTATGCCTACTAAAAACTTTAATTAGTTTAATAACTAGATTTTTATAAACCTGGAACAAAAACCAGGTTTATAAATATTCCACCCCTGTTACTAGTAATCAAAACCTGGTTCAAGTTCCAGGTTTTGATTATTATGGCCTTTTAGTTTTGAGTAGCAGTTACTGTGATATCAGTGGAGTATTCACCATTTGGAATATCTGGCGCAGTGGAGATGCCGATGGTGAAAGGGATAGTCTTGATTTCGGCGCCGGAGGCGGTGTAGAAGGTTTGTGATGTATTACTTAATGCGGTGAATTCCGTATCATCTTTTAGTTTAATTCCCCATCCATTTTCTGTAGTATTTAGTAATCCATCTTTCGCTAGGATTTTTACATTACTTGTCGATGAAGTCAAGTTTGGATTCCTTGCACTAATCCCTAAAGTATACTTTTGATTCGAACTCACTTTCACATTCAAATCCGCCGTCGCAGGATTGTTCTCGCCTTTCTCCACCACAACTTCATCCACTACATCAATAGAAATTTGTGGATTGATGTTAACCGTTACATTATCTTCTGCGGGTACTGCCGGTCGCTTCACTGGTTCGCCCCTAGCGACACAGCGGACAGACATGCCATTATAGCGAAGAAAAAGGCTGCTGGATGGATAGATACCAGTAGTGAAATATAGAAAGTAAGCACCAGCGTTTATACCAGTAGACGACCAGTAATAACCTGTACTTCCAGCGGAGGCTAGAGAACTACTGTTTGTGATCATGCCGCCATAGACAAGGTGGAGCGGACCTAGTCTAATATCTTGCGTGCCAGCATTAATCCCGTTTATGCTGCCATAAGCCGCAAGGAGTCCGCCAAATGATTTGCTTTTAGTGTTATTACTAGTCGGAAGTTGCCAACCTTTTGGGCAAATACTGCTATTTTCAATATTGCCGCTAAGTTTACTCGCTCCCTTGCCTGCAGTAGCAGCATTAAAAGTATAGTAATTGCCGGCTAAATAGTGTGCCTGCTCATTGCCAGAGACATCCTTGCTTAGATTTATTATTTGTTGCCAATTTTTGTTTATACAGTCTATGAGACCATTATTGCTGTCACATCTATTTTGAACGGTTGGAGTGGTGTAGATATACTCTCCTGGGTCATATGATAAGACTACGTTATTTCCTTTAGCCTCATTAAACTCGTTTGGACTACCTGTTTGCGTGGCAACTGGTGGATAAGTGCTATTAGTCGTATCGTTCCAGTCCGTTTCTATATCAGTATTATCCTTACTTAATCCATTAGCTGTGATATCCAAATCGAGATTCTGTGTCATCCAACAATTGTCATCCTTGAGTTTCGTAACCCAATAAGTTTTACTATCGCGTTTGTCAATAAGTTGCTTGGTATCATTTTCATAAGAATTCTGGCAGACTTGTTCTGTCATATCTTGCATATAAGTTATATCATATATATTTGGATGATATCTAGGGATAGGGTCATAAGTTATGGTTTCGGCATGAGAAAGCTCCGGGGTGTAGGTGAGATAACTTATTCCTAGGAGAGTACATATACTTAAAATAAAAGTTATACTTATGATAGATAACTTTTTTGAATGAAGTTTATGTATTTTTAGCATCTGTGCCCTCCTTAGGAATTAATTACACCCTATGGATACACAAAAATGGTACCATGGGGTGTTAGAACTATCGTACGCATGCTCCATCCCAAAAAGGGATTTGTGCTTTTGTAGACAGTACCCATGGCACCATTTTGCTTACAAAAACACTGGAGCATTTTTATACAATAGTTCTAACTTTTCTATTGTACCATAAGTTTTTAGTTTTGTGGGGGAGAAAATGCTACGCCAAAACCTGTAACTATAGTTACAGGTTTTGCAGGACATCACCCATATAACGATCAGTGCGAGCTTAGACTAATGGATATACATGAAGTTGCTGACGATGTTGGCTGGGATAGTAGACTCGGTAACGCGGTAGGCGGTATAGCCGTAGTTCATTTCGCGGACAAGGAGTGAGCCGTCGTCATTTACGCGGAGCACCACGCCGACGTGGCCCCACCAGCCAGAGGTGGTCTGGAAGACGGCACCGACTTCTGGGGTACGGTCTACACGCATGCCGAGAGCGCTAGCGTTATTAGCCCAATATTTGGCATCGCCGGTAAGGCCTGGAGGCAATGGGCCAAGGCTATACGGGCTAGTGGCACGCCACCACCAAGCATAATAGGTACATTGGCCAGGAGCCATCTTATTGCCATAGCTCTGATCGTATGGGACACCTTCATTGACAATGCGCATATCTTGGCGGTCGGAGGTGGAACCATAGTATGAATAACTATAAACTGGGACATACTCCGGGCGCTCAGTAAGCGGCAGAGTACCGCCAGGGAGGACGATGTACGACCCTACTACTAGGCCAGAATCTTCTAGGCTGTTGTACGAAATAATGCGGTCGGCCTGAGAGCCGTAGCGCGAAGCCAAGGTCTCGGGAGTATCACCGGATTTAACGGTGTAGATGATGCCGGAAGTCTTTGGAATGGAGAGAGCCTGGCCAACGCTAACATCGGTAGTCTTGAGACCATTGGACCAGCGAATTTGATCAGTTGTAAGATTGGTGTGATATTCGGCGGAGAGACGGCTAGCAATTGACTCCATTGTTTCGCCCTCTTGCACCACGTAGTTTTCTATACCTGGCGAGAATGGCACTGCGGTATAGCCTGGCTTCTCGATCTTATCGGTGCTAGTCTGGCTAATCTCCTTCAAGACTGAAGCCGCGACGTAGTTGCTAGATACCGAATCGGTACTAGCTAGGCTAAACGAGCTAGATAGGCTGGCTACTACATACAGCTCGGAAAGCTGGTCAGCAGAAACGCTATTACTAGCGGCCATGGCGCTCATGTTGAGATTAGCATTGCCGAAACCATCCTTATCTTCGGAACCGACCTTCGCGACGGCAAAAATAAGCGCAAATGCCGCCAAATATGGCACAATACGTGCGATTTTACTCAAAAAACTTGTTTTTTTTGACTTATTTTTCATAATTTGAGATGTTTTTGCGGTAATTTGACGTCAAACTGCCGCATCCCCTATAAATTCTCCTTAAAAATGCTATTAATATAGCGGTACGTTACAGAGCTGCTTACAATGGTCAATAATATTCTGCTGATGTTCAGCGTCTGTAGTACTATAATACATCAAACCATCATCTCCTGTCAAGAAGAAGAAGTACGGAGCGGCAGTTTCATCTGGCTCGGCAGTAGCTAAGAGAGCGTCGAGACCGGGGTTAGAGATAGGGCCTAGAGGGAGACCGGCATATTTACGGGTATTGTAGGGAGAATCTATCTCTAGGACACTAGCGTTATCATCATAAGTCTCGCCATTCTCAGCGGCAAGCTCAGCGGCATATTTGACAGTGACATCACTACCGAGAGGAATGTCTTCGTGCAGACGGTTGTAGAAGATCTTGGCGACTTTGGCTTGGTCGGCACGGGAGTTAGCTTCACGCTGGACAATAGAAGCCAGTGTAATTCCCTGATAGAGATTGAGGCCTTGAGCTTCAAATTTAGCTTTGAGATCGTTTTCTTGCAAAGTCTTAGCCATTTCTTCTAGAGTAGTTTCGATAATAGCTTCGAGATTCTCGTCGATGTAAAATTCATACGTCTCGCCGAAGATATATCCTTCTAGAGAAGTCCCTTCGGGCTTACCTTCAAAAATCCAATTATAGCTTTCGCCACGATACTCTTTATTAAAGGCATTATTGGCTTGCTCTTCGGTGTAGCCTAGGCCGATAAGTTTCTTCTTAATCTGCATAATGGTTTCGCCTGGGAAGATAGTTAAACTAAAAACATTACCTCCGCTGCCTTTTAGCATTAGGTCGGTAATTTCTTCGACGGACATAGATTTATTGAGATTGTATTCACCGGCTTTGAGGGATTTATTGCCGGAATTAAGGCGAACATAAACTTGGAAGACTAGAGAATCACGGATTAGACCAGCTTCTTTGAGATTACTAGCAATATTATCTACGCTAGAACCTGATTCGACGGTAAACTTAACTGGGCTACATTCATCGACGGCAACGGTAGAAGAATCTTCGCAGTCTACATCTACGCCAGAAACTGAGCGCAGACTATACAAATAGTAGCCATAAGCAGTAGCGCCAGCTACACCGATTAATATTGCGACCGCGATCAGGATAGTAGCGAGACGATGTGTTTTGGCGCCCTTGACGCTTTTGTGTTTGGCGGCAGCAGCACGGCTAGTGGGCTTACCGGTGCGCTGCTCGAGGAAGTCTTGGAGAATAATGGCGGCGGCTTCGGAATCGATATCACCCTTCTTATAGCCTTTTTTGCGATTTTTGAGGCGTTTCTCGGCTTCGACGGAAGTTAGGGATTCATCTTGGAAACAGACTTTGGCGCCTTCGATTTCACGCTTGAGCTGGGCGGCGAACTTGCGGACATATTTACTTTGCTCGGTCTCTTCGCCTTTAGAATTGCGGGGGAGACCAATGACGAAACTATTGATATCCCAAGCTCGGGCGAGCGAGGCGATTTTTTTAAATTCGGTACCATCAACTTCGACGGCGCTATACGGTATGGCGATGCGAACAGATGAGTCGGCTTTGGCGACGCCGATGCGCTTAGTGCCAACATCTAGAGCAATCAGTTTCATTACTTATCCTCCACTTCAAGATTAATAGTAATCTTGCTAGAGTCTTTTGGCACGGACCAGACCCAGAAGTAGGATGTGGTGATATTAACAGAACTTACTCCATTGATAGAACGCAGGGCGGCGGCGACTTGACCGGTCTTCATGCCTTTGACCTTTTCGAGGATATCTTCTTCGGTGACGGTAGGACCAGTCTCGACAGTAGTCTTAAGGCGAGCTTCATTTTCAATATCAGTGAAGCGCTCGAAATATGGACTACCAAATGAGTAAATCTTTTGATCTTCGGCGAGGGTCATTTTTTGCTTAATATACTCGTCGATAGTACTACTCTTGATGGCGTAGACGGAGTTGGTGATTTTTAGCTCGGCAGTAGGCTTATCTTCTGCCTTTACTTCTGTGCCCCGCTCTGGCGAAGTCTTGACTTCGGTGACTTCGTTTTTGAAGCTAGCTTCGATCGGAACCATATCTTCGCCGATGTCACTCAAGAGATCCTCTTTGCCTTCGATAGTATGTGCGGCAAGTTCGGCTTCCTTGACTTTGTTAATATCGTCTTCGCTAATTACCTTGACGATATCAGTAGTACCGCCAGAGATAGGACTGCCATTAGAAATGGTGACTTTACCAGCATCAAATGGCGCCCAGCTGCTACCCGCACTGACGTTATATTCGGTGCCGCCGCTCTCGGCTTCGACGGATACAGTTACGCTAAGCTGACAAGTACGGCGGAAGCCAGACCCAGAGCTCAAAGTGCCATTATCACAGCTAATTGAAGCCTCCTCACCATCCCAGACGTTGCTAAGGCTAGAGGTGGCAACATAAGTAAGCCCATTCACATTATTAGTAAACCGGTCGCCTACATTAATATAAACGCCGTACCCGCCCATGCCCATAAAATCGGCGGGCTTAAAGCTGACTGCGGCGGTAATACGGCCAGAAGCCTTATTACCACGGTCTTCTTCGCCGGTGGCGGTAATATCAGTCTTATAAGTTTTATCGAGAGTGAGCCGTTCGATATAGAGGATGCCTTCTTCAAGATTTTGAGCATTTTCATCGGTAGTAAAACGAACATTTTCGGAGAAGTTATTTGGCGTGCTACTAATAGCTACAGTAATTTGGACTGCCGGCGCAAAGACAAACGCCCAAACCAAGACTACCGCTAATATCACCGTGGCGGCAGAACCGGCAATAATCCATTTACGATATTTTTGAAAGAAGTTAAGATTCTGAGGATCCTTAGGCGCCTTCTTGGACTTTTTGGATTTCTCAGATTTTTTGGAAGTATTCTCGAGACTTTCTTCATCGAGATTCATATCAATATTGTCGATAGCCTCTGGCGTCGTCTCTGAAGTCTCGCTTGAAACTTTGGCGGGTTTAGGGTTTTTGGAAGTTTTATTATTCTCTAGCATTTCTTCGTCAATAACATCTTCGCTAGCTTCGGCGTCTTTAAGATTCGCTTCAGTAGGGACGACGGGGCGAGATTGGAGTGTCTTAGCGACGGGGATCTTCGCGGCCATAGCCATCTTGACAATTGCTGGATCTGCCGTCACGATCACAACGACTTTTTCGCATTCTTTGGCGACACGAGCGACTAGCTTCATATTCACCGCGCTACGGAGCATAGTGGCTTTTTTGGGCGGCACGAGGGCCACGAGTTTTTGCTCTGCCTGCTGGAGCTTGGTCAGGATGTCGGTGATATCATCCTCAGGCTCCAAATAAATAACTTCCTTATTCATATAGTTCTAATATAACATAGTTTTTGGTGCTTGTGGTAATTTTGGTGGAAAATCTGGAAAATGATTTGTGGTACTAGTAGTTTCTTGAAAATCTTTCCAGTAAAGCCTAAATTTCCGCCCTGCTCCGGCGGTGGGGTGGAGATGTGCAAAAATCGAACAACCGGACAATTTTGCACCTTTTTGTCCGGTTGGTATAGAGGTAGAGTATCCGCAAACCGGACAATTTTCTACCCCTTAGTTCGGTTTTTATGGTTTATCTGGCGACGCAACGGACGGATTTGCCATATCTACTATATCCTAGTCCACTAGATACATTATTACTAGCACCAACACTATTCGCCATCGTGTCATGCCAATTAGATGCACTCCAATAATCGGCTGAGCTGCCTGCAGAAACTAGAGAGTCGTCAATGACCGCGCCTGCATAGAGAAAGTATAATGGAGCCTGCCTAATGTCGTATGTAATTCCGTCTATGGTGCCAGTTAAAGTTTTCTGTACGCCATATCTGCTAAGTAAGCTATCGTCATTGGAAAGCCATTCTTCTGTTGATGCTAATGTCCATCCAGAAGGACATATGCTGGTATTTGCTTTACTATTAAAGCCAGGTTTAGCACCAGCAACTGCGACATGATAGCTGTAGTAATTTCCAGCTAGATAATGAGTTTGCCTATCACCGGTCGTAGGCGTAATCGCCTTCCAGTTTGGGCAGCCATTTAACTGTGTCTTTTTGGAGCTTGTACTGCCGCAAGTATTTTGTGTTGTAGGTGTGGTGTATACATAATTTCCTGGGTCATAGGAGAAATTAGGATAATCATCGGTACTAGGAAACTTAGAGATTGTTGTTTTTTGCGTGGAAACTGGAGGCGTCCAGCTCGTCACGTCGGACAATGTACTGCTGAGCGCAGTATTGGTATTAAGATCGAGATCGAGGTTCTGCGTCATCCAACATCTGCCATCTTTTAATTTGGCTACCCAATAGGTTTTGTTATCACGTTTATCAATGAGTTGGTATTGATAATTGCCGTTAACATCAGCTTCTGTGGTGTCGGAGCAAATATTTGTATTTATGTCTTGCATATAGGTAATATTTTCAAGGGTAATTTTTTTCGCCTCCGCTGCCACGGACACGAGGGCGATGGTCTGGTAATGGTCCGCGGGCTTATCGGCGCGAATCTTCGCGGCGAAGGTGAGCTTTAGCTCATGGTCGCCGTTAGCGGGATCATTGGTTGAAGCATATTGCGGGGTAGTACTAGCGCTATAGGCTGGCAGCGTATTATAAACCAAATCTTCATTTGCTGCCGTAGTATTATCAGTTAGTACATACCCCCAAGTGTTATCTCCAAAATTTTCCGGTTTTACATTCGTCCCCACCTCATTAATTTGTGCATTATGGGTAGCGCCAGTCAGTTTACTGCTATTATTAGCCGCTTGCACGCCAATATAGTACTTACCAATCTTATTCGTGCTGACCTTAATCGTATTATCGATATATGAAACTTGTCCAGCCTCTACATCGGTACTTACTATGCCTTCATTAGCTACTTCCAAGCCTTTATTCATGATCGCCATTGAAATCGTCGAACCATTCCCCAAATCTTCATTTATCGCCGCATAAACCTCCTTGCCGCCTGATACAAGGGGGTTAATGCTAAATCCCATTACTAAAAGGAGAGCTAGCGTACTAGCAAGAGGAATACTATATAAGAACCATCGTTGTTTGTAGAAATAAGTACTTTTACTATGAAGCTTTTGTTTAGTAAAAAGTTTTAATGGTTTCTTTTTCTTTATTCTTTTGCGCAGCATCTGAGCTAACCCTCCTTTTGGTTAATTATTTACCCAAGGGAGTTTTGCATGCAATAGCGTCACTTATTGCATACAAAAATGACACCACAAGGGTGTTATCAGACTTATTACAAGCACATCGCTGTACATGCAGTTAGTCCACCTTATGGTGTCGTTATTTAACTGCATCACAAAAATTGCGATAGCTTGTTTAATAATAAATCTGATAACATTTCTATTGTAACATAAGTTTTGGGTTTTGTGGGGAAAATCGTATTAGCTCATAAATAACTTCACCCAAAAATACTCGTTGTCTCATAATAACTT
>CAZOPB010000010.1:0-35827 GCA_964581595.1 uncultured Candidatus Saccharibacteria bacterium
CAGATAAACCTGCTGGACATTATACGGCCTATGTAACTGTGTCGGCGGTGATGGAACCGAAGGTGACGTCGTGGAGTGATATAGGATATATGCAAGATATGACGGCGGAAATTTGCGCGGGTGGGGATGAAACTGGCAAGCAATTGATTGATAGTAGAGACGGAAAAACTTATTGGGTAGCGAAACTTAAGGATGGCAATTGTTGGATGACGCAGAATCTTGGTCTAGACTTAAATGCCAGTAAAGCCTTAACTAGTGATGATTCTGATGTGGATAATTGGACGCCGCCAGTTGATACTCAACATGGCGTAATTACGTCTTTTCCTGGTGTTAGAAATCGATATTTTTCCTATAATCCGGGAGAATATGTTTACACTACGCCAATGAATCAGAATGGCTGTGGAACAAGTGATATTACTAAACTTGAAGGTTGTCCTAATTGGAGCAAGAAAGAAGGTTTGGGTACAAATACCACAAGTGATGAACAAGCACACTATTTGATTGGAAATTATTATACTTATACTGCTGCTACGGCGGGCACTGAGTCATGGGACACCGGTGTATCTGCGAAAAGTAGTATTTGTGCAAAAGGATGGATGTTACCGAGCGGAGGCTCTTCTAGCGGAGGACAATATGATAATTTGGTTAGTGGATTAACAGCTAGTGTTACGGATACAGCTAATAATATAAAGATTGCACCTTACTACTTTATGTATGGAGGTTATGTTGATACTAGCTCGGCGTCTAATATAGGGAGCAATGGTTACTATTGGACGTCTACATCTGGCAGGGTTACTATGACGTCTCCGGCTAATTTTTTGTCTGTTTCGACTAGTGCAGGCGTTAGCGGTGGCTGGGATCGTGACAAGGGTATGTCTGTGCGGTGCGTGGCTAGATAGGTAGATACTAAAATGCAAGAAAGGAGAACTAGAAATGGTTCTCTTTTTGATAGTTTGTGGTGAACCGATGGACAATTTGGGAAAATAACAGAGGAAAAATGTTGGTGAACTTGTAAATGGTTTACAAGTTGCCGCTTCGCAACAACTTGCAGAACTGGGGTGAGAGGAGATGCGGAAAGGGGATTGTAAAAATGGGGGATTTGTGCTATATTTATAGGGTATATTAGCTCAGCGAGCAGGTGTGTAGGGAGTCCTCGGAGCCGTGCTTGCTTAACCCAAAGGAGTTGTAATGAAGAATTACGAACTTACTGTGTTGATTCATCCTGATTTGGAGATGAATTTGGACGCAGCCACTGGTAAAATCAAAGATTTGATCGAGAAGAACGGTGGTAAAATTACCAAAGAAGTAAATGACGGCAAAAAGCATTTGTCTTATGCGGTGCGTGGGCAGGATTTTGCAGTATATTATTACTACGAAGTCGAATTGCCGGCTGAGGCGCCAGCTAAAATTGAGGGCGTGCTCAATATTACGGATGAGATTTTGCGTTATTTGTTGGTGACGGTAGATGAGCGGAAGCTCAAATACGAAGCGAAGCAAGCTGCTCGCAAGCCACATGGCGAAGATACCAACGATAACGAGGAACAGAAATAATGCGAGGATTTGCAAAAGCTTTTATTGCCGGTAATTTAACACGTGACCCAGAGCTTCGAGCGACACCAAGTGGTGCACAGGTAGCGAACTTTTCTATCGCGGTGAATCGTACTTTTAAAGGTAGCGATGGCAGCCAACAAGATCAGGTGTCGTACATTGAATGTGTGGCTTGGGGGCGCGCAGGTGAGACGATTGCTCAGTACACCAAGAAGGGCGCGAGCTTGATGGTGTCAGGACGTCTAGAACAGCGTAGCTGGGAAGATAAGTCTAGCGGTCAGAGGCGCTCACGAACGGAAGTGATTGTGGAAGATTTTGCGTTCCTTGGTGGTGGGGGCGGAGGTAATTCCGGTAGCTATAGTAGTAATAAATCTAGCGGTGGTTCGAGCTCGCGTGGCAGCAAGAAGGCGGCGGCGGAAGAGTTCGTGCCAGAAGATTTGCCGGATGATGAAGCAATCAATTTGGATGACATTCCATTTTAGCGGTGGGAAAGGAGATTAAATTATGAGAAAAGTAAAGACTAACCCAAATTTATATTTTGATTATCGCGATGTGAAGACTTTGCAACGCTATATCGACGTTTACGGTAGGATTGAGCCAATGAGCAAGACTGGGCTTACGGCGAAGCAACAGAGGCAGCTGGCAGTCGCTGTAAAAAGAGCCAGGCATTTGGCGTTACTTCCATTTGTCGCCGAAAGATAGGTTGTTTTAGGAAAAAATTATTCTGTTATTAGAATTACTTTATCTACTTTTCTTTGAAAGAAAAGTAGATAGAAAAGAACCCGGGGGTTCGGATTCCCCCGGACCCCTAAAACCGCCAGGGGCTGTGGCCCCTGGACCCCGATGCAGTGTAATCATTGTGATTGGGCGTAATAGAGAAGTTTTTGCGATGAGTCACTTAGATCGGGGCTTTTCGCAAAGGATTCTAGGTTGAGAATATAATTATTATAGGAGTAAAATAAACCATGTACGGTCCAACTGATTTGAAGAAAAATGTGTTGATTACTTTGGATGGTCAACCATATAAGGTGATTGAATATTCACAAAAGGTGATGGGGCGGGGCGGATCGATTGTGAATGTGAAGGTGAAAAATTTGATTACGGGTGCGCTTTTGCCAAAGACTTTTAAGGGGCAAGAAAAAATTGAGCCGGCGGAAGTTACCACAAAGAAAGTTCAGTACCTCTATAAGGATGATGAGAAGTTTTATTTCATGGATCCGGAGACTTTTGAGCAGTATGAGCTGTCGGCGGATATGGTAGGGGATGCGAAGGATTTCATGCGCGATGGTGATGAGATGGAAATCCAATTCTATAATGGCACTGCGATTAATTTGGCTTTGCCGAAAAATATTTGGCTAGAAGTGACTTATACTGAGACGGCAGTAAAAGGCGATACGACTTCGTCGGTACAGAAGGATGCGACGTTGGAGACTGGCGTGGTGATCAAGGTGCCGGCGTTCATCAAAACCGGGGATATAGTATCCGTGGATACGGAGACGTATGCATATCGTGAACGTAAAAAGTAAATAGATAAAACTATTTACTCTCGGGGCCTTGGCGAATAACGGGCTACTACTTCGTTATGCTCTCCGCTCCGCGCTCTCCGTATGTATAATACGGTTCGCTTGCGGTGCTTGAGCCTGCCTCGTATTAGCCCATTCTACGCCAAGGGTTCTAAATGGTTAAGCTGTAGAAGGTAGAGCCTTTGCGAATAACGACTTATTGCGGCGTCTGAAGATGCGATACTCCCTCGCCGTGTGCTAAATACGGCTCGTTCTGTTGCTCTCTTTCGCCTTGTCTCGCACCGCTTTGGCGAAGGGTTTTAGCCGGAAAAGGCAGTCTTGCGTTGCTCTAGTGAAGAGTATAAGTCAGAGAGGTGCTAGGCTGCTTTTTGTGGATGGTTTGGTGCTTGGGTTGGTGTGGAGTGTATTAGGTTGATTTTTAGATATGTGATATAATATATGTAATGATGAAGCAAGGGATAGTTGGTAGGGCGGAGCTGAAATTGGCGGAAGCGGTGAAGGCGTTCGGCTATGACTTTCGGGGGAAGACGGTGCTGGATATTGGGTCGTCGACGGGGGGATTTACGGAATTAGCTTTGAAACAGGGGGCGGCGCGGGTGATAGCCGTAGAGAAGGGGACGAATCAGATGAAAGCACCGCTCAGATTTGATAGTCGAGTGGAGCTACATGAGAAAACGGATATTTTTACGCTTCGCTTTAGACCTTTTTCTCGCGAAAGGTATTTAATCTCCAAAGACCAGGATGAGCAAGAAGTTACGTATATGCCGCAACTTCTGGATAGTATTGACACTATTCTGGCGGATGTGTCGTTTGTGAGCTTGACAAAAGTGCTTATGTATGCTAAGATGGAATTAGCTCGTAGAGATACGGACTTTCTTGTGATGCTAAAGCCGCAGTTTGAGGCACGATCGGAACAATTAGTAAAAGGGGTGGTGAAGAACGAGCGAATGCGACGAGAAATTATACAGAATTTCGAGCGGTGGCTAGGGAAGAACGGTTTTGTGGTTTTGAAGAAACGGGATAATGAAACAGTGGGGAAGGTTGGCGGAAATCGAGAAAGATTCTATTGGTTGAGGCTGGCGAGGCGAGCTGGACGTTAGGGGTATATAGAAAAATCCCGGCTCAGGCGAGTCGGGATTTGGAGATCTTGTGATTAGCCGAGGAGGAGCTCGGCGAAGGCTCGCTGGAGGGCGGTTCGGATTTTGATATCTCTTTCGTTGTAGGTGGGCCAGGTGTAGTTTTTGAGCCAGATGCGGGCGAAGTCAGGTTCCTTATGGAGGAGCTCGTAATCATGGAAGGTGAGGAGGCGGTTGGTATGGTTGCAGGTGAATTTGATATTGCTCTGGATGTCGATGTAGGTTGCTTCCGAGTACTGGCCAAAGTTTTTGCCCTTTAGGATGTCTTTACAAATAACTCGGTGACGGATAATTTGAACTTTGCCGTCGGAGGATTCTTTGACGCGGAAATGGAAGGCTTGGTCGCCGGGATTAACGTAAATCCGAGGACGCCAACGGAGAAAGCGAGGACGACTGAAAGCGATATCTTGCTTAGCATGATTGATGCGGTCGATGTAGGTGCCGAGCTGTTTGATAAAATCAGTGTAGCGATTTTCTAAGCCGATGAGGTTACCGATGTAGGTATCGATGAGCTCTTCGGTGTTTTCGGCGAAGATGCAGGGAGAGCCGGAAAAGGGATTTTTGACAAGGCAAGTTTGGCAAGTTTTGCCGCAGGCAGTGGAGGAGTCTGTGGGGCAGAGGCTGTGTCTAGGCTTGCAAAGTTCGGCGATGTAGTGGCCAAACTGACAGGTGTGCGGTGTTTTGCAGGCGCGAGCGAGATTGCGGGAAGATAGGGTGGCGATTTGTTCGAAAGACTGGGGATTGGAGCTGGTCCAGGTGCAGCCAGATTCTTGAGCCATGGTTTGGACGCAGCTGGAGCTGAGGAGATCGAAATCGTCAATTTCGTGCTGGAGTTTCTGGATTTCGGTTTCAAGAAGTTCACGCTGGTGCTGCAGGGTGCTCATAAAGAGAGTAAGATTCGAGTAGCCGAGATACATAAGCTGTTCGATATTGAGCATAGCAGGAAACTCGGTGGCTTGACGAAGGTCGGGCAAGAGTTTTTCGAGGTCATAGAAATCAGGATTGGGGTTGATATAAAGACTGTGGGCTGAAATTTTCATAGCGAGGCTCCTTTTTTCACAAAAATCGATGAGTTAAGGTACAATCAGAAGTATTATCCCCCTATCACTTCTGTGGTTTGAACTACAAAAAAGTAGCCAATGCTATTATTGTAACATAATGTTATTAAATAATCAAGTATTTTGCAATATAATCTTGACAAATAAGCATAAGTGTGATAGGATGGAGATAGCATGCGAGTTTGCCTCGCTGGTTGTTGGTGTAGTGAAGTGCAATGATTAGCTGGATTGACGTAATGGTTCTTGATTTGAGGTTAGGAAGAGATGAATTCTGATGAGAATTTATGGAAAAGTGGGCGATTTTAGCGTTGATTTTTGAATTGTTTATGGTTATAATGGTAATATGAGTTTAATTCATGGCGTGGGCGATTTCTTCGCATTAGATATTGGGACGACAGCGATACGTTTGGTACAGCTGGCGGGTAATGCGCAGCATGGCTGGGTGTTGCAGAAATTTGCTTATGTGCCGGTAGACAAAAGAGTTTTAGAGGATGGTTCGGCGGCGGGGCAGAGGCGCCTAGGGGAGACGATTCTCGGAGCGATGAAACAAGCCGGAATTACGACGAAGAATGTAGCGGTGGGGATGCCGGCGGCGAAGACTTTTACGGCGATTGTGCGAGTAGAGAATATGCCGGAGAATGAGCTGATTAATATGGTGAAGTACCAGCTGGATAAGTATATTCCGATGCCGATAGACGAGGCGACGGCGGATTATTTGTCGTTGGGGGTGTGCCCGCATGATCCGACGAAGGCGGAGGTGTTGATTTCTTCGGCGGCGGTGGACTATGCAGAAGCGCGGATGGAACTGATCGAGTCTTATGGATTGAATGTGATTGCGCAGGAGCCGGAGTCTCTGGCGATGGCGCGGGCGTTGACGCCGGTGGGGGCGCAAGATGCGCGGATGATTATTGACCTGGGTGAGAGATCGACGGATCTCGTGATGATGTATCGGGGCGTGCCGAGATTGGTGCGGTCGATTCCGGGCGGGTTTGCACTTCTAGTAAGTACGGTTTCATCATCATTGTCGGTGAAGGAAGAACAGTCGCGGCAGTTTATTTTGAAGTTTGGTTTGGCGCAGGATAAGGTAGAGGGGCAAGTGTTTAAGGCGCTGGATTCGACGCTGGAAAGCTTCGCTTCGGAACTGGCGAAGTCGATGAGGTTTTTCAAATCGGAATATATGAATGCGCCGGTGGGCGGGATTGTGTTGTCTGGGTTTGCGGGGATGATTCCATTTATTGCGGAATATATTGAAGCGAAGACGGGCGTGCCGACGACGCAGGGAAATCCGTGGCAGTTGGTGAGAGTTTCGCCGGAACAACAGCAAGTATTGCAACCGGTGGCAAGCGAATTTGCAGTGGCGATTGGGCTTGCGGAAAGGGGTAATGATAGATGAACGAGTTTTTTGAACATATTGGTAGTGATTTGAAGGAAATCGGCGAGAAGGGAAAGGCGGCGATTGCGAAGTTGATGGGGAAGCAAACCACGGCGACGCCGGGGGGCACAGTGATTACTTCGACGGTGAAAACAAATTATGAGATTAATTTGGTACCGGAAGTAAAGATGCAGATGATTAAAGCGCAGAAGGTGCGAAACTTAGTGCTGTTTTTGTGCATTCTAGTTTCGAGCGTGGCGGCAGGAGCAGTGGTGATTCTGTTCGGGATTAAGAGTGGGCAAGACATTGTGATGGCGAATCAAGATGGAAGACTGGAGACAATGTCGGCGAAGTTGAATGAGTATAGCGAGTTGGATAGCTTGATTACGATCCAGGGGCAGCTGGAAAATATTGATGAGATTATTGGGCAGAAGAAGGTGCTCTCGAGAGTGTTTGGGGCGCTAGGGGTGATGCTACCGCAAGGATCGGACAGTGTGCGGTTGTCGCTTTTGAATGTGAACCTTGAGAATGGGTTAGTGCGGCTGGAGGGGCAGGCGGATGCGCTGGTAGATCCGTTGATTGACTATAGAGTGTTGGAGTCGTTTAAGAAAGGCGTGGCGCTGACAAAGTATGATTATGGACGCTATGTGGATGCGGATGGAAATCAGATTCCGACGCATTGTATTAGTGAAACTGATGCGGAGGGAAATGCGTACAAGGTTGGCGATAGTTTTTATGCGTGGTGGGATTTGCAGATTCCGGGATGCGAGGCGTCGCAGCGTGGCGGCGAGACCGTAGAGGGGGCGAAGTATTATTATAGTTCGACAGCGGAAGTGGAGAAAGGAATTCCGGGGCTGGATAACGATGGAATGGTGGAAGTTTGCGACGAGAACGGAGAGAATTGTGAACTAGTGCCAGAGGAGCAGCCGGCGGAAGCAGAGGGAGAAGGGGAGGAAGAAGACGAGAGAGTGGTGCCATTAAGGGTGAGAGTTTGGCGGACGCCGCAATTTACACAGTGGCTAGATGCGGGGAGGATGTCGCTGGATGGGGAGATTTCGAATGTGGAGCATTTTGTGAGTGCATGCTATCAATATCGCGGGTCGGTAGTGAACGGCGTGACAAGGTGGACTTCGACGAATGATTGTATGCTGGCGGAAAATGGATTTGACGTGGCGGAATCTTCGAACGGGCGTGATGAAAGTGGTAATTTAGTCTTGAAGTTTACGGGTACGACGACATTTGCGGAAGGGTTTTTCTCGTTCCAGAATAAACATATGATTGCAATTGGTCCGCTAGGACAGAACGTGACGGATTCTTATGTGCAGATTGGGAATATGTTTACGCAAGAGGCGGCAGAGTGTGCTGAGGATGATACGGAGTGTTTGAACAATTCTAATAATAGGGGAGGAAACTAGGATGGCAACTGATAATAAACCGGCGCAAAGTAAGCGGCAGAAGATTTCTAGAGCGCAACAATTGACGATGCTGGAAGTGTTGGGGGCGTCGTTGGTCTTGGGGACTTGTCTGGTGTTGATGAATTTTATTACTAAGTATATTCAGTTTAATGCGAATGTGATCACGGCGAAGAATGAGGCGATTTCTAGCTACGAGAAGACGATCCAGAATATTGGTATCTGTGCGGATACAAATGGTGATAAAAGATTGAGCGATCGAGAGTTAGCCGATTGTAAGCCAAATGCAGTGCAGCTGGAACAAGTGGTGGGGAGCTTGCGTTATAACGTGTTTGAAGAAATGGCAAAGAATGAAGATTTGGAGTCGGTGGCAAGGCAAAGGAATGAGAATTGCTACGATAGCGAAGGGAAACGGATTGATTTTAACGCGCTGTATAATCAGGCGACGGATGCGAAAGAGCGGCAGCAGCTTTTGCAGGCGACAAAGATTTGTTCGTCGCTAAGGGTGATTTCTGATGCTTTGCCAGCGCGGAAGAACACTGAGGCGCTGATGGCGAGTTTGAACCAATTATTTATCTTGTCTCAGTGGGAGCCGGAGAATATGGCGCCGCGAGATGAGACGATAATTTTGGATGAGTTGAGCGGTGTAGAGGCGATGCCGGTGACGTTCCGAGTGAATGGTAGTGGCGAGACAGTACTAAGGATTCTAAATAATATTGACCGGTCGATTAGGGATTTCGATATTACCTATGCGACTGCTGAATGGACTACGACGGGTATTAGTTTGCAAGCAAGGGCAAATGCTTTCTATATGGATGAAGCTTGGACATTAGAGAGCGAAAAGACGGTGCGAGCAACTGATAGTAATAGTGGGAGTAAAAAGAAATGAAACAGTCGGATGTTTTTACATTGATATTGATTGCTAGTATTGGTACTTTGGCGGCGTTTTTTGCGTGTCAGGCGATTTTGGGTGATCCGAGTAAGGCTTCGGTGAAGTTCAAAACGATAAATCATGTGATTGAGAGCGATTTGGTGATGCCGGATCCGGAGGTGTTTAATAGTTCGGCGATTAATCCGACAATTGAGGTATATGTGGGCGGATGTGAAGATATTGATCAGAACGGAATTCTGGATGAGATTGAGCTAGAAGCTTGTGCGAAGGAAGAAGAAAAAGATGAGGGGGATGAGGGCGAAGGCGGGGAAGAGAATAATCCGGAAGAAGAGTAATGGCATTACTAACAAAAGACGGTCTGGATAGGGTAATTGGGCTACTCGTAAATGATGGCCTGGTTGATGCGGCGGAAGTACAGCGAGTACAAGCGGAAGTCGAACAGACAAAACGCCCGCTGATTGAGACTCTGCTGGCGCAGGGGCTGGCGACGGATGAAATGATTGCGCACGCGACGGCACTGGTGATGGGAGTGCCGTATGTAGATCTCAAGAATGTAGAGATGGACCAGAATGTTTTGACGCTGTTGCCACTAGAAGTAGCGGAGCGTTCGATGGTAGTGCCGTTAGGTGAAGTGAATGGACAGCTAGTAGTAGCAATGCTGGATGTGGGAAACATTCAGGCGGTGGATTATTTGGCGACTTTGACGGGCAAGCCGGTCAGAGCGGTAATGACATCGAATGGTGGGATTCAATCGGTGCTTAGTCAGTATCGAGGAGATTTTACGGGGGTGGCGCAGGCGGTAAAAGTCACTAATAAGGAAGTGGCGCAGGCGCAGGCGAGTAGTAATGTAAAGACGATTACGCAAGATTCGCCGATTTCTAAGGCATTGACGAGTATTTTGGAATTTGCGGTAAAATCAAAAGCGAGCGATGTGCACATTGAGCCGCTGGAAAGTAGCTTGATTATCCGTTGCAGGATTGATGGTGTGCTGAGAAAAGTGATGGAGCTACCGAAAGCGATTGAGCCAGCATTAGTATCAAGAATTAAGATTTTGGCAAATTTGAAGATTGATGAACATCGGATCCCACAGGATGGTCAATTCGCGGTGATGGTGGGGGATAAGGAAGTAGATCTTCGTATTGCAATTTCGCCGGTGATTTGGGGGGAGCAGGTGGTAATTCGGTTGTTGGATAAAAGCGGTACGGCGATGGAAATTGAGAAAATGGGGATGACAGGGCGGTCGTTAAGGACGGTATTGCAGGGGCTGGGACGGCCAAATGGGATGATTTTGACTTCAGGGCCAACTGGTTCGGGTAAAAGTACGACGCTCTATGCATTGATTAAGCGAATTAAGAGTGAAAAGATTAATATTGTGACGCTGGAAGATCCGGTGGAATATAAGATGACGGGGATTAATCAGATTCAGGTGAACGTGGATGCGGGATTGACTTTTGCTTCGGGACTAAGGAGTATATTGCGTCAAGATCCCGACGTGGTAATGGTGGGGGAGATTCGTGATGGCGAGACGGCGAATTTGGCGGTGCAGGCGGCACTAACGGGACATTTGGTATTTAGTACTTTGCACACGAACAGTGCGGCGGGGATTTTGCCGAGGTTACTGGATATGGGGATTGAGCCGTTTTTGCTGGCGTCGACATTGAATACGGTGATTGGGCAGAGGCTGGTACGACGAGTGGCGGAAAAGCGGACGGCTTATCAGAGTACAGAAATGGAAGCGGAAGAAATCAATAATGTAGTGGGGGATTTGTTGCCGCAGACACAGGAAGATGTAGCGCAGGTGAGTGACGATCTTGGGTATAATGGATTGCCGCTGGCGGGGCAGAAATCTTATACTCTAGTGAAGGGAATTGAGGATCAGGATGCACCAGGCGGATATGCAGGGCGGGCGGGGCTTTACGAAGCGATTGATGTGAATGAGGATATCCAGAAGTTGATTGTGTCGCGTGCGACTTCGGCGGAGATCATGAAAGTGGCAAAGGCGAATGGAACGATTACGATGCGGCAGGATGGGATGCTGAAGGCGCTGGCGGGGGTGACGACTATAGAAGAAGTTAATCGAGTAGCTAGTGATTTGACATAGTCAAATTACTAGCGTTAGTGGCGTAGAAGAGGTTTGATGAGAGATGGGTGGTATACTAAATCCTTCTTAGCTTTTTGGCGGTCGGTTTGTCGGGGCACTATTTATCGCTTTTCTCCGGGTCGCGTTCTTGACCTCTGTCGTCACGAGGTCAAGCCGCTCATCCTCGCTCCGTTTCCGTCTTGCCGCATTATATAATTACGGCAAGAGCCTAGTAATTATATAATTTGCAAGCCGGCGCTCCGGGAGTCCCGTGAGAAAAGGACAAGTAGTGCCCCGTTTTAGCACGGAAAATAACCTTCCCCATGGGGAGGAGCTGGGAGGCGACTTAGGCAAAGAGGCGATTATTTCATTAGGCTGGCCCGAATTGGCAAAAGGTGCGTGTTTAGATTTTTGGGATTGACAAAATGGTTATGGTGTGGTAAGATGGAAGTAATCCTTGAGATAGAGGTATTTATTTTGAGGTGGTCTTGGCGGAGAAGGGGAAGAAAATTTGGGGAAAATGCTTGTAGGGATTATTCTTATGGTATAATGTAAGTATGGAAAGTAGTGGGACAAATCAAGCAACGATGAATACAACTGATGCGGCGGGTACGGCTCCGGTTTCGCCTTTTGCTCCGGCGGATGCGGTGCAAGCTCCAGCGGCGGTCTCGGCGGCGGGTGCAGGCGGTGCGGCTGGTGCGAACGGTGTGACAGTGAATGCGGCTGATGCAGCTAAAATGGCGGATGCGACCCCGGCTGGGGTGACGATGGCGGATATTCCGGAACCGAAGCTAGAAGCGGAAAAGCCAGTGGAGGATGCCGCGACGAGTGATTCTGCTACGGATGGAGCAGCTAGTGCGGCGGGGAGTGATCCTGTGATGGTGCCGACGGAGAGTCCCGTGGAGGCGGCAGCGCCGCTTTCGACGGATGTGACGATTGAGGCTCTGCTAGAGGAATGCGTAAATCGGAATGCTTCGGATTTGCATATTCAGGTGGGGTTGCCGCCGATGCTGCGGTTAGATGGGGTACTGCGTCCGATTACGACTTACCCGATCCTAGATGATAAGACGGTGCAAGAATTGATTTTTGCGACGCTGGATGAGGATCAGCAGAAGATTTTGATTAAAGATAAGGAGTTTGATTATTCATTTGCGTTTGGGGATTTGGGGAGATTCCGTGTGAACGCATTCCATGAGCGGGGGAATATGGCGGCGGCGTTTCGGTTAATTCCGAATAATATTAAATCATTGGATGATCTAGGGGTGCCGGCGATCGTGGAGAGCTTTGCGGATAGGCCGCATGGACTGGTGCTGGTGACAGGGCCAACTGGCTCAGGTAAGTCGACGACTCTGGCGGCGTTGATTGATAAGATTAATAGCGAGAAGCCGGTACATATTATTACGATTGAAGACCCGATTGAGTTTACGCACCATTCGAAGCGGGCGCTAGTGGCGCAGCGAGAAGTACATTATGATACGTTTAGCTTTGCGGCGGCACTAAGAAGTATTCTGCGTGAAGATCCAGACGTGGTACTAATTGGTGAGATGCGCGACCTTGAGACGATTCAGGCGGCAATTACGACGGCGGAGACAGGGCATTTGGTATTTGCGACTTTGCATACGAATTCGGCGGCGCAGTCAATTGACCGTATTATTGATGTGTTTCCGGCGCACCAACAATCGCAAATTCGGGCGCAGCTTGCAAATGTGTTGAATGGAATTGTGTCGCAGAGGTTGATTCCGGCGATTGATGGGGGACGGATTTGCGTGGCGGAAATCATGGTGGCGACGCCGGCAATTCGGGCGATTATTCGGGAAGGAAAGACGCATCAGATTGATATGGCGATTCAGACGGGCGTGGATCAGGGGATGCAGACGATGGATCGGGAGCTGGCGAAATTGGTGAAGGCGGGGACGATTAGTTATGATGTGGCACATGAATATGCGGTGAATCCGCAAGAGTTTGAAAGGTTGGCGCAAGGATAATGCGAAGGTTTAGATATAAGGCGAAAGATCGAAAGACCGGCAAGGTAGTATCCGGGAATGTGCAGGCAGAGAATGAGCAGGCGGCCGGGAAGATTTTGGTAGATCAGGGGTATGTGCCGCAAAGAATTACGGCGGAAGATGCGGGGCTGTTTGCGCAATCGTCGAATAAGATGACGGCGAAGCAGAGGATCGTGTTTACAAGGCAGTTGTCGACACTGGTGGGGGCGGGGTTGCCGCTGTCGACGAGCTTGCATATGATTGCGGAGCAGGCGGAAGATAAGCCAACGCAGACGATTGCGGAGGAGATTTCGGCGCAGATTGAGGCAGGGAAGACGCTGCATGATGCGTTTGCGAAGTTTCCGGAGATTTTTAATAAGGTATATCTGTCATTGATTGCAGCGGGTGAAGCTTCGGGTACGCTGGACATATCGTTAAAGAGGTTGGCGGAGCAGCAGGAGAAGGATGCGAATATGATGTCGAAGATTCGGGGAGCGATGACGTATCCGGCGATTGTGCTTCTCGTGATTGTAGTAGTGGTGGCATTCATGATGATTGAAGTGGTGCCGCAGGTAGAAGGGCTGTATCGGGATTTGAAGAAACCGCTGCCAGGGGTGACACAGGTGATGGTGAATATTTCTAACTTTTTCGTGGACTATTGGTGGATGATATTGATTATTGTGGGGTTCTTAGCATGGTTTATTGCGCAGTTTCGACGGACGGATACGGGGAAGAAGTTTTTTGCGCAGCTCAAACTGAATGTGCCGATATTTAAGGAGCTGTTTTTGAGGCTTTATAATGCGCGGTTTGCGCGAACGGCGCAGATGCTATTGTCGGCGGGGGTGCCGATGTTGGATTCAATGAAGATTTCGGCGGAAGCGATGAACAATGTGATTCTGGAAGATCAGATTAATCAAGCGGCGACGATGGTGCGGAGCGGAAAGCCATTAAGCGCGTCGCTGAAAGGGCGGGATTATATATTGCCGCTTTTGCCGCAAATGGCGGCGACTGGCGAGCAATCGGGACGAATTGATGAGATGCTAGGTAAAGCAGCGCAAGTGTATGAGGATGAGCTGGACGAAAGGTTGAATGCGATATCAACCATGATTGAGCCGGTGCTCATGGTAGTATTGGCGCTTGTGGCCGGGGGGATGGTGGCGGCGGTATTATTCCCAATCTATTCGATCATCGGTGATATCGGCGTGTAAGCTTGGTTTATACCGACCTATTACTTTGTCAGAAACTCCAATGCTCACTCTCGGTACGTCTTAGTACCGTTCGTTCCGCGTTTCGTTTCTTCCGCGTACTAGGCCATTCTAAACCAAGCTTAGTTTATTGCAAAGATTTTGTCTGGCTCTAGTGAGAATTTATGATTGTTAAGAAGTATTCTGCGCAAAGAATTTGTGGTTTTGGGATTGACAAATAAGCATAAGTGTGATAGGATGGAGGTAACATGCGAGTTAGACTCGATTAATTTTGGGGTGCTTAATCTATGATAGGTGGGGGCGGTGGAAAAATATTGGAAAAAGTTCTGGCAATATGGAAATGCTTATGATATAATGAGGGTAAGTTATACTTTGCAAACAGAAAGGAAGTTTCTAACATGGCGACAAAGCGCACAATGAGTGCAAAAAATAAAAAAATAATGGCAGGCGGCGGGGCGACGCTGGGCGGCTTCACGATCATTGAGGTAGTGTTGGTTTTGGCGATTGCGGGTTTGATTTTCTTGATGGTCTTTATTGCATTGCCACAGCTACAGGCAGCGCAACGTAATACGCAACGGCGCGAGGATATGAGTAAGCTGAATTCGGCGATCGTACAGTTTCAGGCGAATAATAATGGGAAGATTCCAAATCAGAATGCTACTTATATTGGCGTGAATCAGGGCAATTTTGTTAGTAGGTACATTGTTGGGGATTTTGTGGATCCGGATGGCGAGGATTATAATGTAGAATTCGTGGATCAAAGTATAGGAGATGCAAATAGTCATGCAGATAATGCGCATACAATGGTGGTAGTGAATCGTGCGTATTGCGATGGTGAGAATGCGGCGGCGGCGCGAAATGTACGTGATTATGCGATTTTGTACAAGCTGGAAAATAGTGGTGTATATTGTATAGACAATGGTGGTACTGCTGCTGGTGCTGGCGAAGGTGTCTAGTCTATAGAGGATATCTAAGTTTGCAAAGTATAGAGGGTGCGGCTGTTGGTCGCATCCTTTCTGGTGGAGTTAATATGAATGGATGGCGCGATATTGTAAAAAAGAAATGAGCTGTGGTAAAATAAGGTTATGGATATTGTACTAGAAGTTTTGATTTTGGTGATGATGTTTATTCTGGGAGCGGTGTTTGGATCTTTTGCGTGTTGCCAGGCGTGGAGGTGGCGGTATAAGGCGGAAGGGAAGAAGGATCTGGGGCAGTGGTCGGTGTGCTTGCATTGCAACAAGAGGATAAAGTGGTATGATAATATCCCGATTGTGTCGTGGCTGGTGCTAAGGGGGAAGTGCCGAAATTGCCATAAGAAAATTGGGGTGGGTGATTTCTTGTCGGAGATTAGTATGGCGATAGCGTTTTTGATGTTGTCGTGGGCGTATTTGTTGCCGATGATTGATAATTGGGGAATTTTGATTCAGAATCCGCCGTTTCTGGCGGCGCAGCTGGGGATTTTTGTATTGATTTTGATAATGCTGGTGGTACTGATGGTGCTGGCAGTATATGATGCGAGATGGGGGGAATTGCCGGTGGTGCTATTGGTGCTTTCGATAATATTCGGGCTGGCGATTTTCATTCTGAAAATGTGTGTGGTGTCGATGAGTGATAATGGCGAGTTGGTGGATGGAATGATTAGTGCGGGGATCGGGGTGGTGATTCTGGCGGGGACTTGCTATTTGATTTATAAAGCGTCGAGAGAGCGGCTGATGGGGGCGGGGGATTGGCTGCTGGCATTGGCGCTGGCGCTTGCGTTAGCGGATTGGTGGCTGGCGCTGTGGACGATTTTCTTAGCGAACTTGCTGGGAGACATTATTGCGCTGCCGGGAGCGATTAAGACGAAAAATACGAAGGTGCATTTTGGGCCGTTTCTTGTTGCGGCGTTTGTGATCGTATTAGTCTTGGGAAACTGCCTACCTTTGTTACTTAATACTATGTAGCATTAAGTAACAAAGGTGTGGGCCGTTGCGAATAATAGCCTATTACTTTGTCATTTTGCTTCGCAAAGCTGCAGCAGGGCGTCACCTCAAAAGAATAAATTCATTTATTCTTTGTTCGGTTCCTACTGCTGTTCAGCGGTTGCGTTGCGCGGTCGCCGTATCTCAAATACGTCTCCCTGTGCTACTCACCGCTTTCGCGTACTAGACTATTCTGCGCAACGGGTTCTAATCAGATAAAGGTGATCGTTTCATCTTTCTCTTCACTTGATTATTCTTCATGAAGGATTCTTGTGCCTGAATAGATGGTGTAATATATTTCAGGAATGAAATCTATGGAAGTGGGTGTTTGGAAATGTTGTTTTTGTCGGTGGAGCTAGTCGGTTTCGGAGTGGAATTTGTCATGCACTTCTTTGAGATGCTGGTCGGTGACGTGGGTGTAGATTTGGGTAGTGGAGATGTCGGCGTGGCCGAGCATGGTTTGGACGGAACGGATGTCGGCGCCGTTCATGAGTAAGTCGGTGGCGAAGCTATGGCGAAGGGTATGAGGAGAGACGTGCTTGGTGATGCCGGCTGCGCGGGCGTATTTTTGGACGATGCGTTCGATAGAGCGAGGAGTGAGGCGGCGGAAATTGCCAGAAGTATCGACGGCTTGAAGATTTTTACTGTTATTGAGGAAGAGTGGGATGAGTGAGTCGGTGCGGACGGCGAGATAATTGCGAATCCAATCGGCGGCGGCTTCGGAGATGAAAATCGGGCGATCCTTGCTGCCTTTGCCGCGGACGATAAATTCGCGGCGTTCTAAATTAATGGAATCGCGATTGAGTTTGACAAGCTCGGAGACACGGAGACCGCCGGAAAAAAGAAGCTCGATAATGGCGCGGTCGCGGAGGCCGGTCTCGGTATCGGTGTCGATGCAATCAAGGAGATTTTGAACTTCGTCATAGTGAAGGAAGGTGACTTGCTTACGGATGACATGGGGAAGCTCGACGAGGGAAGAATCAAGGGTTTTGATTTCGCGTTTGGCGAGATACTTAAGAAAACCGCGCAAGGCGATGAGATGATAAGCTTGGGTAATAGTCTGCAGACCTTCGCCGTGGGGGTCGGTCTCGCGGTTGAGCTGAAGACGAAATTTGCGGACTAATTCAGGGGTAATATCAATGGGTTTAAAGTCGCTAAGATCTTCGTCTGGTTTGATGTCGACGCGAAGTTGAGGCTCTTGGTCGAGAATATCAAGGCAAATATCACGAAAGCGGAAGAGATAGCGCTGGTAATTTTCTGCGGTCTTGAGGGAGCGGCCGCGCTCTACTTCGAGATGCTCAACGTAATCGGAGATAAGTTCGGTGATATACATAAGTATATTATAACACAAGGGCTGTTTTTGGGTGATTGTATTAGGGAAAGGGGAATTTGTGGTATAATATAGATATGGCTTGGTAGCTCAATTGGATAGAGCAGCTCCGTCCTAAGGAGAAGGTTGTGGGTTCGACTCCCGCCCGAGTCACCAGGTGTCTTAGCAATAAATAATTATCGCAAATGCGAAATTATTTATTGATGTTCCTGCGGAACATGCGTGAGTCTCTTGGATCCGCGCCGTTGTCGCTACGCGACCGGGCGTATAACGACTCCCGCCCGAGTCACCAAATTCGAGCCAAAAAGGGCTATTTTGCGAATTCTGACTTCGCTCGCTCATCTAGTAGATGCGCTTCGCTTGTCAGAACGCAAACTATCACCTTTTTCTTCTCGAATTCCGCTAGTTTTAGGTCGGAGAAATCACTAATCTAGAAAAATTATAGCTACAAATTGAGCGGTGTCTAGTAGACGCGCTTCGCTTGTTGGAACGCAAGTTAATGACTCTTGTCCGAGTTACCAAATTTGTGTCTTTTTTTGTTGAAAAATAGGGAGAGCATGGACTCTCCCTGTGATGTGGTTGGAGTTAATTATAAATCGATGGGGGCGAGGAAAAATTGGGCTTGGCGGGCGTAGGTTTCGTCTGATAAGCTGCGGGGCGGGTCGATGAGTCCATGGAAGAAGCAGTCGGAATTACTACAGTAGGAATTACCGGTGCGAAGGGAATCTTCATACATTTCGTTAAGATCTTCTGACATTGTAAACTCCTTTCTAAAGTACGGGCAGAAGCTTCTCTATTATTATACTATGCTTTTTTAAAAAATGGTGTGGAGCGGGAGAGAAAGTTTTTTGAGCGTGTATGGCACTACGAGATAAGTGAGTTAAAAAGTTAAACTTGTGGCGAAGTGCCCTCTTTTTCTTAAAGGGTGGCTAACTTCCAAAAAGTTTTAGTCTATGGTTTCCAGGAAGAAATAGTTACATATTGCATTGAACCGCTGGAATTTTTGTGAAAATAATAGGGGTGATTTTGGATTGAACTTGTAAACCGTTTACAAGTTGCTTATTAAAATCTCCAGCCGGAGCTGGGGATAGGAATTAGAGGGGAAAAATTTGTATAAAAATAGAGAGGACGCGAAAGTCCTCTCTGGAGGTGTTGATGACCTAGAGGCCGTCGCAGAGGTGATGGAAGAAGTCGGCGCGATCCCGATAGACTTCATCAGGCAAGTCGCGAGGCAGGCCGAGAAGATTGTGAGTGAACAGGTCGGAATTTGCGCAGTAGCTGCGGCCGTCTGGCATGATACCTAGAGGCTCGGGGATGGGCTGGGGGCGGAGTGGTCGATATTTTGACATGAGTCACCTCCTAAGGTACAAGATATTATTAGTATAGCACGGATTGGTGGAATATGGTATAATGTAGTAAATATTAGAGTAACTAAGAGGAGTCTTATGGGAAAAGAAAAAGATTTGGTAGAACGTAGTTTGGTGGTGTTGAAGCCGGATTCCGTACAACGTGGGATTGTGGGGGAGATTATTTCGAGATTTGAGAGGGTTGGACTAAAGATTGTCGGTATGAAAATGGTAATGCCGGATGAGGATCAATATAGAGCTCACTATGAAGAAATTGGCCAGATGATTACGCGGAGGGGCGAGCAAGCATTTCGGTATAATTTGAATTATATGATGACGGGGCCGGTGATTGCGATGTGCCTAGAGGGGATTGAGGCGGTGCCGCTAGTGCGTAAAATTGTAGGCCCAACTGAGCCAAAGTCGGCAGAAATGGGTACGATCCGGGGTGATTATGCGCACATGAGCTTTGGCTATTCCGATGCAAAGGGAATGGGCGTGCCAAATTTGGTGCATGCGAGCGGCAACAAGGAAGAGGCGAAGAAGGAAATCGCTTTGTGGTTTAAGCCGGAAGAGCTTTATGATTATTCGGATTTGAACGAAAAATATACTCGCTAGAATTCGCTATGACAAAAGGTGCCGCTTAGATAAAGCGGTACTTTTTGTGGGAATGGGCGAGATTGTGATATAATTATAAGTAGATATGAGTTTGTTTAAACAAAGGCCGAAGACGGAGCGCGAGAAGGTAGAAGAACGGCGCGAAGAAGTATTGGCGCATGGGCGGAAGTTTAAGTATCCTTTGCAATATGCGAAGCATAAATTGATGATTAATACGATTATTGTGGCTTTGATTGCACTGATATTGATGGTGGTGGCGGGCTGGGCGATGCTGTATAAAGTCCAGGATACGGGGGATATGATCTATCGAGTGACGCAAGTGATACCGGTGCCGGTGGCGGAGGTAGATGGGGCGCGGGTGCGGTATAGTGATTATTTGATGATTTATAGAAGTAATTTGATGACGGCGGAGCAGCAAGGTGGGCAATTGGGAAGCGGGGAAGATGCGGATACGGTACGCCAGAATTATAAACAAGCGGCGCTATATTCGGCAGTGGAATATACTTATGCGTTGAAGCTGGGGCGAGAGTTGGGGCTTACAGTGACGGATGAAGAAGTAGATAAATCTTTTGAAGAACATCGAAAGGTGGGTGGAGTAGAGCGAAGCGAAGAAGGATTTTTGAAGATTTTGAGGGATAATTTTGGAATGAACAAGTCGGAATATCGGCGGATGTTGTATTTGACTCTGATGAAGGCGAAAGTAGCGCAGGCGGTGGATGAACCGGCGCGGGAGCAGGCGGCAGAGGTGGAACGAATTTTGCAGGAAAGCGATGGTGATTTGAGAAAAGCAGCGGATGAAGTAACGGGGGCGCAATATGAGGAGACTGGGCGTTTGGTAGATAATATGAATGTGGATGGCGGGAGGTCGAATATGGCGATGACGCTAGAGAATGGGCAGGTGAGCGAGCGGTTTCTATCGAGCAACGGGGATGGGTATTATTATGTGAAGCTGGTGGATAAGACGAATTCGGAGGTCAATTATGCTTCGCTTAAGATTAGTTTTTCTCGGTTTGACGAGATGATGGCGAGTCTATATGCGGATGAGAAAGTAGAATCATTTATTAAGCTGGGAGATAGGGAAGAATAGATGTTTAAGCTGTTGAAATTTTTGATTTTTGTAGTGGTGTTGGCGGTGCTCGGGGTGATGTTTTTGCCGCTGGGGAGCGTGGAGTATAAGGATCCAGCGATGGCGGGGACTTTGAGAGTGCCGAGCTTTGCGATTTTTGAAGGTGAGACGGGGGATTATACGGCGAAATTTAAGTCGGTGAGAAGTGGCTGGGCGCTGGAACAGGAGTTTGGGAAGATTATGCAGGAGAACTATGTGAAGCACGAATGCGAAGATGGGCGGACGGTGTATTATGATCAGAAGAACTATCTGACGATTTATAGCTATACGATTGAGCAGGGTTTTCCGTTTAATAATTTTACGGTGAACTACAAGAGAGGAAATCAGTGCTAAAGTAGGGATTTGACATGGGTGGGTGATTTTTCTATTGACTTTTTGAGAGATGTGTGCTATAATGAGAGTAGATGGATGAGATAGGCCATCAGGGTGAGTTTTTGATACTCAAGAATTTTAAAACGATTAGGAACTGGAAGTAGTTTTGCCCTCCTTGCTAAGATAAGAGCTTGGTAGAGAGGGCAAAATTAACAGTTTGCTCGATATTTTTAATAAGGGGGAATTAAAATGTTGGAGTTTAAGGACCTGGAGTGCAATCCGGCGCCGAACACACTGTATCACGAAGAAATTGATGTCCTGATGGAAGTGGTGGGGATTGTGCTGGAGTGCGCTGGCGCGAAAAGGGCGAGGGGAACCTTCATCCTGGACGGGCAGCCGAACGATGGCGAGGCAGAATGTATTTTGCGCTTTAATCTGCCGGGCTGGACGTATCATCGGCGGTTTTTCCGGGTGGCTGGTAAATGCAGCACGGATATAGCAGAGGAGTCGATTGATGAGCTGCTGAAGTGGCCGTTGGAGAAGAGCCGGTATGAGCTTTTGAACGGCTTGGTTCCGGCGACGGGGAAGCGGTTGCTTACCGGTATGTATACCGACGGGGAGCTGAACGTGATGGTTGTGAATACGACGTACGGGCGGTTCTTGATTACGGCAAACGTGGAAAACCGGGGCGAAGAGGGGACTCTGGGTAGCTATGACGGCGGCCAGGTGGCGGATGTGATTATGCGTATGGTGGCGCTGGCGATCACGCGGCTGTGCACTTGTGCCAAGGACGTGGATCTGCGGGCGTCGGAGGGGATGCTCTGGAGCGCAATTGATGATCGGGAGCGGAATTTCACGAACGCCTACAGGCAGACGTGGCAGGAGATTGAGCGGCGGATTTTCTCGGGCGAGGAGACCTATGAAACGCCGGAAGCTGTGAAGGCCTGGTGGGCATGGCGCAAGATGGTGAGCGAATCTGGCGAAGAGCTGAAACTGTTTTTCCAGAAATAATTGCGAGACCGCCGAGCGTAAGTTCGGCGGTTTTCCATTGTCTATGGAGAAAGTGTGGTATAATAGGGAGGTAGGCGGGTATCGTATAGCGGCTATTATGTATCCTTCCCAAGGATGAGATTGGGGTCCGACTCCCCATACCCGCACCAATAAAAAGAAGCCCTTTAGGGCTTGTTTTTATTGGTGTGATAAGGTAACGGATCAGCACGGGTTCGAAATGTCGAGGATAGCGAATAAAGAAAAAGTTTACTTTTTCTTTTGAGCGACGCAGGCAGAGAGCAATTTGCGTAGCAAATTACGACCTCTCAATACCTGTATCATTGTTCAATTTTGGCTCTATTTGAGGCTAGGCGTGGCGTAAATAGTTGGCTCATAAACAGTTCCTACGAACCAAATAACTCCAGAATCTTTGTCTCGAATTAGGAAAAGGTAGGGGTTATCAAAGGTTAGATCAATTTTTTCTACCGGAACATCAAAATTATAGCTGAAACCACATCCGCCCATGCCTTTGCCACCAACTATAGCCGTGGCTGCTGAAGCCTTAATTCCATCGTTGCTAAAATCTACTGTGGTCTGATGTACGGCTTGGCCGATATACAAACCCGTAGGATTTTTCACTAGATTAGAAAGATCGGCCTGTGTTTCACTAAAAACATCTGTAATGCCAATATTATTTAGCATGTCCTTTAGGTCCAACTTATCTTGAAATTTAAAGACAGGGATATCAGCTATAATATCCGTTATGACCCCATCTTTAAAATTTTCGAGAGTTAACGGTTTGAGCCGATTGATGGTCGATGTGAGTTTATCCGTAGTGAGACTTTGGAGGTAATCTTTTAGTGGGGCGGATTTAGGCATAATACCTACATATTGTAAGGTGATATCATCATAGGTTCGCAAATCTTTGGCGAAAACTTTAATTTCGTCATCGTCATAGAGCGAAAAATCTGTAGAGCTCGAAACGGTTTGATAGCCGCCGTCACCAAGCTCTTCGAGATATTCCTCAGCGTAAACTTCTGGAGCAGGCCAACCTTCGGCGCAGGGGTTTTCTTCATCATTCAGCCAGTCGGTGTATTCATCGATAATAGTTTGGCGAATATTATCGACGCCTAGTTCGTTCAAAATATCATATTTATGAATAGTGGCAGCAAGGTGTAGGGAATTGACATTAATCGCGGAGTTATTAAAAGGTAACTTCGTAAAATCAGTAAACCTGAAACTAGCAACTGAAGAGCTGTAGTTAATGTTTGGAAAACTGAGGTAATAATCTTCATTAAGGGGCTGAATCTTATTAACCCACTCCATATCAATCGCCAGTGCATTAACTAGGGTAAAATATTGCGCTGGGCCGCCAGTGGGTTTGAGCGTTTCGTCGGTAAGTAGATCTTTGATGAGGCCAAAAGTCTTGTCGCTTACCCAATCATTAATTGGAGTTGCAGAAGTAAAGGGAATTCGCAAGATTTCCGCTCCAAACTGCTTGTTGATAGTTTCGGTATAGGAGCTTTTAATCATGTCGTCGGGAAGATCGTTATTAATAAAAAGTGCGTTCGCGAAAGACATGTTTTGATTGTTCGGATACTTTTGAGGGATAAGTGAGCCAATAGTGGTTTTGATTTGTTGTTGAGAGTTGCCTGCTGCACCAGCTTCAAGCATACCTAGGGCGTATTTGATGGAGAGAGGACTATAGAGCTGGTTAGTCTCCTTATTTTTCAGAAAAGCTAAATCAAAACCTGCATTTTGATTAGGAACTGTACTATCAGATTGATCTCCTGATTGATCTCCTGAATTGCTGTCGGTATTGCCTTGGTTAAAAACTAATGAAAAGACGGTGCCGCCTATGCCGAGGATAATAAGTATGATTGCAATGGCAATTATTATGCCTTTGTGAGATTTCTTTGGTTTGGTAGAGGTAATGTTTGCTGCAGGAATATTATTAGTGGCGGTATCATTGGTCGTAATTGGTTGAGAATCTTGCGGTCTGGCTGGAGCAACTTCAGCTGAAGCTGGCTGTGAATCTTGCTTCGTGTCTCGTAGTTCGTCTTGTGGCTCAGTCTGCGATTCAGTGTGTGAATCCGAGGAGCTAGCCTTAGTAGGAACTGACTGCGATTCATCATCGTTCATATATTCTCCTTGTGTATATTTGTTTTTATTGTAACACAAGCGTCCTGGAGTTTAAATAGTTAAAGCTAGAATGGAATGCTAACTCGCATAAAGCAATTTACTTTATACTTTAGTATTCTTCTGCCTTTTCTAAGCCTTCAAGGATATCATCAATTCGATCGTAAACACAGTAACGACCCTTTCCGTTATATTGTGGTGACAAGACTACAACATTTCCTTCCTCTATATCCTTGTTGTTGCAACTTTTGTCAAAAAGAACTGTAAAATCTGTTTTGTTTGGTTTTGCGCCAATCTCAGGTTTTATATGGTAGACTCCGCTTCTTACTTCGTCATTGGATGCGTTGAGGGAAAGTTTTTCGATCTCGTTTTCGCTTGGGTAACGTTTGTTATTCTTATAGAATTCTCCTACTTGGCACATAATTTCTTCGGCAATGCTTTCCATGTAATATTCTGTTGCGAATTCTTGCCGTCGCCTTGCTTCATCAATGTAATGATAATATTCATTGATGTTAACATTTTTTAGCTCATTGGAGGTTTTGCGTTGTTTTTCGCAAGCAGGCCAGCTGCTGGAGCTTCCGGTGATATAATATGGGTCGTCTGATTTCATGGTCACTGAGATACTGTTGTCATCATTCCAAGTAATCCTAAATAATGACAGTACGCTGCTTGCTGCGTAGGGCGAGAGCGTTAAGGCGAACCCTATTATGGTAATCGCATAGTCCTTGAAGGCGTGTTTCTTGCGCTGGTTGCTTAGGATGATGACTCTGATGATAGCAATTATTGATAGGGCGCATAGTATGAAGATGATTTTCTGGAATAGTAAGCCAACCATCCAGAAAATTAATAAACTGGCTTCGGATTTGTGTGCTGAAAGATTTGTAATGATAAGGGTAATAAAATAGCCAGCGAATGAAAGTATACCAGCTATAATCGAAAGTTTTTTCCAGAAATTAATCTTTTTCTCGAGTTCTCTGGTAGAGCTAGCTGGCTGATTATAATGGTGATTTGTCTGAGGAGAATCTTCTTGAGGTGATGCAGTAATTGGTTCGCCGGCGGGGATATTACCAGTCCGCGGTAAACCTGTAGCTGGGGTTTCTTGACTTTTATTCTCCATATTTTGGCTCTCAATTAAATTTATTGTTGCACTTATTATACTACAGGGAATCTGTAGTTGGATAATAATTGTGATAGTTTGAAAAAGTGTTAAATAGCCTTTCTTCTTAGGTTGTGCAAATAGCTTTCGTGGTGGGGTAATGCGGAAAAAATATAAAAATTCGTGAGTTTTGGCGGAAGTGTGGTAAAATAAGGATAAGTATAAAAAATTAGGAGGCAAAATGGCAACAAAAACTACGTCGAAGAAGACGTCGAGCCGTAAAGCTGCTTCGTCGAAGGCGAAAGCAAAAAATCCGGCGCAAGAGCTTATTGAGCCAGTATTGAAGCGTGCGAAGAGCACGGGGTGGCTGGCGATTTTAGAATCAATAATCATTGGTGTGTTTGGTGCGCTTTTGATTTGGAATCCACAGGGAATTTTGAAGATTGTTTTCTACGTGATCGGGATTTTCTTGATCGTAAAAGGCGTATATCATATTGTAAATTACTTTGCGGTGCACGGGAAGTACGATTTTTATAATAATGATTTGCTATATGGGATTATTGCGCTGGTCTTTGGGGTGATTGCGGTAGTGCTCTGGGAGCAATTGAGCGGTGCGATCGGTATCGTAGCGGGCGCATGGATGATTTATGGCGCCCTAGTACGGATGAATACAGCGATTAAGCTACATGCAGCTGGCGTGAAGGAATGGTTCTATGTATTGTTGCTTTCGCTAGTAATGTTGGCACTTGGTATTTACATGGTAGTAAGCGTGAACGCAGTGTTGGCAGTGGTTGGCTGGGTGATGATTGCGGCGGCAATTGTGGGGATTGTGGACGATGCGATTTTCATCAAGAATATCAATGCGATTACTGATTAATAATTCAGTAGCAAGAAGTGAAGTATCTCTCCGGGAGGGGAGATACTTTGGTGGGAGGTGTTTGGACTATAGAAGTTTAACGTATTTATGACGGAAGCGAGAGGATTATAATTTTGTTTCACAAAATTATAAAATCGGGCGTCGTCTCGGAAAAGCCAGAGCAAGCTCCCTTTTTGACTACCGCCACTCCTGCGTGACGAACTTCCGGTTCTTATCCTCTCTCATCTTGAATCAAATAAAATAAATCCCCAAAGGGATTTCTTTTATTTGGCGGAAGCGAGAGGATTATGAAATTGTAAACAATTTCATAAAATCTGGCGTCGCCTCGGAAAAGCCAGAGCAAGCTCTGCTTTTCACTCGTCTCCTACGATTTTCGTACCTCCAAGCGTCGGTTAAACCCCACCAAGCATTACAAAAATAAAGCCTAAAAGGCTTTCTTTTTGTAATGGCGGAAGCGAGAGGATCGGGCTTGCTAACGCAATCCCTTGACCGCAGTCGTAGCGCCTAAAAAGTGAGTAAACTCCCTTTTTGGCTACCGCCACTCCTGCGTGACGAACCTTCGGTTCTCATCCTCTCGCGATTATATATCATTATAGAAACAAAATTACCCTCCTTGCGTCGGGTATTTTATTTCTATAATGGCGGAAGCGAGAGGATTCGAACCTCCGGAACGGTTGCCCGCTCACACGCTTTCCAAGCGTGCTCCTTAAACCACTCGGACACACTTCCACTGCTATTATTATAGCATAGATACATAATTTAGCTAGAGTGAAAATATATTCATAATAAAAAAGACCTTACGGGTCATAGTTGTTCCATGTGGCGGATCCGACGAGACTCGAACTCGCGACCTCTGCCGTGACAGGGCAGCGCTCTAACCAACTGAGCTACGAATCCACCTATTGCTATTATATCTCACTCTCTATAAAATTACAAGGCTGAAATTAAAATATGTGCAAAATTGTAGAAATCTATTGACAAAATTGGATATGTGTGCTATAATGAGGGTATAGACTGAGAAGTCTAGGTACATTTTGACTTTGGTTACTAGGCGGAATAGCGCTGAGGGTGTGTTTTTGTGGATTTTTATGGCGAGGAAAACATGCGTTCTGGGCTGTTCCGCGAGGAACAGACTTTTTCTGCCGAAATTGGAAGTTTCTGCGGGTTGCGATCTTGATTGATTCAGCAACAGGAAATGGAAGAGAGTAGGAGCTCAAGAGGTAAAAAATTTAGGGAAGCACGATTTGCTAGGGCAAAATCCTCGCCCGTTCCCAAGAAAGGAGAGCTAAAAATGAAAAAGTTGTACGACAGGACTATCGGAGGGTACTATGCAATGAGCGTAGTGCTCGGGCTACTGCTGGCATTGTCGGTGGCGACGATGCTGGAAGTGGCAGCGCTGGATGCGGCCGTTGCGACTTCCGGTCAGATGTCTGTGTTTTGGGATGATGTATGGGGGTATCTGCCACTGAACCTGTGTAACTGGATCTGGCGGCCGGAGATTGGTACGCGTAATCTGAACATTTTGATGGTGACTGCGTCGATTATGTCGGTGGGGCTGTTCGTCAGAATGGCTGGAACGAAAGGCAGCCGAACCAAGATTTTGCAGACTGTATCCGTTGCGCTTTTGGCGTTGCTGCTGATGCTGGCCTATGGCTATGCTACAAGGGGCTGGATTCGGAATGCGGTTTTGGCTATGGCGCCGGTGCTATTAATGGTAATTCCGCTGACAATCCTGCGAAAGACGCAGCAAGAGCACAGGAGTTTGAGCGAGGCGATGCCAGAGGTATCGGAATTTATACAGACAGCATGGAATGATTGTACAACTTGGCAGAAAGTGTGCGTGGTGACTTGTCTGGTTTTGATCATGGTTATTATTGTGTTGGTAATAATCGGGCGGATTACTGGAGTGAATTTCTTCCTGAAACAATCGTAACCAAGGCAAAGGGCTGGCGAGAAAACGCCAGCCCGATTTTATTATTAGAAACCTCGCCGGGGTGGGGGCGAGGTTTGTAGTGTAGAAAGGATTTAAGGTTTATGTGGTTAGGGGAGGGTAATTTCGATAGGGCAGACGTTTTGGATGAAGAATTTCTCGTCGATACCCTCAATTTTGAGGTGAGTTTTGAGAAAATAGAGACCGTAGCTGGGGACGTCGAAATTTTCCCATGGGCCGCTGGCGAAGCAGGCACGGACGAAGGGCTTTGTGCAGACATCGGATGAAGGGTAGTATCTGGCAAAAGATTGGAGATTGCGGAGTACGAATCGGTGGGAAGAGTGAGAAGGAGCTGGAGGACTGAGCTAATAAAGTCATGGCAGGATTCGTCGTAGTCGTAATATTGATGTTTGACGTTGTAGGCGAATTCTTCGGTGAATTCGGAAAGGAGTTTGGGGCGGTTGTAGAGAGTCCAGTAGAGCGTATCACTAGGTTTGTCAGTCTTGGGGGCGCCGACATGGAAGAGCCGAGTAAGGGGATGGCGACCGTAGTAAAAATAGTGAAGATCATTAGCGGGTAAGCTGGCGCAACCAGCGGAAGGCTGACGGAGGAGATTGCGAATGCAGAGACGGCGGAACTCATCAGAGTGACGTTCGCAGAGCCAGGCGTAGAACATGATGTCGAAGGAGGGGCTACGGTCTCTACAGAAGGATGTGAAGCTCTGTAGGGATTTTTCGGAAACAGAGATGGGCCCATCCTGATGGAATTTGGTAAGGTACGTGCTCATGCTAGAACCTCCTAAAATAGATTTGTGGCAAAACCACGAGATTAGCTAGAGGTGACATTATTGTAGCATAAAAATGATAATCCTGGAAGGGGTGGGCGTTCGGGGTTTCTTGTTGCATATTGTATGATAATGAATGATTTTGTGCTTTTGTATTGTTTGGCTCTTTGTTGCATAAAATACGATTTTCTAGGGACGTGTCGCTCAATCCCGTCGTTACGGGTTTCGCGCACTGCATGCTCGCTCGTAAGCTCCGCACCCCCTAGAAAATGTATTTTATACAACAAAATGCATATCTTTATTGATGAAATCATGCGATATGTTCATTGTTCGGGAAAATTGGATTGACAAATAAGCATAAGTGTGATAGGATGGAAGTAACATGCGAGTTAGGCTCGATTGATTTTGAGGTTATTACGGCGGATTTTTAGGAGGAATAATAGGGGGGGGATTATCAATATTCTTAAAGGGGGACGGGATTTGCGCTAAAAATGATTGGTTTGAGCTTGTGGAAGCGAGTAAAAATTACAAGCGGAAAATGATGGTGGGGATGATTTTTATGTTAAAATAGAATAAAGAAGTGTGGGCAAAAGAAATTAGGTTGGATAAGGAGGTGCCCGATGAAGGAAAATAAAAAAGCTGAGAAAAAATGTAAATATATTTTTGTGACTGGGGGTGTGCTTTCGGGGGTGGGAAAGGGAATTACAGCGGCGTCGATTGGGGCGATTTTGAAGGCGGAAGGATTTAATGTTACGATACAAAAGTGCGATCCGTATTTAAACGTGGATGCGGGGCTGCTGAATCCGAAGGAACATGGGGAATGTTTCGTGACGCATGATGGGGTGGAGACGGATTTGGATTTGGGACATTATGAGAGATTTCTGGATTTCGAGACGAATCGGTATTCGATCACGCTGTCGGGGGCGATTTATCGGGAATTGATCGAGAAGGAGCGGAGCGGAGGATTTCACGGGCGGACGGTGCAGATGGTGCCGCATTTCACGGGGCTGGCGCAAGAGAAGATTGAGCGGGCGAGTGCGGAGAGCGACATTCATATCGTGGAAATTGGCGGTACGGTGGGGGATTATGAGGGGCTGGGATTTATTGAGGCGATTAGGCTGTTTGCGAATAAGGTGGGGCGGGAAAATTGCTTGTTTGTACATGTAGTGTATGTGCCATGGATTAATACGTCGAAAGAGCTGAAGACGAAGCCGGCGCAGAATGCGCTGAAAGACCTCCGGGGGTTTGGGATTATTCCGGATGTGGTAGTGTGCCGGACGGAAAAGCCGGCGCCGCGGAGTATGTGCGAGAAGATCGCGGAGTTTTCGGGGATTCCGAGCGAGGCGGTGCTGAATTTGCCGGATATTGATTCGGTATATGATGTGCCGTTTAATGTATTAAAGTCGGGGGTGCTGCAGATTTTGGATAAGTTTACTGGGAATAAGAAGGCGCCGGATATGTCGAGGTGGGAGGAATTCTCGAGACTCAGGGGTAAGAAGTGGGCGAAGACGGTGCGGATAGGCTTGGTTGCGAAATACGTGGGAAATGACGATGCCTATATTTGTGTGACGGAAGCGCTGAAAGCGGCGGCGGCGTGGGCGAAGGTGAACTTAGAGCTGATTTGGGTGAATGCAGAGGACTTGGAAGAAGGAGATGTCGGGAAGATTCTAAAGGATTTGGATGGGATTGTAGTGCCAGGGGGATTTGGAAAGCGTGGCGTAGAGGGAAAGATTGCGGCGGCGGAGTATGCGCTGGAGGAGGATGTACCATATCTAGGGTTGTGTCTGGGGATGCAAGTAGCCGTAATAGCATCAGCTCGTAGAGCTGATGCTGGGGCGAATGAGGCGCCTGTGTTCTCTGCGGATTCTTCTGCGTCAGCGGATGCGTTGCGCGGTCGCCGTATGTCAAATACGGCTTCCTGTGCTACTCCCGCTTCCTTGAATAATCTCGCAGATAATCACAGGGTTCTTAAACCTTTCAACTCGGAAGAGTTTGGGGCGACGGAGGAAGATGGAAACAACGTGATTTATATCATGGACGGGCAGAAAGGGAAAGAGGAGACTGGTGGGACGATGCGGCTAGGGGATTATGTGGCGAAGCTCACGAAAGGAAGCAAGGTGGCGGAGATTTACGGGAAGAAAGAAGTTACGGAGAGGCATCGTCATCGTTATGAAGTGAACCAGAAGTTTTTGCCGGAGATTGAGAAGGGCGGAATCGTGGTGTCGGGAACTTCGCCGGACGGAGAGTTGGTGGAATTTATTGAGGCACCAAAATGTAAATTCTTCGTGGCGACGCAGGCACATCCGGAGCTAAAATCGCGGCCATTAAACGTGCATCCGCTGTTCCAGGCATTTGTGGAGGCGTGTAAGGCGGAGAAGAAGTAGGGAAAATAGAGGTTTGGCTTGTGGATGGGGGCGATATATGGTAAAATAAGGGTAATTAGCTAAGGAGATTTTGATGAAAAAAACGGGAAGTTGGTTGTGGGGCGGAGTGCTGGTGGCACTAGGGGTGATTTTGGGGATTAATGCGCTAGGGCTAGCACATATTAATATATTCTTCCCGGGGTGGTGGACGCTGTTTATTATTGTGCCGTGCGCGGTGGGGCTGTTTACCGATGAGCACAAAGGTGGACCGACGGCGGGGCTGGTGATCGGAATTTGTTTGTTGCTAAGTTGCTTAGGAATTTTGCCGTTTGGAATACTGTGGAAATTGTTGCTGCCGATTATTTTGATTATCGTCGGCGTAACGGTGATGGTGAGAGCGACTTCAAATGGGGAAGTAGCGGATAAGATTCGTAGGGCGCGAAAGGAGCAGGCGGAGGAGCGCCATGCAGGCAAAAAAGTAGTAGAGGCGGAAGTCGTGGAGGATGATGATGACGATGATGAGGATGAGGATGATGATGAAAAGGGGAATAAGAAGACTGGTGGGCCGAAATATGAGGAATATTGGTCGACTTTTGGGGATCAGAATGTGAATTATGACGGTAAGGAATTTACTGGCTGTAGAGTGGATGCGGTGTTCGGTGGGGCGGATATTGATCTGAGGAAGGCGAAGATTAAGAACGAGGCAATCGTGAGAGCAAGCAGCGTGTTTGGCGGGATTATTGTGTATGTGCCGGATGACGTAAAAGTAGAAGTGGCGTCGACGTCGATTTTTGGCGGAGTGACAGATAAGCGGAAGAGTAAGGCTGAAGCAAAGACGACGCTATATATTGATGCGAATTGTGTGTTTGGTGGCGTGGAGATTCGATGAGAGGCGCACAAAAAGTAATTAAAGCTTTTGCGTTGGCGCTGGCGGTGTTTTTGATTGTGTCGATGGGGGTGGCGCTGATCGGTGGTATATCGTTTTTGGTGGCGTTGAGCGGGGGGGATGAAGTAGATTTCGGGAATAGCGGGACGTGGGTAGGAGAAGAATTTGAAGAGAATACGGTCCGACGGCTGGAATTAAATGTGAAAGCGACTAATGTGAAGTTTCGGATAGCAGAGGTGGACGAGCCGGTGCGAGTGGAGACAAATAATGAGTATATCATGACTGGGGTTGATGGCGATAGACTGTATGTGATAGAAAAGAGTCATGGGATTTTTGGTTGGGGCGGGACTGGTGAAGTGGTGGTGTACGTGCGTAAGGGGACGAAATTTGATGAGGTGGATGTAGAGGCGGGGGCAGGGACGTTAAGTATAGAGGTGCTGGAGACGAAGCGGCTGAAGCTGGAGCTGGGGGCAGGAAAGACGAGAATTGAGAAGCTGGTGGCGAGTGAGAATGTAGAGATAGATGGTGGAGCGGGGCTATTAGAGATTGCTGGCGGGGAATTGAGAAATGCGCGGATAGAGTTGGGAGCGGGGAAGGCAGATATCACGGCGAGACTTGGTGGGCATAGTAAGGTGAAGTCTGGGGTGGGGCGATTGGAGCTGGAATTAGTAGGAAAAGAGAGTGATTATAGGTTGTTGATCGACAAGGGGCTGGGTTCGGTAGAATATAATGGTCGTGGGGTGAGCGATGGCGAGAGAATTGGCGATGGAACGGATGTGGTAGATATTAATTCTGGCGTAGGGTCGGTAGACATCAGGGTGACAGGAGAGTAAAATGGAAGAGATACGAAAGAAGCTGCAAGAGGCGGTAGAGGAACTGTTTGGCGTAAAAGTTGAGCCGATGGTGACGGTAGCGCCGGAAAATACGGGGGCGGATTATGCTTCTAATGTTGCGATGCAATTAGCGAAAGTAGTGCATAGAGCGCCGATGGTGATTGCTGAGCAGATAGTGCAGGAGTTGGAGGACTTGTCTTTTTCGCGAATTTCTTCGTTAGAGTCTGCGAGTGCTCCTTCACCGGATGCTAAATCCGGCTCAGTCCGCTCCTCGACCCTTCCTCGAACTTCATCGAAAAATACTTCGTCCGTACAATCAGAAAATGGAGCGGGATTTGAGGTGAGCATTGCGGCGCCGGGGTTTTTGAATTTTAAGATAAACGATGCAGAAGTGATTGCAAAGGCGAAGCTTTTAGCGGAGGATTTGCAAGCGCAAGTGCGGGATGATAGCTATCATGGGAAGATGGTGGTGGCGGAGTTTTCTGATCCGAATCCGTTTAAAGTGCTGCACGTGGGGCATTTGTATACTTCGATTGTAGGGGATAGTATTTCGAGGCTGTTGGAATTTGCTGGGGGGAAGGTAGTAAGGGCGAATTTTGGGGGGGATGTGGGGCTGCATGTTGCTAAGACGCTGTATGCTATTCTGGCTATGATGGTGTCTGCGCACTCTTCGCGAATTTCTTCGTCAGATTCTCCAGTCCGCGGAAGCAGTATCTCAAATACAGCTTCCTTGCGGGCTTCAAATCTTCCTCGAACTTCATCGAAGATGACTGCAGACCTAGACTTAGCAAAACGAGAGACGGAAGGTTTTGAGAAGTTTGTTGACGGTTTGTCTATTGAGGATATTGCGAAGTGCTATGTCGAGGGGACGCGGGCGTATGATGAAGATGAAGAAGCGCGGGCGGAGATCACGCGGCTAAACAAGGAGATTTACCGGATTAATGCGGAAGATTTGCATGATTCGGAATTGGCGCAGTTGTACTGGCGGGGACGGGAGTTGAGTTATGAATATTTTGATGATTTTTACGCAAAAATTGGTGTGAAATTTGATAAGTATTATCCAGAATCATCGGTGGCGGGACGTGGACTTAAAGAAGTGCGGGCGCATACGGGTACGACTTATGAGGAAAGTGATGGCGCAGTAGTTTATAATGGAGAAAAGGTGGGGTTGCATACCCGGGTGTTTATTAATCGGGAGGGTGTGCCGACTTATGAGGCAAAGGATGTGGGGCTGATTTTTACGAAATGGGATGATTGGCATTTTGATGAGTCGGTGGTGGTGACAGGGAATGAGCAGAGCGACTATATGAAAGTAGTGCTGGCGAGTGTGAGCGAATATGCACCACAGTTAGTAGATCGGACGAGGCATTTGACGCATGGACTGGTGAAATTGCCGGGGAATGTGAAGATGTCGTCGAGGAAGGGGAACTTTCTGAAGGCAGTGGATGTGCTGCAGATGGTCGAAGACCAGTTGAAGGAAGATATTGCTAGTGATAGGATTGCTGATAATGGCCATTCTAAGCAATTGAACGGAGCAGAAGAAGGTAAAACGGATAGTAAAGTTTTGTTGGCGGCGATTAAATATGCTTTCTTGAAATACAAGATGGGGGGAGACATCGTGTTTGATCCGCAAGAGTCGGTGTCGACGACGGGGAATTCGGGCGTATATTTGTTATATTCGGCGGTGCGGGCGAAGAAAATTTTGGCGAAGGAAAGTGGGAAAAGAGTTGTCAGTAGCGAAGAGCAAGTGGCAGAGGAAAAAACTTTTGAGAAAAGCTTGTGTAAGAAGCTGGTACAGTATAAGGATGTCTTAAGTGAAGCAGTAAAAGATAAGGCGCCGCATAAGATTTGCAGTTATTTATATGAGGTGGCGCAAGAGTTTTCTCGGTTTTATGAGCATGTGAAAGTGGCGGGGAATGAGCGGGAGGCAGAGTTAAGGAAGATTGTCGCGGCGTATCTTGTGGTGATGGAGCATGGATTGGGGCTATTAGGGATTGAAGTACCAGAGGAGATGTAAAGCAAATGGACCCCTTTTGTAAAAGGTGTCCAACCTCCAAAACTTTCAGTAAGATTTCTCGCTCAAAAGCGCGGTTTCGAGCGAGAAATGGATTATTGAATTATGTATTTCTCCTACTTCCTAGTTTGGTAGATGGTTAATTACCTAGCGACACAGCGGATAGAGAAGCCGAGGTAGCGATTGCTGCTGCTTGACGGGCTGACGCTACTATCTAAGTACAGGTAGTAAGCGTTGGCGCTACCGCCGGCCGTAGATGACCAGTAGCGGCCTCCACTGCCGGCGTTGTTCAGAGAGCTATTAGCGACATAGCCGCCATATACGAAGTAATACGGAGCTAGTTTAATATTATTGGTGGTATTATTGATACTAGAATTAAGTCCATTAGTCAGAGCGCCAAATGAGCCCGTATCTGTATTATTACTAGTTGGTAAACTCCATCCAGTAGGACAAATGCTGTTTGGTGCATTTCCAGTATCCACTGACGTTCCGTTGGTGGCAGCCAACCAGGAGTAATAGTTCCCGACAAGGTAGTGCGCGTTATATTCATTGTCTCCAATACTTCCACCAAAATCAGAAACATCAGCTGCTTGCATATCGCTTACGTCTACCCAGCTAGGACATCTTGCAATATCCGTGGTAGTACAATCGTTTTGTAAAATTGGTGTAGTATAGACAAGCTCTCCTGCATCATAGTATTTCGCAGCTGTGTTATCATTGCCCCAATTACTAATATCGGATCTTGTGCCACCGCCATCGTAATCAAGGTTCTGTGTCATCCAGCATAGGCCGTCTTTTTGCTTAGCTATCCAGTAGATCTTACCGTCTCTATTATCGATTAGTCTTCCTTCTGTACCTATGGCGATACTAGAACTATCACAAAACGACTTAGTGATTTCTTGCATATAAGTCTTCCCGGCGAAACCTAGGTTCGTCACCTCCCCCGCTCCGGCGGCGGTAAATCGTATTGTCTCATAAATAAACTTCACCGAAGGTATAGATTACTCATAAACGGAT
>CAZOPB010000011.1:0-29106 GCA_964581595.1 uncultured Candidatus Saccharibacteria bacterium
ATTAGGCACGCCGCCAGCATTCATCCTGAGCCAGGATCAAACTCTCCATTAAAGAATGTTTCAGATAAATCTTACTCCATTAGAATAATTTGATCGCTTCCGAAGAAGCTAAAACTCAAATAAAAGACTGACGATGATAAGTCTGTAAAATTAATTACAAACCATAATTGCACAACTAAATTGTTAATTTCCTCACCTTCACGCTCTCTGGAAAACTCCTCTGCGTTTCGGCATGTTCTCATTTTATATCACCTCATTCACAAAGTCAAGTACTTTTTTGCACTTTTTTTGACTTTTTTAGGATTTTTTAAGAAAACCTCTTATGCTTTTCCTACTACTCCCATTACCACCCCTGTTAATACACCAATCAACACCCCCACCACTGCCTGTGCCATCGTATGTCCTTCTATCACCGGAAGCGGCTTCTTCCCTTCTTTCTCCAGAATTTCATTCAAAGCTTTTCCCTGCTCTCCCACCGCATAACGCACATGAATCGCATCATATACCACAATCAAGGTCACTGCTAGTGCCAGCGCAAACAATCCTGAATCAAATCCATTTGCCATTCCGATATAAGTCGTCATCGCCATCATACTCGCCGAATGACCCGACGGCATCCCCCCAGACCGACTCGCATAATCTATAAAAGCTGCCAAATCTAGCTTTTTCGCCTGCCTATGCCCCTTCCATATTCCCGCAATTGTCTTCCAGGCCTGCGCAACGAACCACCCTATTACAAAAGCTAACAACGCAAACCAACCGTTCATACCCTAATTGTAGCATAAACATTTACAAAAGTCCACCTCTTTTACCAGAAAATGACCGCCAGTCATTTTTCTCGCTTAAAATCCTCATTCCAAGAGAGAATTACCACTGACCAACGGTCATTTTTTACACTATTTTTTACTGCTATCTCTAGATTTTTCTCTGATTTCTACGCTTTATCCACCACCCAGCCCCCATTAATCCTCCGACAATCACTAATATGACCCACCAAAACCTACCCAAGAAACTCTTTTTCACCTTTATTTCCGACTGTTCCACCCGCAAATTAGGCACTTCCGCCACGTCACCTTTTGCCTCATTTTTCTGGATTTTCTCATCTTGCCCCTCCTTTTCCTCAGTTTGGCCTTCCAGATTTCCCGGCTTGCTCGTCTTGGACGTCATAATCGCCGTCTTTACCTCTGCATTCTCAACTTTCCGATCTTCCAGATTATCCAGTTCAGTTTCTACTTTCTCCGCTTCATCCGAAATAATTAAGCTTGGTCGTCGATTCGCCTCCGCTTTCTTCCGTTCTTCTTCTAGGCGTTTCTCCTCTTCTTCCTGACGACGTTTTTCTTCCTCTTGTCGCTTCTTTTCCTCTTCTTCCAATCGTTTTTTCTCCTCTTCCTCCTTTTTAAGCCGTTCTTCCTCCTCTAAGCGTCGTTTTTCTTCTTCCTCAGCCTTCTTTTTCGCCACCGCCTCTTCTTGCGTTTTTAATAATCCTCGTAACTCCGTTACCGTTGCTCGCGTCTCTATTTTTTCTGTTGCATCCTCTGCTACCGCCTCTATTCTATCTAGTTCCGTATTGATATCGCTAAGCTCTTCCTCATCCCCCGTCCACGCCCCAATTTTACCCCTTACATCCTTCAAATCCTGCGCTAAAGTTTCGCCCCAATCATCTCCCCATGTCTTATAGACATCGCCCGTCTCACGCCATCGATCGTAACTATATTGACTGCCTCTAATCTTCCCCGTACAAGTCATCCGCATATAAGGCTCACCATATTTACTATTGTAAGCACACTCCCTATAACTAATCTTTCCTCTCGCCCAATAAAATTCCGCATTATCCTCTCCCTTAGTCCCATCGTACACTTTCAATGCATAATATAATATCCCTGGTCCATATCCAATATCCATCCCTGGAGTATAAGATAGCGGTGCCGATACCGTTCTATTTCCACCTTTATTGTACGCCGAATCATAGAATACCGCCTTTGCCCAATCCGGTTTTTCTACTACCCCTAGTTCCCCCAACCCCGCATCCGCCACTGCCATCGGCACATTTTCATAATCATACGTTGCCAAATATAATTCCCAGATTCCCATATTTGGTACCATATCGTTATTAAAATCATATTCAATCATATTTCCTGCCGGCGATAATGATCTGATCAAAAACAATTTCTCCATCACTCTGTTTGCTTCCGTACTCACCACATCTCTCTCCCCTGTCGTCTCACCCAAGGCCGAAACTGGCACACCCAGGCCCGCTACACTTATTAACCCCGCCATTAACCCTAAAAATATCGATTTTGCTTTCATAAAACCTCTTTGTTTACTTGATATTAGGCGAGTATAACAAAATCTCTCCTCTCCTACCAAGCACAAGCTTGAAGAAAAACCGCATTTTCTTTTGTTTATAGAGGTAAAATTCATCAAAAAAGTAGCGGCCCACCCTCCAGACCACTACTTTTGAACACTAAATTTACTCAGCTATTTACCCAGTTCCGCCTGCTCTTCCTCCGGCTCCGGTAGTACCACCCCAATCGACGCCACCGTATCACCGTCATTCAAGCGCATAATTCTCACCCCCTGCGTCGCTCTACCTTGCGTTGGGATCTCCTTTACTGCAATCCGTATCGCTTGCCCCTTCGTCGACATCATAATCACCTCCGTCGCTTCTGGATCTAGCGTATGTACTGCTACGATCGGGCCCGTCTTCGCCGACACCGCTGCCGCCTTCACGCCCACGCCGCCTCTGCTATGCGCCGGAATATTACTGGCCGCCGTCGCCTTACCATATCCATTCGCCGACACCACGAGCAATTTCTGATCTTTATCATTAATTACATCCATGCCTACGATTTCATCTTTTGGCCTCAATCTAATGCCTCGGACACCTCTAGCCCCCCTTCCCATACTTCTGACGTCTTTCTCGCTAAATCTCGCTGCCTGCCCAGCCGATGTCGAAATCACAATATCATGATCACCAGTCGTCTCTTGAATCCACTTCAATTCGTCTCCCGGATCCAGCTTAATCGTCATTAATCCATTCGCTCGAATATTCAAGTATTCCTTAATCGACGTCTTCTTAATCGTCCCCTTCTTCGTCGCCATAAAGAGATAGCCATCCACATTCGCCCCTTGCTTAATAATCGCCGTCACCCTCTCGTCTGGATGCATATTCAATATATTCACTGCCGGCGTACCCTTAGCCGTCATTGACGCTTGTGGCACTTCATAAGCCTTCAATCGGAAAATCCTACCTTGATTCGTAAAGAATAGTAAGAAATCATGCGAGCTCGCCGTTATAATCTGCGAAATCACATCTTCTTCCTTCGTTGTCATCCCCTTACGACCTTTTCCACCTCTGTTCTGCTTCTTGAAATCGCTCTGCAATACCCGTTTCATATAATTCTGCGTCGTCAGCAAAATCACACTTTCCTCATCCGGCACTAGCTCTTCCTCAGAAAACTTCCCTACTTCGTGATTAAAGATCTTACTCTTGCGTTCATCGCCATATTTCTCTTTCATAGCGAGCAACTCTTCCTTCACCACGCGCAGCACCTCTGTTTCACTAGCCAAAATCTTCTCATACTCTGCAATCTGCGCCAAGAGCGCTTTCAATTCTTCTTCAATCTTCTCACGTTCTAGACCTTGGAGTCTCCTCAGTTGCATCGCCAGAATTGCCGCAGCCTGAATCTCGCTCAGCCCAAACCGCTCCATCAATCTCTGGTCAGCATTGTCGTAACTTTCACGAATCGTCTTAATGACTTCGTCAATGTTATCTAGTGCAATCTTCAACCCCTCGAGGATATGCGCACGCTCTTTCGCCTTTCTGAGGTCGTACTCTGTCCGTCTCCGGATTACCTTCTGCCTATGCTTAATAAACTCCGCCAAAATTTCCTTTAGCCCCAAAATCCTCGGTTGCACTCCATCCACCAGTGCCAGCATATTATAATGGAAAGTCGTCTGTAGCCCTGTCATTTTATAAAGTTGATTCAGAATCTTCTTCGGGAAAGCATCTTTTTTCAACTCTACTACTACTCTAATCTTTCCTCGCGCGCTCTCGTCTCGCGCATCCGCAATATGGTCTAGCTTCTTCGCTAATACCAGCTCCCTTACTTTTTCGATGAACCCTTCCTTGCTCATCCCGTAAGGCACCTCTGTAATCACAATACTATAGCGACCATTTTTCTTCTCTTCAATATTCGTCACCGCCCGAATCACCACGCTGCCTTTACCCGTAGCGTAAGCCTGCTTCATCGGTGTACCCCCATAAACTTCTGCTCCCGTCGGGAAATCTGGCCCCTTAACATATTTCATCAGCTCTTCCAGGCTAATCTCTGGATTATCAATCTGCGCTACCGTCGCATCTACCACTTCACTCAAATTATGTGGCGGAATATTTGTCGCCATACCCACCGCGATCCCCATCTGTCCATTCAAGAGAATATTTGGTACCGCCGCCGGCAAAACCACTGGCTCCTGCTCGCTGCCGTCGAAGTTATCCCGGAAATCCACCGTTTCCTTTTCAATATCCGTCAAAAGCTCCGCCCCCACCTTATCCATCCTCGCCTCAGTATACCTAGAAGCCGCCGGATCATCCCCATCCATTGAGCCAAAGTTACCCTGCCCCTCCACCAAGGTATAACGCATCTTCCACGGCTGCGCCAAATTCACCATTGCATCATAAATCGAAGAATCGCCATGCGGATGATATTTGCCCATCACTTCACCGACAATTCTCGCCGACTTCACCGTCGCATGTGGCGCTTTCCAGCCATTTTTATTCATCGCATACAGAATCCGTCTGTTCACTGGCTTCAAACCATCTCTTACATCCGGCAAAGCTCGATCAATAATCACCGACATCGAGTAACGCAGGAAGTAATTTTCCATCGTGCTCTCTACAGCCTTCTGCTCAATTCCATTCACTACATCGCCTTCTACGGCCTCGCCAGAAGCCTCATAAGCCCCCTCTGCGCTCAAACCTTCCTCAGGCCCCACTTTTGCCTTTTCGCCCTCTACAGCGCCTCTAGACGCCTCAGGAAGCATATTCTGTTCCTCGTCGCCCCTCTCAGCTTGATTCTTCTCTGCCATTTTCTACCTCCTTTCCTAGAAATCCAATTCATCCAAATCCACGCTCGCCGCCCCAGCCTGAATAAAGTTCTTCCGGAGGAGTACTTGATCCCCCATCAGCTTTGTAAATACCGCATCCGCCTTCTCGCCGTCATCAATATGCACCTGCACCAAAATCCGGTTCTCTGGATCCATTGTCGTCTCCCAGAGCTGTTTCGCATCCATTTCACCAAGACCCTTAAACCGATTCTGCGCCGTATAACCCGCTTGTTTAAATCTCTCTTGAGTTGGGTCAATTTTCACTCCCGCCGCCTTCCGTTCCTCAATTTTCTCGGTTAATTTCTTCTCTAGTGCCACCTCATCATAAACATAATCAATCTTCCGATTCGCCCCCGTTCCTTTCGTCAAACCAAATAGCGGCGGCTTCGCCAAATACACATGTCCCGCCTTAATCACCTCTGGCATATATCGGAAAAAGAACGTCATCAAAAGCGTCGCAATATGCAACCCATCCACATCGGCATCCGTCATGAAGATAATCTTATCATATCTCAATCCATCGAGGTTAAACTGATCACCAATTCCTACCCCCAGCCCTTTAATCAAGCTCACCAGCTCCTGATTCGCCAGCATCTTATCCAGGCGCGCCCTCTCGGTATTCAATACCTTACCTCTTAGTGGCAAAATCGCCTGAATCTGCGGATTCCTACCTTCCTTCGCGCTACCAGCCGCCGAATTACCCTCTACAATAAACAGCTCGCAATCTTCCCTGTTCCTACTTGAACAATCGGCTAGCTTCGATGGCAAATTCAGCCCTTCAAACGCCCCCTTCCGGATTACGTTATCGCGCGCCGCTCTCGCCGCCTTCCTTGCTCTCGCCGCCAAAGTCGCCTTACCGACAATTTTCTTCGCAATATTCGGGTTTTCCTCTAGATAATACCCGAAATACTCTGTCATTACCTTATCGACATAGCCACGCACTTCTGGATTACCCAGCTTATTCTTTGTCTGCCCCTCAAACTGCGGATCCGGCAATTTTACCAAAATCACCGCCGTCAGACCTTCCTTAATGTCATCACCAGTCAAATTCGGCTCTTTTTCTTTCAATAAATTGTTCTTGCGCGCATAATCATTAATCACCCTATTCAGCGCTGTCCGGAACCCTACCACATGCATACCGCCTTCAGGCGTCAACACATTGTTTGCAAAAGGTTTAATTGTCTCCGAATAAGTATCATTGTATTGCAGGGCCACTTCTACCATCACATCTTCTATATTTTTCTCTACATAGAAAATATCGTCCGAAACAACCTCTTTCCCCTCGTTCAGTCGCCGTACATAACTTCTAATCCCCCCCTCGAAATAAAACGCCTCTCTCTTTCCACTTCGCTCATCCTTGACGCTAATCAATATACCTTTCGTCAGATAAGCTTGATGTCGAGCATAATTCGACACCCATTCATAATCAAAAGTCGTCGTCTCCTTAAAAATCTCCGGATCCGGATAAAACGTAATCGAAGTCCCCGTACCATCCGCCGCGCCTAATACCTTAAATCCTTCTGGCGTTGTCTTACCTCTCTCAAACTCTACATGGTGTAGCTTTCCATTCTTCCTCACCTCTGCAATCATATGCGTCGAAAGCGCATTCACTACGCTCGACCCCACCCCATGCAGACCAGATGATACCTTATAGCCGCCCCCGCCAAACTTACCACCCGCATTCAAGACTGTTAGTACCGTCTCTAGTGCGCTCTTCCCTGTCTTTGGATGAATATCTACCGGAATACCACGACCATTATCATCGACTCTCACGCCTCCATCCGCTAGCAAAGTAATCTCAATCCGATCTGCAAACCCCGCGATCGCCTCATCGATCGAGTTATCCGCAATCTCTTTAATCAAATGGTGCAGACCATCAAAACCAGTCGACCCAATATACATACCAGGACGAATCCGAACGTGCTCCAACCCCTCCAAAACCTGAATTTGCGAGCTATCGTAGTTTTTCCCATCGCTTGTTTGTTTATCTGCCATTCGACTTTACCTCTGCTTTACTTACCTCTATATCTTACCACGCCCTCCCTATAAAAGCAAGAGTTTTATTACACACAAATTCAGCCCTACAGCCCCCTCGCTGGAGCGACACAGGACGATCGTTATCTGATTAGAACCCTTCACGAAGGATAGTCTAATAGGAGGCAGAGACGAGCACCGAAAGACAAATATTTTTCGGCTCGAGCGCCTTGCAAACTCAGCCCCATGCCCCCTTCGTTAAAGCGACACAAAACAATCTTTGTCCAACTCGACCCCTTCGCTAGAGCGGCGCGAGACAAGGCGACGGAGAGTAGCGGACTGAGCCGTATTTAGGATACGGTGAAGGAGCAACGGAACCGTCAACGCAGTATCACGCCAGCTATCGCGAAGGCTCCTCCAGTCATTTGCTCTACGAGCAAATGATTACTACCTAATCACAGCTTTGACAAACAACCGTAGGTCATACGTCTGCCTATCCCTCAGCCACGTCCCAGTACAGGTAATAATGGTCAGCGCCGGAGCCCCTGGCACCGGTGAATCATAAGCATATTTCATATAGCCATTAGCTTCTTGCCCTAGCTTTTTATAAATTCTATCAGTTACATGATAGGTAAATTTCCGCCCATCTCCCATCTCTATAATAATCTCTGCCCCCTCTTGAATTTTTGGCAAACTTCTGAGAATCCCATCACCAAGGTCGCCACCATGCCCATCCATCATCGCCACCCCAGGCTGCCCCGGCAAAGACGACCGGTAATACCACCCGATCAACTGATTATTCACCGGCGCCCCCAATTGATTACTCGCCGACGTCCCAATTTCAATAATTGGAAGATTAATTAATCCTAAAGACGGAATTGACATGAACCTTGGTTTATATGCTGCAACTTGATAATCCGCCCAATTACTCATCGAAGGCTCTGGCTGCAGCGGATCCGTATTCTCCGTTGGCAACTCCGGCTCTTTCGGCTCTTCTGGCTCTGGTTCCGGCTCTACAGTAGTATCCGCCACGTCCGTCTTATTCTGACTCGCCACGAACGCCCCCACTCCAATCCCCCCAGCAATCAAAACCACCAGCGCCACCGCGCTAATTACAATCTTTTTCCAGCCAAATTTCTCGACAATTTGCCCAAACTTTTTATTCTTACCACCATTCTTTGCAGGTGTCAAATCTATTTTAATAGATTTTTCAAGTTTCTTCCCTGACGCTCTTCGGTCGATTTGAATATTTGTAATATCCTTGGCTTTATTCTCTACTTTCTTACCTTTTTTACTCATTAATTTATTGTCTCCACAATATTTCACTCTATAAATTCCACCGTTCATCTCTGGTGTTCATTTTTCTTTAAACTATTTCACTACATATTGTATCATAAATCCCCCAAAAAGCCATACTTTTTATCACATTTTCCGACCAACCTCAATGATAACCATTTTCTCGGGAATGCTACTTTCGTCTTCTAATGCCCCCCTAGAGGCCCTAGAATCAATTTTCACCCCAAACCGCCTATTCATACGGTTAAAGCTTATCAGCCGCCTTCTCGCCCTTCTCCGTGCCTTCTAGAGCCATTTCTTGTTCATGCTTGTCATCCTTATGGCCGCCAGACTACTCCTCCACCTTTTCTATCTTCTCCAGCACATAATTTCCATCTGTATTCTTGCTAAAAGTCCATTTATATCTTGAAAACTCTTCCGCATGCTCCAAAATATTCTCATTTGTCAAATTATAATCAATCACATATTTCGGATCATATCCGCCCAGCTCATAATTCCACAAACTCTCCCCGACTGGACTCGCGCAAGTCTTACGCGTATTATCAATAAAACATTCCTCCATCTGCCCCGCCACGTCATACAGATAAATATAGTTACCTTCTCGCATTGCTTTTTCTAGATTATGTACCACTGTCGGCATCACACCGCCACCCGGTACCAAATCATAATAAAACTCCTGATTCTCCGCATCATATCTATAATGTGGCTGCCCACCCGCCGTAAACGAACCAAATTTCACTCCATCCTGCAAATCTAGCGCTACCCCAAAGATCTCTTGCGCCTTCTTGTTCACCTCTGCTGCATCGTAACATTTCTTCGACTCTTCTATCACCTCATTCAGCCCCTGCTGATCCAAAATATCACCATATTGACTCCGCAAATCTTCTTCAGTTGGCACTACCCTACACGCTATTTTCTCCGTGTTTAATGCTGCCACCCCTAGTGCCACTCCTCTAAAATCCCCATTCAAAACCGCCTCATCTGCATACATCATTCCATTAGTCACATCAAAATTACGATAAAGCTTCCTTACTAGCGCATCACTCACCGCTATCTCTACCGGCCCATCCTCTTCTGGCTTCTCTGTCTCCTCCGGCTTTTCTTCCACCTGACTACCTCCATTATCGCCAGTTTCCTCACTATTCTTACCCTTATTTCCTAATACCAGCGCCAGCACCAACATCCCCAAGCACAAAACTACCGCTACAATCACTGCCGCAATGATAGTCTTCTTATGCTTGTCGCTATTCACATTCCTTAAATTCGCTTCTGTTTGTCGTGCATCCTCCGCCATCATCCGTTTCGCCTCTTCCTCTGACAACGGATGATACCGCCGTTCACTCTCTGGCGGAATTTCCTGATCACTCACCTCTACTTCATGCTCAGCTTCTAGCTTCTCCTCGATCTCCGCGCCATATTCCTGCTCCGCTCGCTTCTCATCGATGTTCTGCATCAATTTCTTCTCGAAATTCTTATCTTTGTTATCCATTTTCCTCTCCTTTCCTCTTATTTTTTATAATGTTAATTCACCTTCTCTAACCCCTCAAACACATATTCCCCATCCGCATTTTTCGTAAATGTCCACTTAAACTGATCTAGCTTATCCTTGTAATCATCAAAATTATACTGTTTTATCAGATTTCCATCCTCATCATACTCATTTTCCGCAATCAATTCCCCATTCACATGGCACAAACTCTGACAAGTCCCACCATAAACCGTCTCGTAGAGATAGATCTTATCCTTGTACTTTTCCGCTCGATTTAGTTCCCGAGTTAATTGATACAAGCACGACCCACCACACCCCATATTTGGCGAGAAAAATTCATCATTCTTCACATCATACTTCCACATTCCGCAATAACCCCCAGTACCTTCCCCATCATCTATCTCAATCTCTTTCCCAAAAATCTCACGCACCTTCTGCCGGACTTTCTCACCGTTATAACATCCATACACATATCCCACGTCAAACGACTCCGAATCACCCTCTCCGTAATGCAAAATATGTTCACCCTTACAATATTTACTATATCCTGCCGAAACCGCCAATGCAATATCTAGCATTACTCCTTTGGCCACATCCCCATTTTTCACGCCCTCATCTATATAAAAATCCATCGTATTTGAATATGAGCTACCCACCTGCTCGAAATTATTATACAGCCTCTGCACCAATTGATTATTCAGGCTCAGTTCTATTACCTCATCTGATTCACCTTGATTATCTTCGGTCTCATCTTTATTCGTCGCCTGATCCACCACCTCTGTCACCAGCTCTTTCGACCCCCAGATTACTGCTATAGTAATCCCTACTGCCGCAAGTATTACCACCACTAGCGCTACTATCACCCCTATGTAGGCCTTCTTCGACCGATTACCTGCCCGTTTCGCCTTTTCAGCGCCCTCTAGAGCCCCATCCTGAGCTTTTTCACCAAAACCTTCCTCATACCCCACTTTCGCCCCAGAAGCCCCTTCTAGGCCTTCTCCTGCACCCACAGAACCATTTCCGCTCATGCCTGCACTGCTAGCCACGCCATTCCCACTCACGCTTGTACTATTTTCCATATCATTTCCACCCATACCTACGCCACTTCCAATTCCATCCCCGCTCGCACTCATACTACCATCCCCCCCCCATCTATCATACTTCTTCAGCTCATCTTCCGCCATCTCTACCTACCTCACCTTAAAAATTGCTTCTTTTTCCTGTGCTTGCTGCACCACCTCTGAACCATTACCATTTTCCATTCTAAGGCTATTTTCAGCCTCTCCTGCGCGTTTTTCTGTCAAACCGCCTTCTCTATCGACTTTCGCCTCTAAAGCCTCTTCTGAGCCTTCTCCTGCACCCACAGACCCATTTTCGCTCATGCTTGTACTGTTTCCAGCCTCCCTCAACTCCTCTTTCTTCGTCTTCCAGCTATCTAAGAAGCTCGCCTTCTCGTCTACGTCTTGCGCCTTCTCCAACTCCCCTATCGGCCCCAAGCTTCCATCTTTTTCACTCTTCTCCGCCGCCTTCCATCTGGCCTTTATCTCTTTTTCCACTTCCTCTCTAGTCTTCGCATATTTCGCCGCCGAATATTCCTTCATCGTTTCAAGCAATTGCGGATTCGCCTCCCCCATCGGTGGCAACAAACTCATCGTAAACGGCGCCGATGGTAAATTATACATCATCACCGTCGCAATCGCCTGGAAATTCCCCTGTTTATGCAAATCTTCCGCCTGAAATACCGGCGCAAACGCTTTTTCCATCAACTCCGCATCCGTCACACCTAGCCTACCCGCCATAATCGTACCACAGTTACCGAGAATTGCTTCCCTGATCTTATCTGTCAGCTGCGTCATAAACTGGTTCGCCAGGAACAGATTCAACCGATACTTCCTCGCCTCGCTTAGAATACTCTCAAAGCTCTCCGTTGCAAAATTCTGGAACTCATCCACAAATAGACAGAAGTCTTTTCTCTCATCTTCTGGAATATCCGCCCGGCTCATCGCCGCCGCCTGGAATTTCATCACCAGGATCATACCGAGCAATTGTGCATTAATATCGCCCAATCTACCCTTTGACAAATTCACCAAGAATATTTTCTTATTGTCCATAATTTCGCGGATATTAAAACCGCTCTTGGTTTGTCCTAAGATATTTCTCATGGTTGTATTGCTCAAGAATGGCCCCCACTTCGATGTAAACCAAGTAATTACTTCCCCCGCGTCATTCGACTTCTGACTCGCCGGAAATTCTTTCGTCCAATAATCATACACCGCCTTATCTGTCACATACTTCAATTTACTCTTCACGAACTCCGGATCAGTAAAGCACTGCGGAATATCAATAAACGTCGCTCCGTTTGGGTCTGCCATCAGTAGCAAAGCCGCATTCCGGAACATATGTTGCCCTCTCGGCCCGAAAAACCCTTGATTGCTCGGATCAAATAGACTCTGCAGCATATTAATCCCCTCTTGCACGATGAAATCCTTCTGATCCTCCGAAGTATATTCAAACATATTCATACCTACCGGATGATCCATATCCGCCGGATCAAAGTAAATCACATCGTCAATCCTATTCTCTGGCACTTTGCTCATCAAAAGTTCCGCCGCATCCCCATGCGGATCGATAAACGCAAATCCTCGCCCCGCCAGCATATCTTGATATGCTACGTTCGTCAGTAATACCGACTTACCCATACCAGTAGAACCAATCACATAAGTATGCCTACGCCTATCATTATCCGACAGCCTGATTTCCTTCTTCTCACCTCTATATTCATTCACACCTAGCAAGACCCCCTCCGTCACCAGCTTCGCCGGCCCTTCTACCTGTTTCGTCGCCTGCCGCTCTACCTGCGACGTCGGAATCGCATTCTGCGCTGGCAAATGAAATATAGACGCTAATTCCACGCTGTTCAAAATATTTGTTCGACTTTTCCTCGGGAAAAATCTGAACACAAAATTTACCGCCAACTTCTTCGCATCTTTTAGTCCATCATACTTAAATCCATTATAATTCTGCGAATCAAACTGAGAAAACGCCGCCACTAATCCGCTCAGCATCGCTTCCGATCTACCCTTATCTCTAGAACTCGCTATCACCCGTATCAACACCTCAAACCCAGGGCTCTTCGTCTTCTTCTCGATCGCGGCAATCTCTTCTTGCTTCAAATTACTCAATTGTTCAGCGTCACCCAATCCTTCATGCTCTTCCGGCGGATGCCAAAACGCCACGCTTAAATCTTTTAATATGTATCCAAATTCGTATAAAATTTTTGCTCCGCCATTATGCGTCTTCCGGCCCTTCTTTAAATTTTGTACTCGCTCTTCCGAAACTTTTGTCCAAGACCCATCCGTCGGCCTTAGTAAAATCTGCAAAGCCAATCCTTCGTTCTCTTTCGTCACCGCCATTGCATTCAAAATCGCCAAACTCGCATCACGTTGACTATCTTCATAAGTACTAATCGGATATACAAACTCCTTTTTCAAGCTTAATTCCCCACCCGCGATTTGATCCGTCGTCACGTCCTTCGCAAAAATGCTATCCGGCTCTACCTCCTCCAGCCTCGCCGAAGGATATGCCGAAATCACCGCCTGCTTCACCGTTTCCGTCAATACCGCCGGCACCATCGCATAATATTTAATTAAGCCATTACTTGCCACAATTTCAAAGCTCAGATGCCTCTGCCCGAAAACTTTACTATCAAACCCCTTCTTTATCGTCGAAGAAATAATCGAATACATCACCTGCGCCTGGCTCAATGCTTCATTTATCACATCACGCTCATCACGCCCCCCGCCCTGAATATCATCCGTTGCCGGCGGTAGATGTATCAACATCGGCACCAGTTTTAAGCTCCGCTCATAATCCTTCGCCTTCCGCTGATTCCCCATATATATCGCTATTACTACCCCCACAATCACAGTCAGCGCTACAAGCACTATCAATATCCAGACCCAGCCCATCAATTTCTACTCCCCAAAATTCGGTTAAACACATCCTTCAAAAACTTCGTCCGCGTCCGATTCATCAGCTCATCTAGCTGCCCTGGATGGTACTCATTCTTCGAGATAATATCATCCACCGCCGCCACCGTCTCATTCGTAATCCGCTTATTATTACGGTCCATCAAGTTCTTGACATACGGACCGTTCAGCCCCTGTTCATTCGCGACATCCTCTCGGTCTTCCTTCAACCATTCTCGCGCTTGTACTTTTGTCTCCGCCCCTATCGTACTCACATTTTCCATCGCCTGCCGTGCGTACCCATTCTCCGCCTCTGCCATCTCACGCACACGCTCATTTTCAAGCACATCCTTATTGCTAACTTCCAAGTCTGGATTATAAGTCAGCACCCTATTCCCAAAACTCCCCGCCTGCGTTCTATCTAGCGAATTCACTTGCTGCGGCCGCTCCTGCGCCACCTCTATACTAGTAGCCTGGTCAATCTCCTCCGTCATCTCCCGGGCGTTCTGATTTCTCTGACCTAATTCACTACCATTCATACCCCGATTATATCATAACAACCACAAGCATAAAAGGGTTTTTGTACAAAATTTTTATACAGTTTCCCACACCTCAAAAAACCCTAGCTCGTTTTGCTCACTAGGAAACACACCAAAAACACCACTACTGCTACTATCCCCGCCGTAAGCGGACTTAATGCTGACAGTGATTGAATTAATAACAGCATAATTGGCCCGAAAGCAATAATCGCCGCATAAAGATACCCCTTATGCCCCATCTGCTTTCCCAATAATTTCATAAATAACTTCACTATCGCTAGTGAAATCCCCAGCACCACCATATAGCACGCCGCGAAAAACACTAAAACCCCAAACGGACCAACGCCCGCCGGGGTAGTGAAATTCAGCATCAGCAACAAAACTACGACTGACAACAGACTCAATACCGGAATCAGACTTTTTGGCATAACCTTATTATAACATATCTCCTACATTTTAGCGTCACTATTCTCCAAAACCTACATGCTTGTCACGACTAATTTTCAGCTACTCAGAATCTCAGGGCTCATCAATTACAAACCGTAATCACCTAATAAACTTATTTCAACACCTCTGATTCAAAAAGATAAGAAAGAATTGCTACTGCGAGGCAAGGCCGATATACATCGTGGCATATCACCCGCCAACTACCACCACAAACCGAGCATATCGTGATGCCCTATCATAAGTGATATCTGGGAGAGAATGGGTGAGTTATCTGGCGTTAAACAATGTTACTTTGGGCCACAACTCGATCCCATTCCCTGGTTTGACCGCTCCACAATAGTTGTGGAACTTGTTTTATCCTATTTTAATCTATTCTTCATATTATTATAAGGTACCAACAGATCAAATAGGAATATTTTTTGGAACTGGCGCTGCGCCTCGAAGACCGTCACAAAGCGCTCTTCATCTACGCTTCATGACGTTCCTCCTGGCTAAGCGGTTCCCTGCGGTTACTCTGCGTTACTGCTATGTTGAGGGTAGCAGTACAAGCTAAACAAGTTTAGCTGCGCTTATACTTGTACCATCAAGACGGACTATGACCTCGTCAAAACGTACAAAGTTAAGCTTTTATACAAAAGCATAGTTAAATGCCTTCATATAAACCTGCAGATTCCCCGCTGGTTGTTCCGCAAGCTTTAGGTAACTCCTAGAAAGTGTAATTTATGGCTAGAAATTACCTTTTCGCTCGCGGAATCAACCGTTTTACTTTGGTATATTAAGTTGCATTTTTGTTTGTCCTTTTTTGTTTTTGCTTGGACTACCTTCATAGTATCACACTTACGTTTATATTTCAATACTTTTTACCAAAAATCTGTTGTATTTTTCACAACAATACACGATTTATATCTGTAAAATTCTAAATATTCAGTGTTGTAAAATTCACAACACGTATTTCCTAAATAAGCATGGGGTATTGTAAAAAATACCTACTTATCTCCTATATCGTTGTTATATCTACAACAACCCATCAAAAATCGCCCCAATCCACCCATTGAGCACAGATCTTAACTATAACCATTTTATTACTATCTTTATTAAAATCTCTCCAAATTCGCCCTACAAGGCCCCCATTTTCTCAAAGCCATGTTACATACGATATTTAATTTTCATCTGCCTTCTAGCGCCTTAAAACAGCTCTTTTCCATTCCCCGCTAGTATCCTACTCTTTTTCTTGACGTTTTTATACCATCGTCTCATTGCTATGCTTCATCGCTAAATTCTACCAAAACTATTTTATTCCATTTGTAATTATTCACTCACCACACACATTCATAGTCTAGTTACATTACGTTTCCAACCCAGCCAAACTTTCATATTTTCATTCACGATTGCTCAGCTGTTTTCTCCAAAAATCCAAGTTCGCATTCCCGCAAAAAACACCAACAAAAAAAGACAGACCGGTAACTGCGAGGAAAACCGGTCTGCCGTAGAGTGTGGAGTTATTTTGGCAAAAATGTTTGTTTTTGGCTTCCTGAATAAATTTTGTATTCAAAAGCTATCTCTATAATACCGCACAAAAATGCTTACGTCAACACATTTTTGAACAAAATATTTATTATTTTTCCGGCAGTTTTCCACAGCCGCAAAATCGCTCGGTTCGTGTATTTTTTGCATTTTTTCACGCAAAATTCAGTCCAGCCATGTATCAAAAATGACCACAAAAAACAGCCGTCACCAGCTGTTTTTAATAATCATCCATGCTAATTGGTGGAGCTGCCGGATACTGCCTCCGGGTCCGAAAAATCTCCATGACACCATTCTACACGCATAGTTTCTTGTTTCGTCGGCGTAATCTCGCAGCTACAAGAAACAAAACTGCAAGTACCCTGATCTAAGGTTTTCGAGCGAAGATCGATCAATTCTCCACCTTATCACCGTAATCTAATAATCTGCCGCATACGGAGACTAAGCGTCAGACCAGCCTATGAATTTAAATAATTAGGCATAAACAGGTGCATAAAGCACGTGTTTTGAAGTGGTTTTTTCACTTATTCAATACTTACGGTATCACTCGTCGTGCCTGGTATCTGTTAATAATCCGTCTAAGCTTTGTCAGCCCCAACTACCTCTAGTATATCACATTTATTTTAGAAACACAAGAGTTTTATTCGCCTCTTATTCACATTATCCTATCTAACATTGTAAAAAATACAACATTAGATACACCACTCATATTTCCTGTAAATTGCATTTTTGTATAATTATTTTAATGATAACAATTTTGCCTGCTTAAATATTTTAACTATAATCATCTTCAGACGATCACTATTTTACTCATATAGCACCATTGTAAAAATTACATGTACAGAGGTGAAGCCACTTTTTTCGGATTTTCATTCAATCTTATGCTTTCTTTCTCATCTCTAATTAGCTAAAATCGCTCCATGATCGCAAAAGTATATTCCGCCATACCCTATGGCTATGACGGCCGCATTGTCGAAGTTGAAGGAGATATTAGCAAAAGCCTCCCCTCTTTCAATATCGTAGGCATGGCCAATAAAACCATTTCTGAATCCCGTGAGCGCGTTCGCTCCGCTATCGTCAATTCCGACTTCTCCTTCCCTGATAAGAAGGTTACTATCAACCTCGCCCCAGCAGAGCTCGCCAAAGACGGCTCACATCTTGACCTTCCTATTGCTCTAGCCATTCTCATACTTTCTAAGCAGCTTCTTCAGTCCGACCTCAATGATCGTCTCTTTGTCGGCGAACTCTCTTTAGATGGTAATGCCAAACCCGTCCGCGGCATCATCAATATCGTCGAAGTCGCCAAAGCTGCCAGCTTTAAGGAAATCTACGTTCCCTACCCCAATCTAGACCAAGCTCGTCTCATCCCTGACGTTACAGTCATCGGCTACCGCAATCTCACCGAGTTATTTCTTCATCTCAAAGGCGTCAAGTCCATCGATAATCCATCTACTATCTCTATTCATGTCAAAAATACACAGACAGATGTAAACATTTTGGACGATGTCATCGGCCAAGACTTTGCTAAACGCGCTCTCATTATCGCTGTTGCCGGGCGCCACAATATCCTCTTAAACGGCCCACCTGGCGCCGGTAAGACCCTGCTAGCCCGCGTCGCCGCAAATCTCCTCCCCAATATGTCTCCAGCCGAACAAGTTTCCGTGACAAAACTCCATTCCCTCTCTGGTACTCCCGACCAGCTCATCACAGATCGCCCGTTTCGTTCACCCCACCACACCGCCAGCTCTGTCTCTATCATTGGCGGCGGCCCACATGCTACTCCTGGAGAGATCTCTCTCGCTCACCACGGCGTCCTATTCCTCGATGAAATACCCGAATACCCACGCAGTGTACTCGAAGCCCTCAGACAGCCCTTAGAAGACCGTAAAATCACTATATCCCGTGCCAATATGCGCGTTACATACCCCGCTGATTTTATGCTTATCGCCACTATGAATCCTTGCCCCTGCGGCTATCTTACTGATCCGAGTAAACCTTGTACCTGTACCACTATTCAGATCGAAAACTACAAAAAGCGCCTCTCTGGCCCCATTCTCGACCGTATCGACCTAGTTATCAACGTCGAAAAAGTCAATCAGTCCGACCTTATTTCTTCCGTTCCATATGTCAAAAATACACAAACAGAGAAAAAACAAACTGAATCCAGCTCAAAATCCACTATATCCATTGTCAAAAATACAATAACAGATATAAAACGCATTACTTCCCAGCACGAGCAAGCCAAAGCTCAAATTGCCAAAGCCATCGAAATCCAACACCAACGATACAAAAGCGAAACTCTCTACAATAGTAATCTCTCTTCCCGAGACATATCTGTCTATGTAAAAATTACACCAACAGGTAAAACTCTCTTAGATCAAGCCGCCACCACCTTAGATCTTTCCGCTCGTAGCTATTTTAAGCTCATCAAAATCGCCCAAACTATTGCCGATTTAGCCTCATCAACAGAGATAGAAGCTGAACACATTTCCGAAGCAATCAGCCTCCGTCAGCAGCTTTCTTGAGTAATAAAAATATTGCCTGAATAATTTTGTTATTTTCTGTACAATTTTTCTATTTTTCACCAATTTTTACCTAAAAATACCTATAAAACCCCTTGCGATTAACCTTATAATTTGATATAATGGATACAGTTCAATAACTAACGAAAGGAAGCCAGCCATTAGTAAAACATCACGCACAAAACTCAACGGTGAAATCCGTTACCCTTCTGTCCGCGTAATTGGAGCTAATGGAGAGCAGCTTGGCATTATGTCTAGCCGCGACGCGCAGATGATCGCTAGAGAACAAGGTGTCGACTTAGTAGAAATCGCTGCCAATGCCGACCCACCCGTTGTCAAAGTCATCGACTGGGGTAAATACCAATACCAGAAGATGAAAGAAGAGGCCAAGAATCGCAAAAAAGCCCGCGAGAAACAATCCGAGCTCAAAACGATGAAAATCGGTCTCAAGATCAGCGACAACGACCTTAACATCAAAGTCCGCAAAATCAAAGGATTCCTCGAAGACGGAGATCGCGTCAAGATTATGATCATCTTCCGCGGTCGCGAAATGGCACACAAAGAGCTTGGCCAAGAGATGCTAAATAAAATCCTAGCACTCATCGGCGAAGAGTGCGAATTCGTCCAAGAAGGCAAGACTCAATTTGCCGGACGCAACCTATCAGTCGGAATACGGAAGAAGTAATTTCCTACTTCCACGGTTCCCTGATTGTACCTTCAATATCAACTACATGACTAGCAATCAATATAGTAGAGTGCTAATGCTTAGTCTAGCTCGATTCATTCGCAACTAATCCAATGATAAAATCTAGCAGTCGACTATCCAGAGTGCTAATGCTTTTCTGATTCTCTAGTCATAATTAACTAAAGGAAAACCTATATGCCAAAGTTAAAGACGCATAAAGGCACCGCTAAGCGTATCAAAATTACCGGTTCCGGTAAAATCGCTCGTGAACGTGCCTATGGCAACCATATCCTTGCCAAAAAATCCAAAGCCCGCAAGCGCAACATGAAAACTGCTGCTTTTGTGAATGGCAAAATTAAGAAAAACGTTAAGACTGCATTAGGAGTTTAAGATGAGAGTAAAACGTGGCGTGCCAGCACGCGCAAAGCATAAGAAAATTTTAGACTCTGCCAAGGGGATGCAACATTACCGCACCCGTAGCTTCCGTTTAGCTAAGCAGGGCGTTATCAAATCACTGCGCTATTCTTACCGTGATCGCCGCAATCGCAAACGCGACCTGCGTGCACTCTGGATCACCCGTATCAACAACGCTTCTCGTGAACTAGGTATTTCCTACTCACAGCTCATGTCCGGGCTCAAGGCCAAAGGTGTCGCTATCGACCGCAAAATCCTTGCCGAGCTCGCCGTCAATCAGCCAGAAGCTTTCAAGGCAGTCGTTAACACTGTGAAGGAGAAATAACCATGGCAGTTTGTGAAATCAGCGGCAAAGGCAAAATGTACGGTCACAACGTTTCGTTCTCGCAACGCAAGACCCGCAAAGTCTTCAAGCCAAACGTCCAGAAGAAAACCTTAATCGTCGATGGTCAAAAAGTCCGCGTCAATGTCGCGACTTCCACCCTTCGTACGCTCAAGAAAAAGGGTTTGATCAAGAAATAAGTTCAAGAATATACTCTTGTACACATATTTTATCAAAAAGCCCCGTTCCAAAAAGAGCGGGATTTTTGATATATAATTATCACTCAATACTAAAACATTCCTATTCCGGAAATCGCATTTTTCGGAATAGGAACATTCTAATTCTTTGGAGGTTGGACACCTTTCTCTTAGAAAGGGGTCCACTCCAATTTGAGCCTTCAATAAGCCGGGTTCTGTAATTCCCTCTCGCGAGAAAACCGACAATCATCTATCTAGTCTAGATATTACTATCTAGCTCAAGCGGTGAGCGTGCATCCTCTGGCTAAGGTTCGTAGCACTCCTTGCAGCTGGCAGGGTTTGCCCCCGAGACATGTCACCATGCCTCGCTGTGAGCTCTTACCTCACTCTTTTCACCTTTACCGAAGCCTATAGAACTCCCGTTTTCTGGAGCGAATTTTTCGGATAAAATCCGCTAGATTGGTATTTTGTTCGATCGAAACGCGTCTTAGGACGAGTGAAATCGAAAAAATGCCGAGATAGTAGATTTTAACGGAAAATTCTATAGGCCCCGGCAGTCTAAGTTTCTGTGGTACTTTCCCTACACTCTCTCTTTTTTAAAGAGATTGCGCGGTCGCCGTTAGCGACTGCCATGCCATATGCTGCCCGGACTTTCCTCTTGGATTCCCAAGCGATTGTCTTTCAGACTCATTTATATATTATCACATTACCTTACAAAAATCAACCACAACAAAAACCTAACACCATCGTACGGAAAATGCTATAATTTCACTAAGGAATCTACATTCCCCGGGCTTCAAAGGCATACAATTGAGGTCAAGCTCCGGCTACCAGCGATACCCCATAATTACCAGGATTGCGAAGTCCTCCTGTGCTCAATCTAACAACAGATTGACATAGGTTAGTAATCTTATACTAAGCCAAGGCTTATTATAATCGTAAAGGGGCTTCTCCCGCTGTTTCGCGGTTCTATACTTCGTCTATGGCGGCTATGTCAATAATAGCTCTCTGAACAATGCCGGCGAGAACGGTCGTTACTGGTCATCTACGGCCAACAATGCGTCCAACGCTTACAACCTGAACTTCAATACTAGCGTCAACCCGTCAAACAACAACAATCGCTACAACGGCAACTCTGTCCGCTGTGTCGCTTGTTCCAATCCTGGCTTCATAGCTACAAATTCCGCAAGCCTGGTTTGCGTTCCAGGTTTTGCTTTTTGGCATTTTTAATATTGCCCTAATTTTGCGTCGCCGTCACCGTAATATATGTCGAATATTCCCCCATTCGGCAAATCCGGCGCCGTACTAATTCCAATCGTAAATGGAATCGTCTTAGTCTCCGCTCCGCTAGCCGTATAGAGTGCTGTAGGAATGGAAGTTATTTGAGAATAATTATTACTAGAACTTAATTTAACACCCCAAGCGTTCTCATTAGTATTAAGTAGTCCAGATTTTGATGGAATAGTAGTAGAAATTGCATTAGATCTAAGGACTGGATCGCTAGAACTCACACTTACATTATACGGTTGATTAGAAGCCACTTTTATTTCCAAACCTGCAGTGGATGGATTGCTCTCGCCTTTCTTCACTTCTACTTCTGAAGCTACATCCAAAGAAATCGTATTATTAATCACAATTTCTATATCCTTTGATTCCTCTCCATGCGCAACACATCGTACAGGATAGCCGTATTGACGACCCACGCTCTGAGCTGGATAAGTTGGAGGAATAAAAACTAAAGCAAAAACACTATTACTCCCATTAGCTACAGATGACCAATAAGCACCCGAATTACCATTAGGCGTCATAGTACTATAAGCACTACCACCATACACAAAATAGAAGGGGCTACGTGTAATAGTATACTGTGTACCACCGTCAAGATTATTTGCAAAATAACTCTTATCCCATACCCATCCATAGCTCTCAAAAAGATACGCGAATGACATATTATTATCCCAAAGCTCATTACTTTTACTTCTACCACTTAGTGGCATTTTCCATCCCCTCGGACAAATACTCTGAGTAGCCTGCTGCCCAGCCGTATTACTAGTCAAGCTCGCTGCTTGCCCTGCTGTAACTGCTCCCCAGGTATAATAATTTCCCTGCGCATCGTGACCGTCGTTACTCGATATAGTAGAAATATCATTACATCTGCCATATGTGCAATATGTTGCCACCTTACCCTGAGCTGGGTCCCATGATTTAACGTTATTATTGGTAATATCGAAATTAGGCGTAGCGGTAATCTGGGTATCCTCTATCGGCGTCCAACTTTTGATCACATCGGAATCTGCACTCGTTAGCGGCTTGGTAGTTTTAAGATCATAATCTAGATTCTGCGTCATCCAACAATTTCCATCCTTCATTTTCGCCACCCAATAAATTTTTTGATCTCTCAAATCCTTGAGCTGATATTGATTATTGCCTAAATTATCGGCCTCAGGAGTATTAGCACAAATCTCCGGAGTGATATCCTGCATATAATCTATAGTAGATAAATCTGGCTTTAATTCCGGATAAGTTGCCGAATCCGCATGTGATAATTCTGGCGTATAAGTTAATCCATAGAGGCCAAGGAGAGCACCAGCACCACAAATAGAAGCCCCAATCACAATTGGTAACTTTTTAGAAGTTGATTTATGTATTCTTAGCATCTGGTGCCCTCCGTTAGATTTCTCCTCCTGGGCACTTCTCCTCTTCATAACAAAATCGGCACCACAGAAGGTGCTTACCCTTGTCAGCCTGACACACTAAGCTAATTAGCCTTTGTGTTATCGGACCTATCTATGGCGCCGAGTTTCAACACAAAACAAACTAATTAGCACAAATTGTATGTCAAAAATAGCAAAAACTATTTCTAACAAGGGTAAGCAAATCTATTATACCGAACTTTCCCGCCCCACGCAAGACTTTTCCAAGATTTCAAAAATCTTAGCCCATCCTCCACCCCGGCCCAAAACACCCTCTCAGAGGCCATGACTTCACTTATGTTATCATTTTCCCACACAAGACACCCGAATTCTCATCTAGCTCAAGAATTTTCCTAGCAAAAAATATTTTCACCATTTTACTACCATCACGACACCATAATTTTCATTTTTATCAAAACACAGACCTTCTCCGTCCTCTCCTCACCTCACAGAACCACTTTTTCGTCATATACAACCATAACCATTATTTAATAATCGCCTCTATTGCCCCACAAGGCGCAAGCCAATCATTATCTAACTAAATCTTTTCATTAGAGCGGCACGGAGCAATTATTCCCTGACTCGAACCCTTCGTTTTAGCAACGTCAGACGAGGCGAAGATGAGTAGCGGAGCGCCCAGCCGTAGGAAGTGAGTGGAGAAAATTAACTTGTTTATTTTCTTCCGAACTGACGCACGGCTGATAGCAACGAAGTTGCGTCACAGGTACTCAAAGTACGGAGAGCGTCCAGTCGTAGGAATTGAGTAAAGAATAACTTTTAGTTATTCTTTCGAAATGACGCCCGACTGATAGAATTTTCTGTCAAGAAAATTCGTCGTAGCGCAACTTTCAACGAAGTATCACGTTAGCTAAAACAAAGGCTCCCCAATAGGCATTTTAGCTCAAGCTAAAATGTCTATCCACCGCCTCATTCGCCTGTCTATCCGCAATCACATTCTGCTCTCTCGCCACGTGCGTAAACGCACACGCTTCAAAATTCTCCGCCAACCGCTTTATATCCATATAAATCGACAGCACATCTTGGTTTTTCACCTTATAGATCCCGTTCATCTGATTCATCATCATCAGATTATCCCCTACAAACCGCACCGATTTCAGCCCTAGCTCTAGCGCCTTCTCGCACCCAGTCTTCAACGCATAATACTCCGCTACTCTCGACGTCGCGAACCCAATAAATTCTCCTCCCGAAGCCAATACTTCCCCATTCGGCCCCACGATATGATAACCAATCCCCGCCGGCCCTGGGTTTCCCCTGCTGCATCCGTCTACATACACCGTCGCGCTGTTTGCTACACTCTTATAATTCGCGCGTGCACCATCATGCTCCTCAATTTCTAATGCCGTCAAGCTCGCCTCATCCAGATGATACCCCGCCAGCTCATCCGGATTAATAAATTTATACGCCGTATACCGCTCTTGCGGCACAATCTTCGTCTCTGGCTGCAAAATCACCGTATATATTATATATAAATTACTCAGCTGGCTCGACCCCTGCGGCGCCAAAAACGTAATCACATCCTTTAGCTCAGTCTTCTCCGTCACTTCTACACCCAGATATTCCTCCAGCATCCGATCCATCGCCTCTTCCGGCTGCTCGCCAAACTTCAGCTTCCCCGTCGGAATCTCCCACACCGGTGCACTATCCATCCGCCCCTGCGCCTTCTTCATAATGAGCACCGACCGCCCATTTTGCACAATTCCCGCAACTCGAATCCGTTGTTTCACTAATTTTCCCTAAATAAATCTTACTTTTAATGATTTCCGATAAATCCACCTTTGATAAACTTATCCCAAATCACTATAACCTCCTCGACCCCTATTAGCCAGCCAACCGCCAGGGTGACTTATTAGTGAGATAGTACGAGGCAGTAGCGAACCGCAGAAGGAGGCGTACTTCAAGTACGACGACTGAGCAGTGGAGCTACTAACGAAGTAATATCCGCTAATAAGGTGCCCTGGTAACGATGTTTTCCCTGTAGTATTTACAAGGTGGGTAAAATCTTATGCGACACTTCCACGGAAGTGAGCCACGAAATCCCGAAACATGATTATTCAGGAAAATCATGCCGCCACCAAGGCTAATTCCATTATACCATACTTCTCTATGCTGTGCTATACTTATCTTATGAATAGTATTTCAGGCAAAAACCCAAATCAAGCCCCAAATTCAAATCAAGAGTTAATCACTATCACAGATGACACTACCCCTAATTCTAATTCCACTACTCCTAAGCTGCCACAAAAGTCAGACGCCACATCAAACCAGCTTAATCCAAATCAAGCAGTCAAAAACGCAAAAACCGCTACTATTATTAAAATAATCTTAATTATATTACTACTAGTTATTGGAGTATTTCTGCTGAGCTACGGCATAATAGAAATGATCAATATTCTAAATCATCCTATCTTTGGCCTCATAGAGCTACCATTCATTCTTTTCTACGCTTTAACTGCTACATCAGGCATCATAGTATTCATCAAAGGTCTCAGTTTTCTTTTTCATAAAAAATAAAGTAGTAGCCACTCAGAACAAAAGCCTCCTCATAAATTCTTTCATACGAACCCTTCACGAAGAGTAGTCTAATACAAGGATAAGGGGAGGAACGCAAGCGAGCCGTATTATACATACGGTAAGCGCGTACCGGAACCTTAGACGCAGTAGTAGGCTGCTATTCGTGAAGGCTCCCCTAGAACAGACCCGCCAGCCACCCAAACGCCTTCAGTACCCCATCCACCCCCGCACTCATAATCCCCCCTATCACACTCGGAAATACAATCACTAGAATCATCACTACCACGATTCCCCACTTCTCCATCCCCTCCATCACATTCCTCACCCCATCCGGCGCAATCGCATACAAAATCCTCGACCCATCCAGCGGCGGAATTGGAATCAAATTAAATATCCCAAACCCAAGATTCACTAGCACCATCTCCATTGCAATCAGTCCGCCAATCCCTGTAGAAAAATACAGACTCCCATTCATCAGCGTAATCGCCCCCGTCCAATACCCAATCAAAAAACTTATCAGCGCCAAGATAAAATTCGTCAACGGCCCCGCCGCTGCTACCATCGCCATTCCCCACGGGCCATGTTTCAAATTTCGCGAATCCACTGGCACCGGCTTCGCCCCGCCAAAAATCGGCCCACCCGAGAAAAACATCATCAGCGGAATCAATATCGACATCATCGGATCCAAATGTTTCAATGGGTTCAGCGTCAATCTACCATCATCCTTCGCCGTATTATCCCCCAGCCAATACGCCACCAGCCCATGCGCCAGCTCATGTAATACCATTGACACCAGAATCACCCCTAGTACTACCCCCAGCCTCAGCAGACTATCCCCACTCATCTCGCCTCCTTTCTACCTCAGCGCAATCACTTCTAACGTCGCCGGCAAGGCCTCGAAATTCTTCAGCTTATATTTCTTCTCCGCCCTCGGCGCCGTCTTTAACTCCGTCACCATGCCGTCTATGTTCCCCATCGCGACCACCACTTTCGGCTCCACCTCACGTACTGCCCGCACCGAGCTCGTACAAAGCACATCACTCACCCCCAGCTCATCCAGCATCGCTGCCTCTTCGTTGTTCCCAATAATTCCAATATGCACGTTCCCCACTACCGCCTCATATACCGTACCCTTGCTTGTATCCAGTCCACGAATCGCCACATCACCAATCTCAAACTCCCCCGGCCCCACAATCTTCCCTACATTCAGCTTCGCATCAATCGTCTCGTCCGCCACGTTAAACTTAATCGTCGTCTTCTTTGTCGTTAAAATAATCTCATCTGGATCTTTACATTCAATCTCAAACATTTTACCTCCTTAAATTATTCGGCTACCACCGCATCAATTTTTACAATTTCCTCTGGATCATAAAGCTCCGCGATCTCTGCGTCCTCCAAAATCCCCAGCACGAACTTATCCTTCACGCTCAGTCTATACAAGTAATCATCTCGCCCCAAAATCACATAATCCAACGGTTTTCCTTGTTTTTTCTCTATTACTTCCGCCCACCGTGTCAACTTTTTCGTCTTATCATCCCCAATGATCAATAAATCAATCCCATCCTGCCCTGGCGCCCGATTAAACAACGCCATTGCTCGCAGATACTTCGCCACTGGCCGGATATACTCATCCCAAGTATTCGATGGCTTCCGCTTAATATCCTGTACTTTTGCCACCGCCGCTACCTTGTGTGGCGCAAACATCTCCTGAAAGGCATGCGCATACGGGTGCTTCATATTCGCTGCATAATATACTTTATTATCATAAGTCTCATTCCGAATAATCCCGATACTCTCTAAGTTCATCAATTCCCTCCGCACCGAATTAATCTGTTCCTCAATTACCCGCGTAATCTCTCGCACATAAAAAGATTTATTCGTATTCGCAAAGAATAGCTCCAAAAGTTTCGCCCGCGTCTTCGATCCGAACAATTTTTCTGTTGGTGTATTATTTTCTTTGCTCATCTTGTATACATTTTATCACGTAATCCCTAATTTCCGCAAGAGGCAACCATACAATTTTTTTGTTCCGTTTAAACCAAGTTAGTTGCCGCTTCGCCAAGTGCCAGTCATCATAAATGAACAATTCTTTTGCACGCTCCAGACTATACTCACCTTGCAAGTATCCCCACGCAAATTGGTAAATATTACTCTTCATCGCCTGGCTGCCCCATCCATATTTCTGAACTAATTTCGTAGTCTCATCATACAATTCTTGAACAAATAATTTGTTCGCTCTCTCTGTTATTCTCTGTCTGAGTACTTTTGGATCCGTCTTCACGCCAATGAGTAAATAATTTGTACTCATCTCTTGCCGATCAATCTGCGTCTCTTTCGCCGCCATCGTGAAATCATATTCGTACACCAATGCATCAACATATAATCCCGTCCCCCCTACAATCATCGGCAAATTCCCCCGTGCCTGTATCTCGGCAATTTTTTGTTTCGTATAATCCACCCAATCCGCCACCGTAAACCTCTCCCCCGGCTCTACTAGATCAATCCCCCAGTGCCTAATCCCCTGCTGCTCCTCTAGGCTCGGCTTTGCCGTCCCAATATCCATATACTTATAAATCGCCCGCGAATCCGCCGAAATAATCTCCACCCCCTTAAATCCTCCCAGATGCCGCTTCATTACCTCTTGCGCAATCTCAATGGAAATTCCCGTCTTTCCGCTCGCCGTCGGCCCTAAGACTACTATTGTTTTATCAAATCCACTCATATTTACTTAATTCTAACATATTTAATTATATTTTACTACCATCACGACACCATTTTTCTCAAAAATATAAGCATAAGCATCTTATAAAGCTTCTCCTTACCCCAGAAAGGCACTTTTTCTCAGGGGTTATCCCTAGCCAAGTTTCACAATATTTCCCTATTTTCGCCAAATTTTCACCATTTTTCCCGAAAATAGTTACGTTTTTCACAAAATTCCCTTGCATTCCGCCAAAATATGCTATAATGAAGATGTCTAAACTTATCAAAAATGTAGAAATTATTGCTTTACGGAGCAAAAGGAATCTATATTTTTTACCATCGTTATAAAACGGCACCGTAGCGATGCGGACGATGGTCTCGGAAACGATTCCTTTTTCTACATTGATAGGTTTAGACACCCTCTACGGTGTCGTTTTTAGTTGAGTTGGCCCTCGCTAAAAATGATACCTGACGGGTGTTTAATTAAAATCAAAGGAGAGCCAAAATGCGTCACATGGCAAGAAAACTAAAGAAAAGAAAGCCATTATTATCTTTTACTAAAAACAAATTGCTTCATAGTAAAAGTACTTATTTCTACAAACAACGATGGGGTTCTTATCTTGTTCCGGCCATGTGCGCAATGGCTCTCCTTTTGGTCTTAGGTTTTAGCATTAACCCAATTTCTACCCAGAATAATC
>CAZOPB010000012.1:0-28383 GCA_964581595.1 uncultured Candidatus Saccharibacteria bacterium
ATCCGTTTATGAGTAATCTATACCTTCGGTGAAGTTTATTTATGAGACAATACGGTATTGACAAAATGCTTATGGTATGCTACAATGGAAGTAATCCTTGTGATAGAGGTATTGGTTTTGAGGTGCATTGCATAAGATTTTGGGTATATTTACAGAGATAAAACATGATTCCCCGCCCTATTACTCTACGGCTAAAAATAGGCTACTTCTGAAAGGCGTCACTTTCGTGACGCCTTGTTCTTATTTGACCTTAATAAGTGGTTTACGCCAGGTGGCGGGATAATCTGGAAGGCCGAGCAGAGTCGCGACAGTGGCGGCAATATTAGTAAGACCGGCGTCTTTGAGATTAGCGCTCTTATATTTCTTGGCGTTCTTAGTATTGTCATAGAAAATGCAGGGGACGGGATTGGTAGTATGGGCGGTCTTGGGGTTGCCTTTGCTATCTAGTAATTCTTCGGCATTGCCGTGATCAGCGGTAATAATCATCATGCCGCCAAGCTGATCGATCTTATGGGCAAGACGGGCGAGCTGGGTATCGATGGCTTCCATGGCGATAATCGTGGGCTCGAGCTCGCCAAAATGCCCAACCATGTCGCCACCAGGAAAGTTAAGGCGGACGAATTGGAATTTATCGAGAGCAAGGAGCGCGGCATCGGTGATCTCGGCGGATTTCATCCAGGGGCGAGTATTAAAAGGCTGAGTATCGGAGACAATCTCGAGCTGACCTTCACGAGGCATTTTCTTATAACTATTGCCATTAAAATAATAGGTAATATGGCCGAATTTGACGGTTTCGGAGATGGCCATTTGGGAAATCTTATTCTGGCCGAGAAAGACATTAAGGGGGTCGTGAATTTTGACGGGCGGAACAAGGATGTTTTTCGGGATGTGGCGATCGGCATCGTATTCAGTGAGACCGGCGAAATAAATGTCGGGGAGCCAATTAGCTTTGGTAGATTTGGAAGATTTTTGGTCGCCAAATTTGAGACCGGTCTTGGATTTGACAGACATTTTGCCGTCTTTGACTTTGGTGGAAATATTTTTACTAGATGAGACTAACTTCTCGCCGGGACGGTTGCGATCAAATTTATCAAATTCTACTTCGGTAAAAACGCGAGCAATCTCGACGGCGCGGTCGGCGCGAAAATCGTAGTAGATGAAGGCGTCGCCGTCTTGGACTTTGCCAATCGGGCGAACTTTACGGCCGGCCTTGGCGCTAGAAGCACGGGCGACGATGGCACGAGCGGGGAGAGCAGAATGAGCGGCGAGATCCTCGATAATGACGAAGGGCGGGAGATATTGATCTTGGAGAGTTGGGTTTTCCTTGCGAAAAGTGCGAATGGCCTCGGAAGCGGTCTTGAACTGATGCGGAGCTTGACCATGAACCATCATATCCCAGCCGAGCTTGACCATGCCCCAGTCGCTCTCGTAACGATCGGCTGTAGTGACCATGCGGCCGCCGCCGGAAGCGATGCAAAAATCGGCGTCTTTGAATTTCTTACAAAAGTTCTCAATGCGGTCGATATATTTCGGCTCGGATTGAGGAGAAACATCGCGACCATCGAAAATACAATGCAGGCGAATCTTGCGGACACCTTCGTCGTAGGCGCGCTGAATCATTTTCTCGAGATGACGAATGTCGCTATGGACGCCACCATCAGAAAAGATACCGGCAAAATGTAGAGTGTGATTGGTGACTGGCTTTTCGCTAGTGGCGCCGAGGAATTTCATGGCACCACGCCAAGCCTTGGACTGCCAAATATCACCAGCGGCAAAAGCTTCTTCAATGCCAGCGACACCTTGCTTGATGATTTGACCAGAGCCGATCGCATTATGGCCAACTTCGGAATTACCCATCTGGCCAGGCATAATGCCAACTGCTTCACCGGAAGCGGCAAGGGGGATATTGAGATAATTCAGCATAGCATGATCAAGAAATTCTGTATGAGCTTGGCGGACGGCATTGCCGCTACGCTTGGGCGACAAGCCGACGCCATCCATTATTACTAACAAAACTGGTCCATCGTAGTGTAACTTTTGCATATAATTATTATAGCATAAGCTTTATGGAAACACTACTACGATTACATAAGGGCCGTGCGCAATGAGGAGGATTATTGCATAATCACCACGATAGCATTTAGCTTAGCTTGTCCGTTGATACATGAGCTGCGCGACAAGCCCGCAATAGCATATTTTATATTTTGCCGTACGATCATGCTATAATTGTAAAAAGGAGATTAGAAAGAATGAACGAAAGATTATCAGTAGGCGGTAGTAACGATACAGAGTGGAGCGCCCTAGAGAAGTTGCCGGCGTTTGGTCATGAAGAGTCGCCGAATCATGAAAAATTGCCGGACATCAGAATCGAAAAATTGTCACCGAACGATCGCCTGGATCAAGCTGCTGAAGCGATTTATCTAACTGACCAGTACATCTGCCCTGACTTTTTTGGCGATGAGGAGCGTGCGAAGAAATTTGCAGAGGTTTTATTTTCTGATAACCCAAATGCACTATTTTCTTATGACAAGACTATTGTAGCTAAGGATGAGGACGGCAATATCGCCGGTATTTTAGTATATCGTGACTCAGCCTGCGAGCCATGGGATGCTGATGCTATGGAGCGTAAGTTCAGGGAAACTGGTATTGAAATGCCAGAGCATTTTGATCGAGCGAACCGGATTTATATGCCAAAGATTACGGGTGAGATGGCGCCAGGAACAGCTGAGCTTGAGTTCGTTGGCGTACGTGACGCATATCGCTCGCAGGGTGTTGGCAAAAAGATGATGCAAGCCCTGATTGATAACCCGGAGTATCATGAGCTGCATCTAGATGTGCTGGATAGTCATCCGTGGGCGCGGAAATCGTATGGTGAGGTGGGATTTCAACCTGACGGAGAAAAGTTCGGCAATTATCCGGATGGAACGGAAGGCGTACAGCACATGGTCTTGAGAAAATCACAGGAATAGCTAGTTTTCTTATAAAACAAGGTTGCCTAAAATGGGTAACCTTGTCGTATCTATAGATGTCGTATCTATGGGGCGTTATGGCTTCGGGACTTGCTGGGTGATACAGTGAATATTACCACCGCCGAGAAGAATTTCGCGGGCGTAAATTGGCTCGATGACTCTGTCTGGGAAGCATTCTTGCAAAGTGTCGATAGCGGCTTGGTCATGCTCATCATTGAAGATCGGCAGAATGATGGCGCCATTACAGTTGTAATAATTAATATAACTGGCTGGTAAGCGATCGCCTTCGTTGCGGGGGAAAGTACCCTCGACAATATCAACGCCTTCGGATTCTTCCTTAGTGATGGTAATTGGGTTTGGTACATGGATTTTGACGATCTCAAGTTTGCGGCCTTTGGCATCGGTCTGACTTTCGAGATAGTCGAGAGCGGCCTGAGAACGCTCGTGCTGGGGATCATCTTCATTATCTTCCCAAGCGAGGACGACTTTGCCAGGAGCGACGAATTGGCAGATATTATCGACGTGACCATTAGTATCTTCGTCCATGTAAATTCCCTTCGGAATCCAGAGGACTTTCTCGGCGCCAAGATATTCTTTGAGTTTCTCCTCAATTTCTTCTTTGGTCATGTCGGGATTACGACCTGGGTCGAGCAAAGTTTCTTCTGTAGTCAGAATTGTGCCTTCACCATCGCTATGGACAGAACCGCCCTCGAGGACAAAATCACTTAAACGGTAACGATTAACGGCTTCAATAGCACACATTTTGGCGGCAATGAGATCGTCTTGATCCCACGGGAAGTAGATCCCGTTGACGAGACCGCCGTAACCATTAAATTTCCAGTCCACGGCGCGCATGTTGCCCTTGCCATTGATGACGAAGGTGGCACCAGTGTCACGCACCCAAGAATCGTTATTACTAATCTCGACGACCTGGACATTTGGCATGTTCATTTCGAGTACGTGCGGATATTGACCCGGGTTGACGCCGACAATAACTGGCTCATATTTCGCAATGGTCTGAATGACCTGTTTGAAAGCGGCTTGAGCATACTCACCATTGTAACGCCAGTTGTCGCCACGCTCTGGCCAGAGAATATAGGTGCAACGATGCTCGGACAATTCTGATGGCATGTAGAAACCGTCTTGTTTTGGAGTTGTATCCATAATACGCATTTTCTATTCCTTTCTTTTAGATTTAATTATCTTGAGGCCTTGGCACGGACACGCTTAGTGGTTTTCGCTTTGGCAGAAACTTCTTTGCGGCTCATATTCCAAACCATGATTTCGCCAATGATAATCGCGATAGAGGCACCAGTAATGAGCGGCCAGTTGTATTCAAACATTTCGATGTTGAATTCTGGGAAGAGAGTGAAGAAGAGGGCGACGAGGATGAGTAGGAATGGTACGACGCCGAATAGAGTGATTTTAATTTTACCACCATTGATCCAGTAGCCTTTCTTGACGGCCGGGCCTTGCTTGTGAAGCTTGAGGAAGGCCATGAACATGGGCAGGTACGACAGCAAAAGGGTCACAAGGCTGAGCGAGAAGAACGTCCAGAACAAATCGGAGGCTTCGGGGAAGAATTGTCCGACTATGATACCGCCGATAGCGATAAGAGCACCGACCACACCGGTCCAAATGGAAACAACGTATGGGACGCCGTTTTTGTTGCGCTTGGCCCAGGATTTCGGGAAGGTACCATCTTCTGCAGCATAAGCAATGACAGAGTTGACGCCGAAGTTCCAGGAAGAAATATTAGCGATCAGGGTATAGATAAACATACCACCGACGACGACTGTAACGGCCTTGATGACGCCTTCGGCGGCACCTATAGTAACGAGCATACTATTATAACTATCAATGAGCCCAGAGCTAGCTTGAATCTCTTCTAGCGGGATGGCGACGCTGATACCAAATGAAGCGAGCAAGTAAAAGACGGCAATGAGGATACCACCGACAATGACGGCTTTGGGGATTTCTTTCTTCGGATTGTCCATGTCGTCACTAAAGGTAGAGACAACTTCAAACCCGAGGAAGTTAAAGATGATCAGAGCGACAAAACCGAGGCCGGTGAAGTCGAAGCCGCCGTTTTCTCCAACCATCGGAAGAAGGTCGGTGAAAGAAGTAATTGGGTTAGCACTGCCCTGAGTAACTAGAACATAGATACCAAGAGCGCCAATGCCGGCCATGAAGATAAACTTACAAATGGCACCAAGATTGGAGAGCCAGGCACTCTGAGAAATGCGGAGTACGCCCAGCACGCTAACGAGCAAAATATAGCCGAGCTGAATCGCCAGAATAATTGGCCAAGTCATTTCGAATCCTAGCATCTGCAATAAGTAAGTCGTGACGAGATCGGCGAGCGAGGCTACCCAGAGTGGGTAATTTACCCAGTAAAACCAAGCGACACGGCCAGCCCATTTCGGACCGAAGGCTTTCTTGACCCAGGTGTACATGCCGCCTTCGGACGGGTATTGAGTGCCAAGTTCGGCGGAAATTAAGCCATACGGCACGAAGAAGCCCAAGAGCATAATGGCCCACCAAATGTACTGTGAATTGCCGATTGAGGCGGTTGGTGCGACGGCATCGCCCACCAAGATGATACAAACTGTAGCGAGTACGGCGCTAAACAGCCTGAACTTATGTTTTTTATTTTTAGGCATTATTTTCCTCCTTATGCCGTTTAATTTCCTATGTGGTATAAAATAACTACTAACTCAAAGAATGGCAACTAGGCTTTTTCTTTTGCCTTTTTCGCTATTTCATCAAGCGCTGGCTGCGCTACACCACCAAAATATAAAACCAAGCCGCGCTGAGCCGTGAGACGGTTTTCGGCTTGATCCCAACAAATCGATGCTGGTCCATCCATGACACTGTCGGTAACTTCTTCGCCACGCATGGCCGGAAGACAATGCATGAACTTGACCTCTGGGTTGCGAGTAGCGGCGAGCATTTCGTCGTTGACTTGATATTTCGGATAAAATTCACGCATGTAGACTTCTTTCGGAGTCTCTTTATCGTAGAGTCCATACCAAACATCGGTGTAGATGAAATCGGCACCTTCTAGGACTTCAGGATTATCAGAAACATGGACACTACCGCCATACATTTGGACGTTGGCACGACCGAGCTTGAGATAATCATCATTCAGCCATTTGGCCGGAGGAGCATATTGGACAAAATTCATACCCATTTTAGTCACAATCATCATCAGTGAGGCACAGACTTGAGTACAGTCGCCGACGAAAATAACTTTGACTTCGCTGAGCGGTTTGTTTTTTGGCAGATGATCGAAAATAGTAATAATATCGCCAAGCTCTTGAGTAGGATGGTTGTAATCAGACATACCATTAATAACGGGCACGGAAGATTTTTCGGCAAGCTCAACTACACTTTCGTGGCGATCGACACGCGCCATGATAAGGTCAACCATGCGAGCCAAGACTTTGGCAGTATCACCAATGGTCTCATGAGCGCCGAGCTGGATTGCACCAGGGGCGAGATTGAGTGCGTGGCCACCAAGCTGCTCCATGGCTACCTCAAATGACACGCGAGTACGGGTGGATTTTTGCTCAAAAATCATAGCGAGATTTTTGTGATAAAGGGTCTCTAGAGTGCCGCCGGATTTGATGAAGCTACGGACAGTCGTAGAGACTTTGACCATATCAAGCATCTCGGACTGATCAAAATCGGTCGTATCGAGATAATCTTTCCTGGTCGGGGTCTTATGTTCTAGTTCATAGGGATTATACATATGCTTATTATATATGATTTTTAGATTAAACACAAGCTTAAAAGTATGGGAAATAACTAGTGATCACAACCTAAAGACGGGAATATTTTGAAAAATATGCTTTTAGTATTGACAAAATGCTTATGGTGTGCTACAATGGAAATATGAAGCTGCTTCTGGCGGCTGGTTTGAGAGGTCTTGTAGCTAGATTTTGGAGTTCTATCGATCATTTCGTTAAGTGCTCAGTTGAGATTTTGTGGAGTGTCTTACGAGCTAAGAAACACGGTGTAGCTGAAACGCCGGTGAGGTGATATAATGATGACATGGGAATTGAGAGGAGCATGGATGCAGAGAAGCCACACCGAGTGCTTGATACGACGGTGAATGCGGATGATGCGGCAGAACAGGCGGAGGAAATAACTCTCAGACCTTTGTCTTTCGCAGATTATATTGGGCAGGAACGACTAAAAAGTAATCTGAAGCTTGCGATTGATGCCGTGAAAAAACGTGATGATGGCACGGCGCTAGACCATGTACTATTATATGGGCCGCCGGGGCTGGGCAAGACGACGATGGCAAATATTATTGCACATGAATTGGGGGCGAATCTCAGAGTGACGAGCGGGCCGGCGATTGAACGGGCGGGGGATTTGGCATCGATTTTGACGAATTTGCAGAGCGGGGACGTATTATTCATTGACGAGATTCACCGGTTGAAGCGGTCGGTAGAAGAGGTGTTGTATTCGGCAATGGAGGATTATAAACTAGACATCGTGATTGGCAAGGGGCCGGCGGCGCGGTCGGTGCGGCTGGATTTGCCGAAGTTTACAGTGGTGGGGGCGACGACGAGGACTGGTTCCCTGGCGGGGCCGCTACGGGATCGGTTTGGGCTGATTCATCGGCTGGAGTATTACAAGCTGGGCGAAATCGAGCAGATCATCGCGCGGACGGCGAGCATTCTCGGGACGGTGATTGAGCCAGAGGCAACGAAACTACTTTCGACAAGGTCGAGGCTGACGCCGAGGATTGCAAACCGCCTGACAAAGCGGGTGCGAGATTATGCGGAGGTGCATGGAAATGGACAGATTAGTACGGAGCTGGCGCAGGGAGCGCTGGATTTGATGGAAATTGATGATCTGGGATTGGACCCGGCGGACCGAAATATGCTGCAACTAATGCTAGATAATTATGGAGATCGGCCAGTGGGGCTGACGACGATTGCAGCGCTAACGGGGGATGAGGCGGCGACGATTGAAGATTATTACGAGCCATATATGCTGCAATTGGGGCTGATTGAGCGGACGCCGCGGGGGAGAGCAGTGACAACAAAGGCAAAGAAGCACTTAGAGAAAATAGGAAGGGGGTAAAAATTTCTCTAAATGGTGCAGCTACTATGGTAAAAGTGTGATATAATTAGTTTTGTAAATAGAGAGGAGTTAAAATGAAACAACTTGAAAAAGGTAGCAAGACTTGGAAGAATCTTGAAGCGGCTTTTGCCGGTGAATCTCAGGCAGCGATGAAGTATCAGTACTTCGCATCCAAGGCACGCAAGGAGGGATTTGAGCAGATTGGAGCAATCTTTGACGAGACTTCGGGCAACGAAAAGGAGCATGCGAAGGTGTGGTTTAAGTATTTGCACGACGGTGGGGTCCCATCAACTAGCGAAAGCCTAGAAGCAGCGGCTCAAGGTGAGAACTACGAATGGACCGACATGTACAATCATTTCGCAGAGGAAGCCCGCGAAGAGGGATACGATGAAATCGCGGCGAAGTTTGAGCTGGTGGCCGGTATTGAAAAAGAGCACGAGGCTCGTTATCTGAAATTGAAGGCAAATGTGGACTCTGATATGGTATTTAAGAGCGACAAGGTGACAGTCTGGAAATGTCGTAACTGTGGCTATGTCTATACTGGTGAGACTGCGCCGGAAATTTGCCCAGCCTGTAGCCATCCACAGTCATTCTTTGAGGTGAGGGCGGAGAACTACTGATAACGCTACGCTTTAGGGACTTTTCTGGAGAAAAGTCCCTAACGTCAAAAGACCAGATTGATTTCAGTTCGAAAAGTGCGATTTCCGAACTGAAATTATTTTTTATGGGTTAATGTCTGAACCAACCGCGTTTCCACTAGATCAATATTTAGTGGTAGTATATGACATGGAATAAAAAAGCCAATATGCAATCCTATTGCTCATCAAGAAGTGCGATTCTTGACGGATAATCATTTTTTGATGGTTCAATGTTTGAACCCGTATTCACCAGATCGATATTTGGCAGTAGTATATAGTATAGAATAAAAATGGCTAATGTGTAACTTCTGCGATTCTTGACAGATCATTGTTTTATAAATAAAAGTATTGACAAAGTGCTTATGGTGTGCTACAATGGAGGTATTGCTCTGCTAATGAGCCCGTGTCTGGTTTTGTATTTAGCGGAGATTACTACTTAATTTTCTCGTTATTATTGCAGGTCTCGGCTAGGCCGCCATTGCTGGGATGGCTGTGCCAACAATTAGCAGTAATCCAAAAATCTTTATCGAAGCTTTGATCATTGCCGCCATCTAGCTCAAGTTCGTACTGCGGATAGGGGAAGAAAAGGTCAGCAGGGTCGAGGCGAGTCTCGACGCGGCGAAGGAGCTGATTGGTGCGGCCGGTGGAATCGACTTGGACTTGGACGCCAGTGAGGTCGATAGGACTTGTGCCATCGACATCGCGATAGAGGGCGGCAGAAAAGTCGGAAATTGTATCACCGTATGGTAGAGAAACAATCAGAAAGAGGCTATCGGTACTGCTGAGAGTCATACCAGAGACGTCAAGACTAACGGCGCAGGCGAATTCGCGCGACTTATTGCAGGTAATCTGGAAGGTATTGTTCTGACCGGCGCTGACGCTACCAGCATTCTGAATGCTACCATAGCTGATAATCGGTATAGGAGCATTATTGTTGTCGCCAGTAGGGGTGAGGATCATAGTAGCGTAATCGGCACCGTTATTGGCGGTATAGAAATCAGACATTCTCATTCCCTGCTTGGCGCGGAGGAGCGTAATAGAAACGACGGGCGGGATAATCGGATTGTTTGTATTGCGAAGATTATTCGTGGAGCTAGACGCTGGATTAAAAGGAACGTCACCCTCATTGAGCCGAGAATACCAGCTAAAACGAATCATTCTGGTATCTTGGATGTTAGTAGTAGAACCAGTACCATCGGAAATGCCGAGCGGGACGACTTTGGTCGGGGTATCGGAAGTAAGTGTGCCACGGTAATCGGGGACAGTATCGCTAAGGATGACACAGGTGTAGGCTTGGGCAGAGTTGTTATTGGAGCCGGAGGTACCGGCATTAGTTTCCTGGATGAGTACTTCATTCGGATTGACTTTCCCTTCGGTAACGGCGTTATAACCATTACCATAGAGATACTTAGCAATGCCAATGCCATTCTCACAATCGTCCTCAAAAATGTCATCATACCCACAACTGGAGGCGTTGCCACCGTTATTAATACAAGCATAATACCGATTCACGGCGGTCTTAGCATCTTCAACACCAGCAATAGCGGAATCGTAAGCAGAGCGAGAGAGGTCGTCATTGCTGCTCTGGCCGGCCTCGGAGAGGATGATGCGCATAAAACTTAGGGTAACGACACCGAAAAGAATCGTGGCAAAAATTACAATATAGAATGACGCAACGCCGCGCTTGGTCTGATTTTTTTTGAAACATAACCTCTTCATAGTAATATTATACACCACTTCCTGCCGTGCGGGCGGCAAAGTTAAATTTATTAATACCGCAATAATTGAACTCGGAGCCGAGGCTGAAAATGTCGCTAGCATTACCATCGGGAGCTTCATCTTCGGTAAGATCTTCGCCGACCTTACAATAGTCACCAGTACGGATAATATTGACTCCGCCGCGTTCGGTAGCGAGGATGAAGGTGCCAGAGAAGAAGCTACGCAGAGTAACGGAATCCTGGGAGACTGGGAAGATGGTGAGCTCATAAAGCGAGAGACTTAGATCTGAAGCCTCGAGGAAGTTTTCTTGGAAATCGGTAGTGACGTTGGTAAGACCGTTGGCAAATTGGGTAATGTCAATAATATGGCTATTATTATATTCGTTAGTGAGAGCGTCGTAATTATTGCGCGGGATCATGTTGGAACAAGCGCGATAAGTGCGATCGCGGAAACGGACAAGCTTAAAGGGTCCGTCATCGCCATTTGATAATACACTTACGTGGCCACTGGCATTATCGGCGTAACGAATGCGCAGAGTATTTCCGCTTTCAATTCCATAATGCGTATTCCAGACGTAGGAATAATTACCAGTACACATGATGCCGCCATACTGGACACTTTCGTTGAGATGCGTGTCAGGATTTTCGGCGACACCTTCCCAGCTGCGATAGATGTAATTATAAGCGTTATTTTGGATACAACGCTGAATGTTGTCGTCGCCCTGGAGAAGCGTATTGCAAAGACTAGTACTATCGATGGATGGGGCGGAATTGATGGAGGTGGTGAGTTCGGTAATGAGATTGCGGCCGACACTATTGACGGTCTTCAGGGTAATTCCCTTCTGGTAAAGGGCGGCAATACTGGTAGTGATGACGGCGATGGCGATCATGAGCATGGCCATGAAGGCAGTGACCAGGGTAACTTCGATGATGGTGAAGCCGGCTTTAGATTCGACGGATGCGTTTTTCTGGCTAGAGTTTTTAATTAAGCGTTTCATTAGGCACCTCCTGGATTATATAAGCGAATGACGGCATCGAGCGAGGTAGGCACGGCGTTGCCGGAGCCATACCAACAAGTTTCGATATAGAAATCGTAGTATTGCGGCTGAGGATCCGAGCTACCAGTATTGGTAGTCGGGCCGCTGACGCCAACCACCCAAATACCTTCGGCGCGAGCAAGATGGGTGTAATTGTTGAGACTACTAATACGATCATCAGATGTACCGTCACTAAGCGGATTGTCGCCGGTATAAAGCAACCGGGCGTTAAGGGTAGGCTCCACGAAAACCTCAGGATCTTCACGGGCATAAATAATAGCTGAATTGTTCATGCCACTAGTACTAAGTGGTGAAAGTAGCTGGCGAGTGTTGAGAACGAAGGCATGGTTATTGATGAGCTGACGCTTTTCATTTGCATAGACAGTTTCACATTGACTGAGTGGATATTCAATATCGAAGCAACCATCGGCGGCGGTCTCTTCTGCGCTACAGCTGCCATGCATCGTATTGCCAATAAGAGTGTCCCAGAGATCTTTGTATTGCTGATATTTAACACCTTGGTTTATTTGCTCTGGAGTCAAATTATTCCTTGTTGGCAAAGTCAACTCGGAGATATATGAACTATGGATAAAACGGAGGGCTTCGGCCTGAGCGTTGAGCTCATTGCGAGCGGTGACGAGCTCAAGGGAGCGTTCACTGGCGGCAAGACCGAGATTCATCATGGTAATAGTAATGATAGCGATAAGCGTAAAAATAGCAAAAGCAAACATAACTTCAATAATAGTATCACCACGCTTAGTCTGCTGAGCGAGAGAAGGACTTATTCGCATGAACTACCCTCCTCGCTCAAAGTCTTGACGGCGGAAGTATTGCTACCGTCGGCAGTAACTTCAACTTCGCGAACAACGGCACTGTCGTCAGACTTAATGCAGATGCCGGTGGAAGTCTCAAGGCTGCCGCTGAAGGCTGCTCTGGCGAGACTACCATTATTATCAGTCATGAGCTGATTGAATGTGGCACTAGCGCTGTTATTACTCGGAGTGCAGTAATCGCGCAAGTTTAAATCAAATGCTGGATCACTCGTGAAGACAGTATGAATGGTGCCGGAGGTGGGCGTGCGAGCAATGATTAAGGCGCCCTGGAAACGTTCACTAGCAGGGCCACCATCCGTAACTGTGGTCTTCAATTCTGATTGCCAAAGAGGAAGATAACGCTCGACGGAAGTAGCTTGACCGCTAGTATTGCCACAGACAATGGCAATATTTGTATCGCTCGAGGACAATTCGTTGAGGAATGGCTCTCCAGTGGCACGGCTAATGTCCGCTGAGCCAACGAGAATGGCGGAATAGACGCTGCGGCTGTCGTCAGGGCTGTCGTCATACTGATGGCCGAAGACGAGAATCTTACCGAGAATGGCTTGGCCGTTGTCCCCGCTGGAGTTGCCCGAGCCAAAAGTCTCCGGAGAGAGGACTTCGCTATAATTGCGGCTGAGGTATTCGGCGAAATCACGCAGAGCATCATTGTAGCGCTGGCGTCCGATAGCACTGAATGACCCAGCGATAAGCCCCATCAGCATAAGACCAGTAATGGCCAAAACTAGCATGACTTCGATTATAGTAAATCCTTCTGCGGATTGCTTGATGACTTTTTGATAAAGTGGCTTTTTCATGGATTAATACCTCGGCGGAAGCTCACGAGTGTAAGCTTCGCTATAGCTAGAATCATAGCGGCCGGCTTGCGCATAAGCCCAAAGATAAGTATCGGCGCTGAGATTAAAGACTTCTCCAGAGGTGGCACGGGCATCTCCACCTACACGACCATCTACACCATAAGTAATTGGGTCGGCACCGGCGGAACGATTTGGGATAACGTTTTTGGCAATAATCGGACCATTGATAGTGAGCTGTTTCGAACAATCAGTTCCGGAATTATAGCCGCTCACGCGAGCTTCAGTAGAGCCATTAGCGAAGTTGCTGCAGGTGTTAACGGTGCCACCACTGATAAGCCAGGCATCAATCTGCTCGACACTGCTACCGATATTAATATTTCCAGTAGCGTAGATGACAATCTGAGGAAGCTGATAGATTGTGTTGTAATTTGCATCTTTGACGGTAATTCTTGGCGCAGTAATATTAACGTCGCCATCAACATAAATAATTTTAATACCTTCTACGTTTTGTAGGCTATTAACCTCTTCTGCTGCGCTGGGAGTAATATTTTTTAAGAGATAACTACTAAGGCGAGCACGATAAGTAGAATTACTACTAATACCCGAGTTGCCTATTTTATTATCTTGATTACCAGTATTGGCGATAGTTAGTGGAGAATTATCAAGCAAAGTGGCATTTGCAATCGAGCCATTACCACCTAGAGCGGCACCGGATGAAAAACCAAATTTGTTATTAATGACTTCGTTGCCGACTACTGCCAGGTATTCAGTCCAAGAGCCAAACTTTTTTGGGTCGCCACTGTTAGACAATTGACCGAAATACGGATTGATGTAGCGCGTAGACAATGAAGTTTTAACACTACCATCCGTGAACAGTCCCCCGTTCCAAAGACTAGTAGACGGTTTCTTGACGATGGTGCGACAAGCAGCATCGTAATTCATCCAATAAGTTCGAGATTCCGGAGACCATGTATCGCTAACGACACTGCCGTTAACTTCTTTCGTTACACCATACCAGTACTGCCAGAAGAAGCCAAATGAATTGCAGTATTTATCGCCAACATAATCTGGTACGACTATACTTGCCGGAAGATTAATATGATAAACTTGCATATCATTAGTTGGCAATGGAGGCGTGCCGTCAGAGTTTTGACTATAGAGGACTTGACATTTGTTATCGCGTAGTCCACCATAGCGACTGAACCATTGACATGGGCTAAGGTTGGTACGAGTTGGATTGTGGCCAATTGTACCATTGACGTAATTTTGAGCATTCTCGAATGGAATATTTACTATCGGCTCATAAATAATAGCATCGAACCCTACGAGGCGACGCGTATTGTAATGATAGGCCTCTACATCCCAGCTAATATCACTGGTTTCCCCAGTATACATGAAGCCAATATCAGGATTACCAGAGTGTGGCCCATCCACGCCTTCACCAGGCTTAGTGGCACCAGCAGGGCGAGTAACTTCTACGCAAGCTTCAGAATATCCATCGCCTTGCTCACTTTCCTTGTGGTATTCATAGTAATCCAATTCTTCATGATACTTGGCGTAATAGACTGGAACTATTTCGTCAGCCGAGATTTTTGCATATAGCGCTATTCCCTCCAAGTTCATCATCGGGTAACCATCTAGTGTGTAAGCCCAGTTTCCCCAGGCATCAGTAAGCAAGTCAAAGCCCACCGGTACAAAGCCGCCCCAGTTTTGGATAAACATTTCGTCTTTGCTCATAGTCTCGCTGTCGAAGGCCCAAACGCGCTCATACCCGTCGAAAACTTTTTTCATTTTCTTAGTACGGGTCAAGGTGACAATTTCGGGCTGGAAGGAGATTTTTTGACAGACGGTAACAGTTTGGCCGACACCGATATTTTCAATCTTGAAGTTATATTTATCTTGCTTGACTTTTTTGCCAGAGGATTGATAGTTCGTAGTAAAGCTGTTCTTGTCTACGCAAAAATCCGTTTCCCCCTCGATGGATTTATTGGCATTATTGGCATCGCCACTTTGGTCGATTTTGTATTTCGTGCAAATATCGTCTAGCAACTTATCTTGGCCAGAATGTGGTTCACTGGGCATAGTACTGCGCCCCCTAGATTCATGCTTATAGAAAAGCGTGTGCCAGAAGTTTACGTCGAGAGTATCGGCGTCAGTACTAAGTTTAGCCGTAACTTTACCATTGCCGTCTGAACTAGAGGTTTCAACGTGATAGCTGACGTCGCCGCCTTTTTGGTTACTAGGTACCTCGACCGTTGAGGTAGACCAGAAGCGAATTTGACCACCGTCTTCGGTCTCTTCATCGGTTTCGCTAACTTTAATAATAATACAGGCTTGAGACTCAGCATTGCTATTAGAAGAATTTATTTCGAATTTCTTACTGGATACTTCCTTCCAGCTGATCTTTTTAGGGTTATAGTAAATCGTGGAGCAGACAGTAGTACTGTAATTGGTAGCACCTTCGGGGATATTGATTGTATATGATGATTGACCATAGAACGGGCTCCAAGATGCCCCATCATTAGGATAACCGCTCGGTAAACTATAAGTACCAGAGCTATTAATGCCAACTGGCTGACCATCTTGCGTAACGACAGTATTCCAGTTCGTACTGACGCCGGCAAAGGTGCTACCACTGAAATCACCGGCCGGGCGATTATACGACAACTGATGTTTAAAATTGACAGTAACGGACTTTTCTGAAGTAGTCTTAGTAATATTGACTTTGGAATCTGGATTTGGAGATGTGGAAGCATCTTCTACCCACGACCAAGCATTGAAATTGCTTTCGGTGGACGTGGAAGCCCAGCCTTCATTCCAGCAGAACCAAGTTACATCAGACCACGGAGTCGATAGTAAACTGCTAAAGTCACCGTCGTCCTTATGTGCTTTGGCATAATTAACTGCAGTATTAAATTTAGATAAAACGTCGTCGTACGCCAAACCGGCCTTTGCAATATAAGGAACGTTACCACCGCCATTAACTAGATTTTTGACTTGGCGATAGCGACGAATTTCACCATTATATGATACGGAACCATTTGAATAAGTGCCACGCGCAAGAGCTAGGAAGTAGAACTTACCACCAAATTTGGAACAAACAGGCACAACATTTGACTGAATGTAAGCTCTGTCTTCGCTAGTATTCGGCCAAGAGCCACTATTATTCGTATCAAATTGCTGGAAAGCGGCACCACAAGGATTAGCCTGGGCGTACTGGCCCGGGTAATTATTTTTTAAATAATCAATACAGCTACCAGTAACGACTTCGGAGCCGCCACCGTTGCCGCCACCTGCGCCGCCACCAGTCTCGTCAGCAAAAGTGCGTGATGCTAACAACGTGCTACCCAAAACTAGACCAACCAAGGCAATTGAAAATGTCGTTAGAAGCACGCTGGCGCTGATTTTTTTATGACTCTTTTTGATCATTACAAATCCTCCACTGGAATTGATAGTACCTTAGTGTAATAATAATCGGATCTTTCAATGTTGCCCAGAGCATAGTAGGAATTAGCTAGAGAATTATAGTACTCTAGCTGCTGTTTAGCAGACAAGTTTTCTGGGTCAATTTGGTCAGCTATGTCTACCACTTCTTGCGGCATGCCATTATTCTCATAAAAACCGATCTCCGCAAGGCGTACCTGGTCAGCATAAGCCTTCCCGTTGCTAGTATTTAGCGTGCGATCAATAGCATCTTTAACATCTTGGAGACGTTCTTCGTCGGAAGCGTCTGGGCGGCGATTGTAGAAATTCTGGAGCTGATCGCGATATTCGGCAATATCTTCAGTGGTAGTGCCGGAGATAACCGGGGTTTGAATATCGGGGCGATTAATGAGACTAATAATAAGTACGACAAGCCCCCAAATGGCGGCGGCGATCGCGACGGCGCTAACGGCAATGACGGCGATCGGGCGGGCTTTTTGGCGTTTTTCGGCGCGAGCGCGTTTCTTGGCGGCAGTTTTGCGGTTTTGCTCGGCGAAAGGATTTTCTTGCTTGGAGGCCCAGCGACCAATATTACTGGTGGTAAATTCTATATCTGGCTGAGAAGAATTATTAGCGGCTGGTTTGTTTTGTGGAGAATTGCTCATGTATATATTTTAACATAAGTTTTGCAAAATGCAGAAGAAATTTTTGAGAAATGTTGGTAGGCGGGTTTTGTTTTTCTTAAGATATTATATGAATATATTTGACTTTTTGTAGTGAGTTGATTTAATATTTATCTAAAAAGCTTCTAAGAATTCACTTGTTTTTTTAGAACGCACACTTTTTTATATTAAAATATCATAAGAATTTATTTGACAAATACTAGATTCCGAAGAGGAAGGCGAGCCATTGCTCAAGATTACTCATGGTGGTGGCGGCAATGGTCGGCTCGGAGTCACTAGAAGTTTTATGCTTGGTCCTAGCGGCTTCGGAGTTATCCGGGAGGTAAATCATGGTCTCGCCGGGCTGCATTTTCCCCTGATACTTACGGGCGGCAAGTTCCTGATATTCGTAGGAACGATAATAATCGTTTTCTAGCTCGAGCGTCTCGACTTCGAGCTCGAGGATGGCTTTCTCACGTTGGCGGTTCATGAGTTCCTGGGCGAGAGTCCAGTTGCGAGACATGGCGTCGATAGAACCCCAAGTCCAAGCGAGGCAGCAAAGCCCCGCGACCGCTAATACAATATGCTCAAAAGTAAAGAGCTCATTCTTAGCCCAATATTTGGCTTTGCGGATTTTGGTGGACATGTCGGTCATGGTAATATTATAGCATACTGACGCAAGAGAAATAAAAACAACCCGAAGGCTGTTTTCTGAATTGGTGGGGCGGTTGGGAAGCGAAAATGCTTTGCATTTTCTTGCCGTCGGGCGTCGTCTCGGAAGAGTAAATAGATTTACTCTTCTCTCGCCTCCTACGACATTTCGCACCACTGCACTAACGTGCAGAGGTTCTCACTGCCCTAACAAGTTCGAGAATATCTAAAACTGCGTTTTAGCTACTCTCGAACTTGGTGGGGGCGGTTGGGTTCGAACCAACGACCAAGCGGTTATGAGCCGCCTGCTCTAACCCCTGAGCTACGCCCCCGGGGGATGTAATTATTATATCATACTCTGCGTATTTTTACTTCTTATTTGCCCAGAAATAGTCCAGCCAGACTTCCATAGGCATCATGTGCAAGAACTTTTTAAAGAAACTGCCTCTTATGTTACTAAGAATGCTAAGGCGTTTATTTATGGCGACACCTATCTCATGCATGCTATAGTATCTTATAGTTTGGTCCCAATTATTTTGGTGATACTCATCCGAGTGTGCTGACACTGTGTCTAGCTGATAAATTCTCTTATACTTTTTGCCAGAGTATTCGGATATATATTCCAGCAATACATAAAAGGTGTATATTGCCTCGAATTTGGTATGATATTTATTAAAACTAATACTGCCTATTGGTAGATGAAAAGAATATGAATGATTGGATTGTAAATGAGGGACGGTATTTGTTCTGTCTTCCAGAATATCATATAAGTCCTTTAATTCCTGATCAATTATCAATGATATCTTTAAGTTGTTAGCTGCAAACCCGCCCACATTTTTTATATCAAACCAATATAACTCATTGCTCTCGTTAATTTCTGGCAGTTCGCATTGAACTGGCTTACCTACAAACGATTGATCCTCTGAAGAATACGGAATCTTTTTCCCAGAACCATCCGAGGAATAGAATTCAAATTTCGGCTGGTTAAGGAGCTCGTTATTATTTTTATTGTTACGGACTGAGGAGCGCCATAAAAAGAGTGCCCATATTCCAGCTATTGGTATCGCAAAAATTGATATTAACTTCGCAATCGCCAGAAGTACCGTGGGTTCATTAGTTTCTTTTAGTAACCATTCAATCATTTTTATTCCGCAACTTGAATTTTCTTATGCAAACTGTTGAATTTGTTCCATGGGAGATAACCATCGTGTTTTAATCGACCGAGGATGATGCTAGGAGCAATTTCTTCTGCTGAGGAAAGTTTTAATATATTCTCTTCCGTGAAGTCGCCGGCACAGCTATCTATAAATGACTGATATTTATCATGCGAAAGTAAAGCCTCCGTAGCAAAAGCATCGGCTTCGGCTTCTTGCTGGGTAATATTTTCTTTTTCAAGATTTATAAATTGTTCTTTTTTGCTATGCAGTATGACATGACCGAGCTCATGGAAAAGCGTAAACCAAACCTTGTCATCACTTTTGCCACGATCACTTAGCTGAATAACCGGATGGCGACCTATCCATCTCGTGGCACCGTTGACACAAGTATTGGGTAAATATTTAACTGCTACTAATATTACTCCGCATTCAGACAAGATATTTCTGATTTGTTGGAAGAAATCTTGTGGTAATTGGTAAGTTATTCGGCGAATCTGCGCCAGGGAATTCTTTAATTTGTCTTTGTCAAAATCCTCGATATCTAGATATTGCTTGGATTTAACCTCTCCTTGCCTGAGCCAAGCGGCCATAGCGTAGGGATCAGTCGACTGTTTATATGATTTTCGAAAGGCGGCGGGTTGGGTAATTCTTATATCACTTAGCGAGCTAATCCCGAAAAAGCTGTAGAGATTAATAATGCACTCTAGCTTATTGGAAGCCTTGGGAACCCAGCCTGCCTTAGCCATATCGTTATACGGTATACGTTTGAGGAAGGGGATTTCTGTTTTAGCGGATTTCTCTTGATCTAGACGAGCTTTGGCAGCACGGTAATTAGCGTCTAGATTATTCCAAAATTCGACCGATCCACCTAGAGTATTTGATAATTTCACGGCAGTGTCCGCAGTGATGGAAGCTTCACCGTTGATAATTTCGCTGATGTGTTTTTCTGATAATCCAGTATGTTCGGCGAGCCATTTTTGCGATACGCCAAGATAATCGAGATGATCTTCCACGATTGCACCGGGATGAATTGCGATTTTTGGTTTATATTCAATCATATTGGCTCCTATTTCTTATGATAATCTTCTAGAATTTCAGTTATTATCACCTGGTCTATACTATCCTTTCTATTTATATCGTTGCAGTTTGAAATTGGTTTTAGGATCATGCGCCATTTGCCGCGACCATTTACTCCTTTTACTTTTGCACTAACTCGCACATCGACTGCGGCGGTGCCACTGCGATTCTCCGAAAGAAGATGGAAATTTAACATCGGGCTTAGATCCTGTGCGGTCGGTGCTGCCCGAAGCTGCTCGAGAACTTTGATGATGTCTATCGGCAAGTGCGGGGCTTTTTTCCTTTTAATATATTTTGCTATTTTGTCTGATTCGTCTGGGTCGGAATTGCAGATTGTAGCAAGCTTTTCATTGTCAAAACTGACTTGCATTAGGGCTCCTTTGCGGAATTATAGGGTTTTGTTTTAGGTGTCGCGAATAGGATTTTTATTAACCTATTTGGTAATATTTTATTACACATACTCAATATAGTCAATAGGTTTGGAGGGATTTTTGATAGCGAAAATAGGAGCTCTGAATGAGAGCTCCTATAGATTTTGGGGGCGAGCAGACGGAACTAACTGGGATTCCGTACATGCTCAAAAGCGAGGAGGAAAACGCGAGTTTGCGCTAGGACAACTAGAGTGTGGCCAAAATCCAATGTTCTATTTTTTCTAAAAATCATAATTCTTATGTTATAATTAAATTTATGGATGGTCATGACAACGACGCAAACAAAAATGCGCAAAATAATTCTGCGAGTAGACAAGGGATTTTTAGCACGCCAGAGCTTACAGTGAATTCGGAAAATATCACTCAACAAAACAACGAAGAGACAAAATCTCGCGTGGCTTCGATTTTTGCGAACACTGACGCAGGCAAGCAAGCGCAAAAGCTGAATGATGCGATGGATGCACAGACAGTGCCGGCGACGGAAGATCTCGTAATTCAAAACGAGCCAAAGAAGAAGAGTAAGCTGCCGATTATTTTGCTAATTTTGGTGTTAGTGGCTGCTGGAGTAGGTGGGCTAGTGTGGGTTTTGATGAATAATATTCGCGTCGAACCTGTCATGACAGCGCGGAGGGCGTTTAGCGAGTATCGTGAATATTTAGTGGCTGGTCCGGAGGGAGGACGAGGTGACAATCAGAGTGCTGGCGATTGGTTTCTGTTTACACTATCAGAAAGCGATCTATCCAGCACTGAGCAGATGGAATACCTAAATGATCTAGAGTCAAGGTTTGCAACCTTTAAGACTGCATACGATAAATCTAGCCAGAGCAGTTTGGATTCTGGTTTAGATCAGCAGATTAATTATTATACAATTCTGTTACAAACAATTATCAATATGGATAGCTTGGATTTCTTAGCACAAAGAGTCTTAGACAAATATATCAATGATGGTTCGGAGGCTGCCAACAATTATGCAAAATCTCTGACAGCGGCAAACGCTGATGACTTGTTGGTTAGGAACGCAAATTCATTTATATCTAGGTATTTAGAGGCTGAGTTATCCGCAATAGAAATCTATCTTAGGCATGATTGCATAGTTGACGAAAAAGTAGATTATGCTTGCGGCGTGGAGCTCAGTAACAACAACGATACTCTAGTTAGTGCTCAGAATAATCAAGGCAATAGTATATCCGGCTTAAAACAGCTGTCGCCTCGATTGTATTCAAGTTTACGTAACAGTACTGAAATAATAACTAATTTATTGGGAGACAACTAAAGTGAACTTCGTTAAGAGGAGGATTAGCCTTGGGATATCGATTGCCGTTATCTTTTGTACTCTAATGGTCGTTATGTTATTGTCTATCTTCTGTATGCATCACGGAGTAGCAGCTTCGTCACTGGATACCATCCTGCAAAAAGTAGAGTACAATGCACTGGGTCAGTGCGTTAACTACAGGAATAATTATGTGGATCATACATTTACTCCTGAAGGTGCTGGCTATTTCTTCCCTAGTTCCGTAGCGCATGATTCGCCTGCTTTTATTACTCTACCAACATATGCTAGCAGTGATGAAAATTTAAAAATAAGTTGCGCTCAGTTGTTTAAGGGAAAGAAAAAAGTTAGATCTGATTATAATTTCGGCGGGTTGGGCAATGCTCAAATGGATCCTACTGATTTAGGTTATGCTCCGGTTGGTTCGACCTTGAGTAAGCGTTGCGTGAGCGTAACTTACGATTTTGCACGTAGGCCAACAGACTCTGCGGTTAATATTTCTTCAAATAGCGTTTGTTTTCCGGTAGATAGCAGTAATAATGTATCAATTAGCAATCCAGCTCAGGTAACAACTACAGAAACATCTAGCGAGAGTGGCAAGCTTAATTTAATCTATGATGAGCTAAGTGATTCAATATCTGCTTGCGTTATTGACGGTATGTTTGGCGGGTGTCGATCGGTGTTTGACGATGGCTTACAGCTCAATGGACGTAGCTTAAATAGCGTCTTGAACGCACTCAGTTCTATTTATCCTTCTGGCGTTTACGATAGTGACTATTGCGAGCCACTATACGGTTGCATCACTGCGTCAAATATTAAGGGTACATCAGCTTCTGATGGTTCAGTGGCTTCTGACAGTTTTGAGCTAAACGTCGACAGTGCGTTAGTAGCATTAAGACATTATGCCGGTCCTTCTGCAAATTACACAGATTATGCCCTTACAAACGATGACTATTACACCTTATATAAAAGTTACGTAACATATGTGATTGGCCATTATAGCGGGACAGTAAGATTGTCAACAAATTGTTCTGAGTCAAAAGATACATATGCCAACGCTTGGTCTGAGGATGGTCAAAAATGGTGTGAAGTGACTGGCGCCGAGTCGGTTAATGAGCGTTTTGCTGGTAGAGGAGCTAGTGGGTGGGCTAATTCTATGAAGGCTATGAGTTTTACTGATATACTAAAGGATGCCAAGAACTTAAACATGTCACAAGTTGATAGCGGGTCATTGGGGCAGGTTACTGGAAATCAAGGTAATGATGGTACAGTAGATGCTGGAGAAGCATCAACTATTAGCCCCTGCTATGAAGGCTCTGGGGCTTTGGGCTGGATAATTTGTCCGGTGCTTGAGGCGGTGGGTGCTGCGACTGAGTGGATGTATGATAATGCCGTTGAGCCGTTGCTACAGATTAGAGCAGATACATTGTTCTCCGGTACTGATGGAATATATGTAGGTTGGTCAACATTTAGGAATTTCTCTAACATTTTATTTGCAATAGCTTTTGCGGTGATAATTTTAGCTCAGGTAACTGGTATTGGAATTTCTAATTATAATATAAAGAAAATTTTGCCAAGGTTTGTGGTAGTAGTCGTCTTGGTGAATATTTCTTATATCCTTTGTCAGTTGGCGGTGGATATTTCGAATATACTCGGTTTCTCCATTCGAGAGCTATTTGATCGTCTGCCGGTGCCAGGCGTCAAGGCTACTGGCGGGGAGATGGTTGTAGCAATCTTGAATGGACTTGGGCTTGCGGCCGGCGTAGGCGTGGGGGTGAATGCGGCACTTTCTAGCGTTGTTGTAGTATCGACGTTGAAGTATTTTATGGTGCCATTAGTCTTGGCGTTCGTAGGATGCTTGCTTGGCGTGTTATTCTTCTTTATTACGATGTCAGTACGACAGACTGGGATAGTAATCTTGGTGGTGCTAGCACCAGTGGCAATTGTCTGCTACGCTTTACCAAATACTAAATCGTTGTTTGATAAGTGGCGAAAGCTCTTCACGGCTCTGCTGATGGTATATCCGATTTGTGGACTGTTGATGGGCGGCGGTAATTACGTGAGTGCTTTGTTATTGGGTGCTATAAGTGGTTCGCAGGAAGGGATGGGGACGCTTTATACCATTACGGCGTTATTAGTATCCATTCTTCCCTTCTTCTTAATCCCATCTCTAGTGAAGGGATCTATGGCAATGATGGGCAATCTAGGTATGAAGATATCGAACTTTGGTAATGGGATTAGTCGTGGACTTAAGAGTGGCGTAATGAACAGTCGTGCAGTACAAGAGCGCCAGGCTGAGCAGAAACGCCGCTTGAGTATCGCTCAAGACCAGACTAAACGTAATCGAATTCAGGGTCGCGTATCTGAAAATAGCTTCCGAAACAGGGCAAGAGCTTTGATTGGTCGAGCCCCACGAACCGAATTAACGAACCGCGAGGCTACGAGATTAGCCCGTGCGCAGGCTGGAATTAATCGTGCAACAAGTGAAACTTCTGCTGCACTAGAGCAGACTTGGGCAAATGACGGGACGTCGAATGATTTTGATGCTATGAAAAATATTTTGCTAACTTCTGCGGAAGCTTATGCAAAAGATGAGAATAATTTTGAGGCATTGGAGAGAATGAATGCAGCAATGCGAACACTAAGTGGGACTGAGCCAGGTCAAGATGTAATATATAGTACTTTCAATCAGATGGAAGCAAATGCAGCACAGAATCTGGATGAGAAGGGACGTATAAAGACACAGCGAGCACTGCGTAAGATGTCTAATGATTTGATGGCGATGAGTGGTGATAAGATAAAGAAAGATGCACCAATCTTGATGAGAAAGATGAAGAATTATCAGAAAATGGAGACTAATGGTAATATCAATACGTCTTATCTGTATGATAATCGGAGCGCAACTGGCGGATTGGCTGACCTGAAGGAAGTAGCTAGCTCCACCGCTGATCTTAGCCCTGCGACTATGCCTGGCGTAAACGAATCTACGTTGCAGACTTATATTGATGCAATTAGTAGTGGTAGGTTTGATCGTGGTAGCGCAGAATATAATAACGTAACTACCGCTGCTAGAAGGGCGCTTACTGATCCGCATATCAAAGGTCAGGTAAAAGGTAAAGTTGCAACGTTATTACAGCAGTTAGCAAATATGGATTACGTAGGGACAGCTAGCGGTACAGCCGCTGCGACAGGCAGTGTGGCAAGAGCTAGCGAGGCAGAGCTATCCAGAATACAAAGCGGCTTGCGCGATATGAGAGAGCGGCCAGATGCCACTTCTGAACCACACAGACAGCAGATGCTAAACACACTTGAACAAACTATGCTTAGAGGTACCGTTTCTAATGATGGGGACGAGTTCAGTTTGTCTCCGTCCAACGCAACGCAAATTGATAAGATACTAAAAGAAAATGGCATAAATGTTACCGAAAGATTCCAGTCTGGAGTATACGATGTTGATGGTAGCCCAGTTCGGAACATGTCTCCAGACCAGTTTAATCAGCGTTACGAGTCAATGATGGGATTAAAAATCGACCATAGTGATAGACCGGCGTCGTCATCTAATTTAGGTTCTGATTCTACAAGCCAGGCTCAAACGCAGCCAGAGCGACCGATTATACAAGCCGACGGCAATCAAAGCATGGAGAGAATTAGAGAGATTGCGCGAGAAAATCCAGGACCGAGACAGCGGAACTCACAAAGTGGTCCACGTCGTAATGGACAACATGGAAACATTGGGAACAATGATAATCCACCGACTATATTTACCTAGTAGTTCAAGAGCACTTATCGAAGGATAGGCGCTCTTGAACTGGTCGTGCTTGCAAAATATTAGACTGTGGAGTAGAATACTTGTATAGGTATCTTGGTTGTTACATCGAAAACAAATACTGGATAGGACGTTAATAGAAAAGAGGTGAAGGTCATTTAATTCCCCGTTTTTGTCACTTGATATCGCGAGAATAGAAAGGTGGTAAATATGGCTTGCTGTAGGCTGTGTGGAAAATTTCACTACTGGACTACTCCTGACGAATGTCCAGAATGTGAGAAGTTGTGGCAGAGAGATCTGCAGGAAGGCAGATTGCCGCCGCCACTGACAGATCCAAAAGATTTAACGTACAATCTCTGGCTTGATATTCGCTGCATGGAACGCGTCCTTGCGATGCGAGGCAAAAGTCCGGAAGAAATCCGGCAGGCAGTATATAAGAAAACTGAAACCAGAGTGAAAGAGCTCGAGTATGGCCGGCAGAGGGCGGTAGCACAAGCAAAAGAGCACGAAGATTACATGAGAAATATCCGGGATCATTATTCCTACTGATTATCGCAAAATCTAAAAGCTGCATTACTGGTCGAATAACCTAACTCATGAGGCGTTTCGCTTCAAGAATTTGTTCCGACTAAACTTTATTTAGTTAAACGCAAACTCGCGTCTTCATCTCTACGATTTTGGTATGTATGGAAACACAGTTATTTCCATCTACCAGCAAGAAGTCTCTGGGTGCTCTGATGAAGAGCACCCAAATTTTTAGTATATAGAACAAATGCTCGTAAACGGATTTTCCGAATTTTGAGCATAATGCTAATAATTGGCTTTTTATGCGCTGTGTGATAAACTATTTGTAGCATGAGCAAAGTTAAATATCCAAGAGCAACTAACTTTTCCAGGTCACAGATAAATCGTTTTGGCGACGCTCTGAGACGTGGTGACATTAATGATTATAACACTGCTTTTGATAGCGTTAGTAAATGGCGAGCTTCCCATCTTTACCCGTTAAATACTTTTCGCGCGACGCTGACGAAAAAATCCAAGGTTATCGCTCTCGGCCGTAGCGTACAACCGATCGTAGCCCAAAGATTAAAGCGTATGCCTACAATTATTTCCAAGTTGATCCGCAATCCAGAGATGGAGTTGTCGCGGATGCAGGATGTGGGAGGATTAAGGGTGATCGTTGGCAGTTTAAATGAAGTTTATGCTCTGAAAAAGTATTATAACGACTCTAAGCTTTCTCATCAATTAGTTAATCAAAAAGACTACATAGTATATTCTAAAGATGATGGCTATCGAGGAATTCATTTAGTATTTAGGTACGCCGGAACTAATGATAAGGCTCGGGCATATGACGGCATGTTAATTGAACTGCAAATACGGACTAGATTGCAGCATACATGGGCAACTGCCGTAGAGATGGCCGGTGTAATGCTTGGTCAAAAGTTGAAGAATGATACCGGCGACGCTCGATGGTTAAAATTCTTCAAATATGTTTCTAAAGTATTTGAGATTATTGAGTACGTAGATGGAGGCGAAAAATATATTAGTTTGCCCGCCGATATTGATGCAAAGAGTCTATTTCAGCAGATAATCAAACTGGATACGCAGAATGATATACTAAAGAAGCTTGAAGCCTTTTCTGCGGCAATGAATTTTCTAGATTCAAGCAATAATGTAAACACGAGGCATAAGTATTTCTTAATTGTTTTAGATCCTGTGAGAATGGAAGTTCATATCACAGGATTTAGTAAAAACGAATACCGAAAGGCAGTTGAAAAGTACAAAGAGCTAGAAAAGAAGAATGTAACAACAAGCATAGATCAGGTACTTGTATCAGCGGGCAATATAAAACAACTGCATATAGCATATCCTAACTATTTCATTGATATTAAGGAGTTTGTTGAGAAAATTCGTTCTATTGAAAAAATTTCGCGAGTATAATATAATTAGTGTAGAGAGGTTTAATATGAGTCAGAAAAAGTTCGAAAAGTTATTAAAGAAGAGTTTAATTGTTTTCGGGGGAAAAGCTAAACCTGCTGATAAGTAGTTATTATTTTTGGAATACTCGCGTTTTTTGAGCGCGAGTTTTTATCTTGCGCTTATTGTATTAGGACGCGCTGCCAAAAAGTCCCACTCTTTCGAGCGGGGCTTTTTGTTGCATGGAGCAGTCAAACTCTCCAGTTGTGCTTTTGGTCAATAGCCAGGGTGGGCTACGCTAGATCTAGAGCGGAACTGAATTAGCGCAAGCTGCGGCGGCTAGCAATGTAGTAGCCAGCGGCAGTTACGATAGAGCCAGTAGCGATAACGCCACCAGCAAGAGCTTCTGGACCAGTATTTGGAAGTTCTTTGTTGCCGTCACAGACCTTGTTCAACATTACAGTAGCGTAATCTTGAATAGTCTTCTGACCGACACCACCCTGCGCCCAGTTGACGAGGGTGTTAGAACCACATTGGAGGTTGTTATCGACAACTTCGGCCGTGAAACGAACGTAGGCATTAGCGCCCTTGTTGTAGTGACCGATGTTGATACCGGTAGTAACGATGGTATCTTGGTCGATAGCTAGACCCTTTGGATGGTTGGAGTTGTACAATACAGTCGTACCAGGAACGTAGCGCAAGTTGTTTGGCATGACGTCCTTGATCATCACACTGTTTTGAGTCTGATTATCTTTGCTGGTATTCTTGTACTGAATTTGGAACTCAACCTTATCACCAACTTTGGCATTGACGTTGTAATCCCAGTCAGTGCTACCTGCTAGACGAACCTTCTTCTCGATCGTGTAGTCAGTGTCAAACACAGCCTTGACACGAATCGTGACGAAGTTGTCGTAGGTGTAGCAGCCAGGGACGTTAC
>CAZOPB010000013.1:0-26720 GCA_964581595.1 uncultured Candidatus Saccharibacteria bacterium
AGAGGGCTATGCCCGTCCATCGTAAAGCCCCCGGCTAAGCCGGGGGATATTTACTCTTACTTTATGAAGATTTATTCGGCATTAGTATGCACGGCGGTGACGTCGTCAAGGTCATCGAGAGCGTCGAGGAGTTTCTCTAGTTTCTCGGCATCAGCGCCTTCGACGGCTACGCCGCTATTCGGGACGTAGCGGAGCTCGGCGGTAGTAACATTAAGACCGTTATCAATCAGGTTAGAGCGGACTTTCATTAAATCGCTAGGAGCGGTCAAGATAATGAGACCTTCTTCACCTTCGTCGACATCTTCGGCGCCAGCATCGAGGGCAATCATCATAGCATCTTCGCCTTTGTCGCTGACCTCAATCCAGCCTTTGCGTGAGAATTGGAACATAACGGAGCCGGGATCAGCCATGCGACCACCATTCTTAGCAAGAGCATTACGGACTTCGGGCATAGTACGATTTTTATTATCGGTAGCGACTTCGATAATAATGCCGACACCACCAGGGCCGTAACCTTCGTAAACTTCTTCGATCAGGGCAGCGGCGCTCTTATCGGCGACGCGAGCAATGGCACGCTCAATATTGACCTTTGGCATGTTGGCTTGGCGAGCCTTCTCGAGAACCATGGCGAGGGATGGGTTCATATTCGGATCGGTGCCAGAGCGGGCGGCAATAGCGATTTGGTTAGCAATTTTAGTGAAAAGCGCACCGCGCTTGGCGTCGACGACGGCTTTTTGGCGTTTGGTGGTAGCCCACTTACTGTGTCCTGACATATGTTAGTTCCCTATTATTGATTAATCTTTGTTATAATTATAACGCAAAACTTAGTTTTCCGCAAGATGATAAAGCCGCCCCGGGAGAGGGGCGGCAAGAGGAGATCAGACGATGGCGCAGGCGACGAGAGCGCAGGATGGTTTGTCGGACACATTCCTGTACTCGGCGCTGCCATGCGTATTAATAGTCCAAACGAGATGAGGGAGGTTTAGTTTGCTGCGAGTCCAGCAAACCTGAGGAACTCCATTAGTGTCCCTGAAAATACGCTTCTGACACGGAGTAGTATACTCAGTAGGAGTGTCCCTGAAATATTCCCAGGCCGTCTGGTCTATATTTAGTACGGAATCCTGCCTCGTTGCGATGTGTAATTCCTCTGCCCTAGGTATGAAGAGTGTAGCTGGACGCACGCAGCCAGGTAGCTGAATCTCCGCGATTGCGTCCAGAAGTTCCGGAGTGCAGCCGTCCCTGTAGTCATTCTGCAGGAATCGTTCAATGTTAGAACCGTCATAGATATTGGTATAGTACTCATTGAATTTGATTTTAATCGGCGAAGCGTAAATTCGCAATAGAATGGCTGCTAGACGTTTTTCACCGTTAGCCAGCAGGGCATCACGGTAATCGACAATTCGCCAGGGCATAGCAAAGGTTTTATCCTTAGTCACGTCGGTCCATTGGTCGGGAATTTCTTTGCCTACGGGATATTTCTCTCGGGCAGTACCGTCGCGTACGGCGCATTGGAGTTTGTGGAAAATATGGTCGTCCTGCGCATTAGATGAATCCGTTGGAGCCAGGGTGATTGCTTCGCTAGATGCAGACATGAGAAAGGCAGCTTGAAGGCTAGTGAGGAACGGGGCAAACTGAGAGTTGTGGCTGAGGTCGACATCGAATTGTGCTAAGGCCTGCTGCATGAGAAGCAAGGATTTGGCGGAATCGCAAGATTGCTGGAGCAGTGCGGAAATAATCACTTCTTGATCCATCTTTTTCTCCTTTCAAGATACAAAAGTCTAACGTCTTCTTTCTCAACGAGACATAAAAGACCTCATGATACTATACTAGCACAGATTTGTAAAATTGTCAAGAGGTTTTTCGATGGTGGTGATGGTGCGGCTTAGCGGCGGATTCGATGTGACAGGTTTCATCTAGACAGTGTTCGCCGGGCTGTTCGAGCTCGATAGTGACGTGGCTGATACCATACTCTTTTAGCTCCTTACGAATGTCGGATTTGATAGCAGGGCTAGGATGCGCGCAGACGATGTGCATGGTGGCGTAATTTTGGGTGCCGTCTAGGCTCCAGACGTGGATATGATGGACGTCCTCTACATGCTTAATTTTGAGAATATGCCGGCGAAGCTCATCGATAGAAATACCATGAGGAGTCTTTTCAAGGAAAAGGTCGATAATTTCTTTGAAATTTCGTAAGGCGTTGACTAGAATGAATAGCGCAACAACAATAGACAGAAGTGGATCGAGAAGCTCGATATTCGTAAAACGCATAACGATGGCGCCGACAAGGACGACAATCCAGCCAAGGACATCCTCGAGCATGTGGAGATTGACGGATTTTTGATTGAGAGAGTCACCTTCATGAGTGTAGACGGCGGCAGCGAAATTGATGATAACGCCGATGATAGCCAGGATAATCATGCCGTTGTAATTGACCGGTGCGGGATGGATAATACGGCTGATGGCGCCGGCAATAACTAGGCACGATCCGGTGAGGAGGATAAGCGTAGTAATGAGGCTGCCGATGACGGAATAGCGGAGATAACCATAAGTGTATTTATGGTCGGGAGCTTTGCGGCTATATCGCTCGAGGAAATAGGCAATGCCGATGCTGGCGGCGTCACCGAGGTCATGAATGGCATCAGAAGTAATCGCTATACTATTAGTGAAAATTCCACCGATAAATTCAAAGATGGAGAAGCCCAAATTGAGAAGAAAGGCGATGAGAATCTTGTGGGCGGATTGAGAGTGAATGGGCTCTGGTCTTGCTTCGTTGATATTTTTAAGGTTATTGTAGCTGGTGTCTTGAGGTTGGTTTTGGTTAGCTTTTGGCATGAAAGTGCTCCTAAAAGACCGAGATGAATCGGCTGGTTAAGGTTATCAGGCTCTCGCATGGAGAGGTTAGGAGTAAAATTAAGTTGATTAGAGCAAGGAGTAAGATAGGATAAGAGGAGCTGGATACTCTGGGGGATAAGTTACTTTATGCGGCTCTGCTGCGCTTCGCGCTACCAAGCTGGAACAGGCAAGTGGCTTTCCTGACTACAAATTCAGTAAGGCCAGGTTTGGCGTTGGAACGGGAGTGGCGGATTTTCTAAAGAAAATCCTGCTGCCGGGCGTCGCCTCAAGAGCTAATGCAAACCTTAGCTCTGCTCGGCTCCTACGGCATGCGACCCTGCGCGCTTCGCGCTACCAAGCTGGAACAGGAAAGTGGCTTTTCAAGCCACAAATTTCGGCGAATGCTCGGTAAAGCTAATAAATTAGCTTTACACTCGCTTTCTTGAAATTGTGAACCTCGCGCCTCCGGCTTGAGGTTCATCCCTTTTCGCGCTCTAGTAATCTATAATTAAATCTCCTAGGATTTAATTATAGATTATGGTCCCCGGAACAGGGGTTGAACCTGCACTCGATTGCTCGAACTAGCACCTGAAGCTAGCGCGTCTGCCAATTCCGCCATCCGGGGATGGTATTATTATACTACAAGATCAGGGGTAAGATAAGTCTTGACATTCTTCAATGAATACGCTATAATTTTATTATGTGCGCTTTTTGTGTACAGATCTTTATGATATTAGAAGGTGAGGTGCAATCAATGTCCGAAAACCCAATGCGCATAGAACCATTGTCTCCACAGGAGGCAGAGCGCGCCGTAATAAAGCTGATTCCTAGTTGCATCATAGAGTGCATAAATAATCTCATTCTTGATCAGATCAGACAAAGAGGAGGTACGGAAGAAATCGAAATTACTCTGAGTGAACTCTGGACGGAGCTCGGGAAGCATATCGATACGGAGAAAGTTGAGGAAAAATATTTTCAGAGCACAATGGTGGATCCTACTTGCGATATGCTATTCCTCACTTTTGACGTACATGCACTTGATTTTCCGGTTGCATATAAGTCAATCGGGTGGAAAGTCAACAGGGAGGCTCATTATAGCGAAGAAGTCAAAGGGTTTATTATCAAATATTTGTTTACTAAGGATAAGAAAGCTTAAAACACCCCCCCCCTAGGCTACCTCTGAAGAGGTAGCCGTTTTTTATAGCTAGCCTCTATACCAAACAGCGAGCCAGCAACCGTATACCTATTGACTTTTTGTGTAAAGTATGCTAGAATAGGGATAGAGGCGGTATCTATTGTGGTATTCGCTTGGGATTTTGTTGGGTTAAAAAATTGGAAATGGGGGATAAAATATGAAGAGCGCTCATAATCTCGGTAAAAGTCGACGAGGAACGTCATCGTTCGCAAAGAAGCTGCTGTTTTTCTGGGCAATGCTGGCCGGCACGTTTTGTATGCGCGAAAAATCGCCGATAGGACCGGCGGCAGCGTCCATCCTGAGCGGGGCGAACTGGAAGGCAAGACGGCATCTGGAGGATATGCGGCTGAAGCAGCATAATCAATCATTGGGCCAGAAGCCTGACTTCGATGCATGGAAGTCATTGTTTGGTGGATCTGAGAAGGTTGAATTTTCTGACGTTTGGAGGTAAGCAAAATGATTAAGAGGCTTGGGTGGCGCAGGTTTTTGCGGCTGTTCTGGGGGACGTTTTGGAGGAAGTATTTTCCGACGGCAGAGCAGCTGAAAACGGACCCGAGATCGCCACAGCGATTAGGCAGCGATCGTAGCGCCGGAAACATGTTGCTATTCGCAATACTGATGGGGATAATCTTTGCGACTGCGGCTCTGTTGGCATCGATTTTCATGGATGGCCAGACAAAGCTGGTGTTTGTCGTAGCGTGCGACGCGATGGCGGTGTTCTTTTTCTCATTTCCTATCGGGGCGATGGTTTCGTTAATCCGAGGCATGGAAAGGTGCGCGGACAAATTCTTCGACGAGATGACGCGTGACGATTAAATTTAGCTCGACAAATACTAGTATCTTATCTATAAACCGCCCCAGCGATGGGGCGGTTTTTCCTACTATTGATGAAGTTTCGCAGTACTTGGGAGCTTAGCATCTTTGAGAAGCGGCTCGAGATCTTTTTCTTCTAGTGTCTCGTGTTTGAGAAGAGCTTCGGCGAGACGATCAAGGACTGGTTTATTAGCACGAAGAATATCCTCGGCACGGCGGGCGGCTTCATCGGAAAGCCTCTTGACTTCGGCGTCGATTAGCTCGGCGGTCTTCTCGGAGTAAGGTTTGCTGGTAGTAATAGTATAATAGCCGGTACTCTGATCTGGGAAGACAAGATGACGAGTCTGGGTACCCATTCCCTCTTCGACAATCATTTCCTTACTAAGCTCGGCGACGTTCTTGAGATCGGAGGAAGCACCAGTAGTAATAGCATCTTCGCCAAAGATGATCTTTTCGGCCATGCGGCCACCCATGGCACGGGCAAGGATGTCCTTGAGCTCATAGACGCTCTTGTAACTGCGGTCTTCGGGAGGGAGGAACCAGGTAACACCGCCGGTGCGACCGCGAGGGATGATAGTGACTTTGTGAACTGGGTCGGAATCGGGCAAGACATGGCCGACGATGGCATGGCCGGCTTCGTGATAGGCGGTGACTTGGCGTTCGTGCTCGTTCATGACTTTGCTCTTGCGCTCTGGGCCGATAGCGACGCGCTCGAAGGCTTCGGTAAGGTCAGCATTAGTAATTTCCTTATGCCCTTCGCGGGCGGCAGTAATGGCGGCTTCGTTGGCAATATTGGCGAGGTCGGCACCAGAGCTACCGGCAGTCTTGGCGGCGAGGGCATCGAGGTCGACATTTTTCTCGGCAGGCTTGTTCTTGAAGTGGACTTTAAGAATGTCGAGGCGATCCTTGCGCTCTGGGAGCGTGACATTGACATGGCGATCAAAACGACCAGGGCGGAGAAGAGCTTTATCAAGCATATCGACGCGGTTAGTAGCGGCAATGACGATGACGCCAGAATCATTGTCAAAGCCATCCATTTCGACGAGAATTTGGTTTAAGGTCTGTTCGTCTTCACGGCCGGCACCTCCTCGAGCGTCACGTTTATGAGCAACGGCATCAATTTCATCAATAAAGATGATGGAAGGAGCGTTTTTCTTGGCCTTAGCAAAGAGGTCACGAACACGAGAAGCACCAACGCCGACGAACATTTCGGCGAATTCAGAACCGGAAATACTAAAGAATGGAACGGCGGCTTCGCCAGCAACCGCGCGGGCCATGAGAGTCTTACCAGTACCGGGATCGCCAGCGAGCAGGACGCCGCGAGGGATTTTGGCGCCGAGGCGTTCATATTTCTTAGGTTCTTTGAGAAAATCGACGATTTCGGCGAGATCTTGCTTGGCGGATTCATTACCAGCCACATCGGAGAAGAGGACTTTTTTCTTGTCGGGACCATAGAGCTTAGCCTTGGCTTTGCCGAAACCCATGGATTGATTATTCATAGATTGGGCTTGGCGCATCATATTATTGAAGAACCAAATGACAAGGAGAATTGGGAGACCTATAATCAAGATATCCAGAGCATAGCTCCAAAAAGTGGAAGATTCTTTGTACTCGATTTCGGGATATTTTTCTTGACATTTGGTCAATTCTTCGCCGTTGAGCGATGCGCATTGATCAATTAAGCCCTGCTCGTAAAGAGTACCGGAAGGGTCTTTGCGGGAAATTTGAGTGTAACGATCCTCGCCCTTCAAGGTAATCTTGAGATCGCTGCCTTCGACGGTGATTTTGGCGATGTTGCCGTTTTCGTCATTAGCGCGGGCGATAACATCGGAAAGAGGTACTTCATCAATTTGGCCTTGCGGAGCGAGCACGGAGGCAAAAATTCCAAAACAAACGAAAAGTAACAATAAAAATACTACCCAGCGAAAGGTATTGCTATTCTTTGACGTTTTCTTCTTGACTGCTTGTTGTGCCACGGCACCTCCTTATTTGTGTAAATTATAGCTGAATTCTAAAAATATTGCAAGTGGGACGATGGACGCGCGGGATAATTAAAATAGATTATTGGGAATATTTATGGTGGGTTGTTTTCTGTCTGCTTGCTTGTTTGGTAAGCTTCTCTTACACGAGCTTTCCATGGGGCGTCAGCAACGCGATTTTTGTAAAAGTCGCTACCAATTGTTCGTCGGTTCGAAAAAGAATAATCAATTATTCTTTTTACTCACGCTCCTCGCATTGGACGGGGAAAGAGAACAAGTTCTCTTTTCTCTCAGTTCCTACCTGGTAAGCTCCGCCAAAGGCGTCGCTTTCCAGATGGCGTCGCCTCGGAAGAAAAAGTAAACTTTTTCTTCTCTCGTCTCCATGTTTGGTAAGCTTCGCTTGCGCGAGCTTTCTACGGGGCGTCAACTGATTACTTGCCGCGTCTGCTAAGTCCGCTTCGCGGTCTTTCCATTGGGTGTCGCCTCGAGAAAGAAAACAAGTTTTCTTTCTACTCGGCTCCTACCTGGCAAGCTCCGCCAAAGGCGTCGCTTTCCAAACTGCGTCAGTTCGGAAAAGTATGCAAGCATTCTTTTCGCTCACTTCCTTACGTGGTAAGCCGCACTGACGTGCGTCTTTCCAGATGGCGTCGCCTCGGAAGAAAAAGTAAACTTTTTCTTCTCTCGTCTCCTAATCTGGTCAGGGTGATGAGACTTGAACTCACGACCTCGCAGTCCCGAACCGCGCGCGCTACCAACTGCGCCACACCCTGACATAAGATGATTTTACCACACTTTCTGAGAAAACAGAAGAAACCCCTAAATTCTATATAAAATAATGAGGAGGGATTTAAGGTAAGTTTAAGGATTATGTTGTAAAAATTACAACAATATTTATGTAAATAACAGATTAGAGCGTGTTATTTACGGAAAAATCTTTAAAATACTATTGACTTTTTCGGCATGGTGTGCTATAATGGAGTTGTAAGATGAATTACTATGATCATCTTATCGTAGATTATGAGGTTGAGTTTGTCGGATGTACGTTTACAGGTAGCGTTAAGCGCCACAAGGGTCGTGGGTTTGGCGCTGCCTGTAAGGTAGCTAATTCTTTTAAAGGAGGAATTTGTGTGAAAATTCCGAAAAAGAAACGTCTGTCTGCATGTGTGAATTTTGTGATTACGGCCAGCAACGGCGGCACTGGGCCTGCGGCGAGCCTCTCGCTCGCGGTGTAGTAAGCCTGGGCCAGCGGGGATAGCCACGAGGGCGATTCCCCATTCAATCGGGGTGAGACCCCGTCCTGAAAAGGAGGTTTTCATGAGGATTCGTGATTCCACCAGTTTCTAAGCTGAAAGATATGTGACGGCGGCAGTTTCCCGCTAAAGCTTGAGCGAAAATGGTATGACCCGAAAAGGAGGCCGGGATGATCAGACTGCACGGATACTAGCTATGGCGCCTGAGGGCGCGGTACAAATGACTAACAAGGATTGAGCATTTTGGCCTGCGCAAGACCGGCAAACGGCAGTGCGCTGGCCGGCTGAAGGCTTCCAGATGTGAAGTCAAGAGGATGCTTGATTCTACTCCCTCTCCCCTCCCCCGGTCTTAGGACCGGGGGAATTTATTATGGGTTCCAGTAAGGATTTGGTCATCGTATTTTTAGCCACTACGGACGATGGACTGCATGAGTTCATGGCATATTTGGCTATGCAATGAAAAATTTAGACCCTTAAGAAACCTCTGGTCAAAAGCGAGAAGATGTAGTATAATGTAGAAGTAATCGATTCGCAAGCCGCTTGCGAGGATGATTTGTTGAAGTTTAGCTCGGGGCGTAGCACAGTTGGTAGCGCACACGGTTTGGGACCGTGAGGTCGCTGGTTCGAGTCCAGTCGCCCCGACCACAGTTTATATAAATGTGATTTTAGCGAGTTCGACCCCTGTAAAATGGGCGATTTTTTTGTTAAATCCCCAGAGAGGGAGTTCTTGAACAATTCTTGTTCAATTTTGCGTTTACCCTCATCTATAGATTGAACCCACTTGTATGGTTCTACCTCTATTAGTTTGGCTGTTAAAGCCTTAGCAGATTTTTGTTGAACGACGATTGGGTCTTGTACTTCGTCAATGTTGACTTGGCGGAGAGTAGCTTTTGGACCGATGGAAAATAGAATCGCTCCGCACCTATTATAGTAATCAATCGAGGTTATTTAATAGGTTCAATTTTTTCAATAGCCTGTGTAAGTGGTTCTTGAAGTTGTTGCACTAGCCTCTCGACTTCATCATGGCGCTCCTGCCCGCCTTCACCTAAATCCCAACACATAGTGAATTCGCCATACCAATTATATGCAATATACGTTTTAGGATACACAACATTATTTACGAAGTTATACAAAATGGGGCTATCCTGAACAAAATCCCTAGAAACATTGGTCTTCGTAATGTTGCCAAAGGCAGTTGAACCGCCATTAGCGCAGTAACCTTGCTCACGATAGTTCACAAGCAAATTAAGATCTAAACGATAACTATCATCTAGTTCAACAAGTGTAATATTGTCTGCCAGTTCTTGCGTAATTGGTATTCTCATACCGATCTTACCTAGTTCCCAATATAGTCCGTTTGACGGTTCGGGATCTGACGAAATGGACTGTTCCTCATCGACGGGCGGACGACCCGCGCCATTAGTTTGGTCGTCATTATTCAATAGAGATGCTATATATTGTTCCTTATCTTCAAGTTCCATCAGCAGCTGGTCCATCTCACTATTTTTATTCACCAGCAAGTAGCAACATATACTAGTGCCTACAATGCACAAAATAAGTAGTACGGTCAAGATGATGATTACAATTCTACATTTTCTATGGTCCGGCGACACTTGATGGTTCGTCAGACCAATTGGTGTCTCCTGAGTCAATGTAGTAATTCCGTTTTCCATAGTATACTCCAGCTTCACTTCTATAATGCTTGTTGTCTATAATTATATCATAAATGCACAGTAGCTATTGGAATTCTATCAAATGTATGAAAATTAGACTACGAGCGTCAGGGGACTTTTTTGGAGCGACTTTAGCATAGCGGAATGTTTTGGAACGGAGGTAATTAAAGATACTTATAGGAGAGCTAGGGCGGAGTGGGAGCAAGATACGGTTTTATGGAACAGAACCTTCTACGGTGATTAACCATAAATGCTGGTATTGGTACGGAAAACAGAACGAAGAACTTAGTAAGCTATACGCAAAGTTATGGGAAGAATATCATGGGTGGGTGCTGGATAATTGGAAGGGTGAGGATTTGGAGTATTACCTAAGAATTACCGATTAGGGAAAGCTAATCTCTATAGCTATCTCTATAGCTAATTTTTCATCCTATACAGTCTGCTTTAGCCATTCTTCGATTCGAGCAAAGTTCTCTACGGTCTCTTTTTCGAGTTCCGTCTTATTATCCTTAAACTTATCATAAAATAACTTAGCGAAAATAGTTTTTCCAAGAAATTGTTCTATATTATCTACTTTTGATTTGGTCGCATCATAAGTTTTGCCTTGAGCTTCTAGAACCTTAGATATATCGTTCTCGCTAATTAAATCTTCTATCTCTAAGTTATCTGAAATTGTATAAATAAACTTGCCTATTTCCTCTTGGCATACGTCAAAGAATTCCTTCTTTACTTTACGATACACCTCTTTACCCTTTTTATCGCCATCAAGTATGGCCTTTGGTTGAATTCCCCAACCAAATAGTATGGTAAAAATATTAGGGAGCTGATTCGCCCCAAGTGCAGGTATGATACATACCTCCTCACCAAAGAATACTTTAAATATTAAGTAATCGCTCATACCTTCAACAACTACCGTCTCCCCTATCTTCGGCGGATTAAGGATGGTTACCAGTCCTAGAGCACTCCTTATCGGTGACAAGGCGTCCTTAAGCCCCTTTGAGCTTGTTGTTTGTGGGATAGTTTTAAAAGTCGAATTGCCATTTTTATTCTTCTCTACTAGCATGATTCTAGAAAGATGTAAGTTTTCCCCTCCTAGCAATATTGGTTGGTGCGTAGTATAGAGTATTTGCATGCCAGACTCTTTGCTAATCTCTTCAATAACATTCAGTACGTCTTTCTGTGCAGTTTCATGCAGCCCTTGTCCTGGCTCGTCAATCAGTAGAATAACGTTTCCACTATTACGGTTAACATTGTGCGCCCTTAATCTTAAGATAAATCCTGAAAACCACCTAAAGCCTTGTGACTTTTGAGACATTTTCAGTGGCATATTGTTCCCATGGTCAACATAAAAGGATATAGTGGATTGATCACTTGAAGTTGGTATTTTTGTCATGCTAATTCGATATTTATATTCCGCTTTTTCGTTGTTAATTTTTTGGTGCCAATATGTATTTAAGGACTCGCTAGCCTTTTGTTCAATTTCGGTTGATTTCTGTAAACGAGACTGCTCGCTGACACCATCTTCAAACTGTGATGCAATATCTATGCCATAGACTTTTTGAAAATCGAGTACTGCTTGGTTAGTATCAATCTCGCTTACTTTAATTTGATTCGGAAGAATATTTTTATCCAAGTCTGACGCATAATATACAAATTTTGGTCTTATAGAGCTAAAGAAATTATACGCATTAAACTTTTCCTCATCTTCTCCATCTTCCTCTTCATCATCTTCTTCCTCCTCATTTTTGTTGCTCTCGTCTTCTACTGACTTATTAAGTTCATCGATCGCTTTTTCTATTTCCTCATCGAATTTAAAGTACTTTAGCGAATCGCAGTCAAGATTTTTAGTACTACCACGCACCCAAGCAAAACCATGTTGCTTGAAATAATCGGCTATTTTTTTGTTCGTAGCATTCTTTAGTTCCTCATACTCATCATCCTGTAACATAAATGTTACCTCAACCCTCGGGTATTCATCACCTAAACGTCTATCATCATCAAAGCCATCATAAGCCCCCTCCTGAAAGAATTTTAAAGCCTTTAGTAGTGCTGTCTTCCCAGACTCATTTTGTCCAGCTAGAACCGTTATTAAGTTTGTCCCAGAGAGATAGATATCCCCAGAGTCTTTTATTGATTTAAAATTATATACATGAATTTTCGATAATCGCATAACTACATTGTATCACATAATTGGCACTCTATGGTGGTAAGTGCTAATGTTTAATATACGCTATCTTCCTCTAGAAAAGCTGTTAAAGCCAACCTTACCACGTCCGACCACAGTTTATGAAAAAACTGCAGAAAAATATTTTGGTCTTGGCTGCAGAGATATTTTGGTGGTCTTTTTTTGGTATAAGATTCGCGCTGATTTCCGACATATTGTCCTATGATTGATATGGTATAATTAAGCCATGGAGCGAATCACTGGCGAAACAGTAGCGCAAAGTAATGACGCAGTACAACCGCATGAAGGAGGCAGCTGGAGTAATCCGGGGAGCTTCCCTGATTTTGTAGGCGATAAAGTGGCGCCGAATATTGAAAAACTTCAAAGTCTGCTGAATCGTACTGGGTTTTCTGAATTAAGGAAGGATTCCGATAGTTTTAATCAATTCCTGGAGCAGGCTGATAGGTCGGATTTATATCGTTATCTTCAACATGTCAACCAAAGTCTGCGCGAAGCAACCGTGGCGGAGCGAGGATTTCACGATGGTAGGATGTTTGTGGGTGGGATGATTTCTCCGAATCGCAATACACAGCTTGAAGTCCTGGATGATACTATAGACGCTATTTCTAAAATGCCTGATGACAAATACCGAGCTGCGTTAGCATACTATCAAATTAATTCATTGCATATTTTTCCCGATGCTAATGGTCGCACATCACGTGCGGTATATATTATGCTGCGTCGGCCGGATTTTGATTTGAAGGCGAACGCGGATTTTATTACTCACGCAAATAATCATAGCCAAGGTGATAGCGGGGGCAAGAAAACGTCTGAGTTCGAAAAGATGAATGGATTAATGCCTCCACAGGAGTTTACACAGTATTCTATGTTGGAGCTGCTTAAGTCTATACAAGAAGAGAACTCGGAGCTTGGTGAAGAGCTAGAGCCGATTTCGCAGACGATGGAGTATCTTTTGTCGCAAGATCCAAGGCGGCGCGCCAATATCGTAACGATAGTTGGTGCGGAGACTGGGGCGGAAGCCGGGGATACGCTGTACGCACTGAGAAATAATTCAGCATACCGAGAATTAAATGATGGTGATAGACAACGATTCAATTATGCTCTTTGTGATAATAATTCTTTGGTTTCTATTGCTGGACTGGCAATGCTTAAGTTTCATCGAGAAAAGGGAGACTTGCGGCAATTCCTAGAGACGAATATAAAGTCAAATCCGGCACTTGGTGGACTAAGTCAATGTATAATAAATATTGATCCCGAGGAAAGAGAAATTTTTGGAAGATGTGAGTGCGAAAACTGGAGCGCTGATGATATGATGCGATATACTGCCATTGCTGAGGATTTAAAGAAAAATCAGCTTGAAATGGGGATTGATATTTTCGCTAACCCAGATTTGCATGAGGTTAGCTCTGGAGAAAAAGTGGCTGAGATTTTGGCAAGATAGTCGCCCGATATTATTAAAATACTATAAGAACATGTTATTGTTGTGGTATGGGATTCATATGTCCGTTGGTCGCAATGTAAGGTTTTCGATGTGATTGACGAGGCATATGATGAGTTTTTGAGAGTATTAAATTTGCTGTAATTAGATAACTGTACTATAATAGTGATAATATACGCTTTGGGTGTGCGTACAAGTAGTTTAGAACATACGAAGGAGGAACGAAAATGCTAAAAGCGATGGTTTATGATTTCGATGGGACTTTGACGCCTGAGGTTATGCCGGAGTTTAAGGTTCTGGAAAAGAGTGGGATGCGGGATGGAGCGAGGAACCCGGAGTTTTTTGGAGTTGCGCGAACGCTGGCTGCCGAGAAAAGTATCGATATTTATGAGGCTATGATCCTGGTAATTCTAGGTACGATGAGACAAGCAGGGCTGCGGCTGACAGACGAAAATATTGCGCTGGGGGCCGGGCAAAGAATTTATAATCCTGGAGTTGAAGAGTTTTTGAAGGGCTTGCGAAAGCAAGGAGTTGCTAATTATTTGCTGAGCTCTGGATTACAAGCGTATCTAAAGCATTTGAAAATTGCGCCGGAGTTTGCAGGGATTTATGCTTCTGTATTATCCTACAACCAAAATGGCGAAGTCAATGGAATCGTACGAGTCATGAGTGCGGAAGAAAAGGCGGTGGCTTTGCAGGAAATCGCAATGGAAGTGAATGGCAAGAGCGATGATTTTTCTGGCATTATTTATGTTGGCGATGGTCCGACAGACGTCGAAGCAATGAAGCACATCAAAAGACACGGCGGTGGGGCGATTTTGATTCGGCATGATGACAGTAGCTTAGACTTACCTTCGGTGAATGCGGAGGAAGTTGATTTGGTAACAGAGGGAGACTTTACCCAAGAGGGCGAACTGGCGGATTATGTAAACTCTTTAATCCTAGCTTAGCATTCTGATATGGCGGGCTCTGGCTCGCCATTTTTTTATTTAGTAGAATCATCCAGCGCTTTTATTGCTTCCACTTCATCTTTTACGAAGAATACGTCCTTCCCCTTATTACTTTCGTAAATGAAATCTTTTAGCGGTTTGCTAGTGTAGCTAGAGAAATCGCCATAAATAGCAAACTTGATTTGATAGTTTACAAACTTTTGCAAAATTTCTCCGGCAAGCCCTTTGCTTAGGATGAAAAAATCTTCTGTTATTGCATTTTTATTTAATGCTATTTTATAGCAGCCGGTTTTGTGTTTTATGTCAGTAACGAAATCCATCGCTGACTGGGCGTCTTTAATTATCATCCTGCTACTTTTTACGACCGCAATATGGTTTACAACTTTGATTTCCATGCTGAAATTTTTAACTTATACCTGAATTTTACTTTATTTGGCTGCACAATTCTTGCGATGAGCTTTGAGTTTTTTCATGGCCCAGTCGTAATGACTCGGCATGACGCTGACGAAATATGAGCCGAGGTCGGTATTTACCCAGGGATAGACTCCTCGACCGAATAGCTGCTCATTAGAGTATTTGTCAAGAAGAGCCATAACTTCTTTATGTGATTTGTCAAATAAATCTTTAGCTTCTTTTAATCCGGTATGTTGATGTTTCTGCCAAAACTCCACGTTCATGTCCCCATAGGTCTTCCAGGAATACGGAGCAGGAATAAACTGAGCTTCCCTGCCGTTTTCGTTAGCTTTGATCCAGTTTAGTAAAAGCTGATGCCATTCGTAGAGATGGACATAGATGTCGCGCAAGTTTTTATCGCGACTCCAGTGACGTTCGGTCTTTTTGGGGTCATTAGAAAAATCAAATTCAGTATTTAATTCTTGATCAGTTAGTGAAGTGATCAAGTCATTTAGCTTTTGGTATTGCTCGTTGGCGGCTTTGACTAAGTAGTCTTTGTTGCGTGGTCGAGGCATGATGATTCTCCCTTAGAGTAATGTGTTTTTATTATACTATATTTTCCGAAAACTTTCTTGCCCAAAGAAATATGAAATATTAACTTGATTATTTCATATGGATCAAACCGTGTTAAAATTAGTAGAGATATGCAGTATTTTGCGATAGGGGATTTGGTAGATTTTGCGGTATTGATAGCACTTTACTTTTTTGTGTTTTATAAAAAATGGAAGGCGAAAGGTAAGTATAACTTATTCGTAAATACCGCGATGTATGTGTATTTAGGATTTGTGTTGTATTTTACTTTGATGCCAGTATTAACTTCTATGCCATTCATATTCGATCATCCATATGAGCCAATGAATTTGACGCCTTTTATAGATGTAACGTGGGGGCGGGGAGATTTTGTGAGGCAGATAATTTTGAACGCGGTGATGACGATTCCCTTTGGATTTTTGCTGCCGCTCGTCGACAAGAAACATGAGCGGCTTGCAAAAGTACTTCTTTATACATTTTTGTTGAGCCTTAGTATCGAATTATTGCAACCGCTGATAAACGGGCGGACTTCGGATATAACTGATGTGATAATGAATACGGTGGGTGGAGTAGCGGGATATGTGCTGTATCTGGTCTTTAGACCGGTAGTACTTCGGGTTCTGCGACCGCTAAAGGAAGAGCGGATTTTGTCGGAATAAAGATTCGGTAGATCTTCATGCAATCACTACGAGAGAGTTGATTTTTGAGGAATATGTACTATAATTAGGGTATGCGAAGCTAAGAATATTTCTAAAATTATACAAAACGTAATTTGAGGTATTTTTATGCTGCGGATTTCTAATCTTAGTTATTCTTATCAAACAAAAACTGTATTTGAAAATGTGAATTTAGTCCTGCCAAGCCAAGAAGTAGTGGCGATAATCGGTGATAACGGTGCAGGGAAGACGACGCTACTAAAACTTATCGCCGGGGAACTGCGGCCAGATGACGGCGCAATAAAACTAGATGGAAAAGTTGGCTTTTTACATCAGACGCAAGAAGGACTGGATAATAAATCAGGCGGAGAGAAAACGCAGATTCGGCTGGCGGAGATTTTGCGAGAGAATCCGCAAATTTTACTACTGGATGAACCGACGAATAATCTTGATGCAGAGAGTAAGAGATGGTTGCTAGCTAATCTAAAAAGGTATCGTGGATTAGTTTTATTAGTGAGTCATGACCGAGACTTTATTAACCAAATTGCAGAGAGAATTATATATTTGCATGATGGAAAAATAGAAAGCTTCGCAGGGAATTATGCGGATTTCCAGGAAATAATGGAACAAAGGCGGCATTTGCAAGCGCTAAACTATGAGAGCATACAAAAAGAAAAGCGGAAATTGCGGGCGCAACTACAAGTCACGTACAATCAGGCGCACAAAAGTAACCGTCGAAGTTATAACAAAATTGATGATGAATCAAAATTGCGTTACAACGGTAAGCGAATGGGCGCGCAGAATAGTGCAGGGAAGATTTTGCGAGCAACAAAAAGCAAATTAGAACAACTCGGAGAAGCGGAAAAAGTCGAAACGCGAAAAACTTATGCGGCAGAGCTAAATTCTAACTTAACACATAAACGTAAATTACTCATAGCGACGAATTTGACGAAAAGTTTTGGCAGAAAACTATTGTTTGACAAGTTGAATTTCGAAATCTGGAGCGGCGAAAGAGTCAGAGTAACAGGAAGAAATGGCGCAGGGAAAAGTACACTGTTTCGGATAATTATGGGCGAAGAGCGAGCGGACCAGGGCGAAATAAAAATTGCCGAGGGAATTAGAGTGGGATATATTTCACAGGATCTAGTGGGGCTTGAGATGACAGAGAGCTTTATGCAGCAGAATAAAGATTTTGATAAGACAACGATCTACCAGGTGGCGGCGACAATGGATTTGGACCCGGCAGCAATCGAGAAGCCGGTTCAAGAACTTTCGCGAGGGCAGCAAACAAAACTGATGATCTTGAAATTAATTTTGAAGCCGTTGGACTTAGTGATACTGGATGAGATTACAAATCATCTAGATATTCGGGCAAGGGAAAATATTGAGCGGGCGTTACAGAGTTATAATGGCGCAATTATGCTGGCGACGCATGATGAAAGCTTTGCGCAGGCAATAAAAATGGAGCGGGAAATTAAGCTGTAAACTGTTTTTTCTCGCCCCAAAGTTTAGGCTAATTTATTTCTTGCGGCCGGTAATCCTGCGTTTGACTTTGGCAGTTTCCTTCTTGGCTTCCTTGGTAAGCTTAGAGACTTTTTTGGAGGCATCTTTTTTGAGTTTAGAGGCTTCGGTCTTGGCTTTTTTGAGATCCTTCTTGAGCTTTTTGTCGACTTCAGAAACGTCTTTTTCTAATTTCTTTTTGGTGCTTGCTAGCGACATAAAATTCCTTTTTATGTTAATGTTTATAGTTTTATTCTAGCATATTTTGGTATTAGCAGCGCATTTTATTTGTTTGATTTGTCAAGTTTATTTTTATGCAATTTTAATACTATAATGACTTAATCTTTATTTCCCCATCCGAAGCTAAGAGATAGTCGCTACCAACAAACTTAAAATCGAAATTTCCTGAGTCGTCGGTGACTTTAACGGCGGCTTGGTCAGAGAGGACGTAGATGGGGTATTTAGATAATTTGGACTCGCGTAAAATATCTTCCTTATCATACTTGAACCAACCGTGATAGTGCGGAAAAATTACTGCCGGCACAATACCCAGAAAATGATCTGCATAGGGTTCTTCCTGGAAGATTTCTTTACTGGCCTGATCGCTTTCTTTGTGGCCAAGTACACATGAACCAGCAGAGCTACCGACCCAGACTTTTTCTGCAAGGAAACGAGGAAGGATTTTAGCAAAACCAGTTTCTTCGAGAACCTTAGTGAGATAAGTCGTATTACCACCAAAACAGTAAATCATATCGGCACTGCTGATAAGTTTCTCGACTTCGGCAAGTGGCTGAGTCTGAAGCGGTAAAGTGGTGACGGACTTAAAATTGTCTAAAAGGCGCTGCTTCTCTTCGTTAAACCAAGCCATATCTCCGGTTTCGACTTTATGAGCCTCTTCGATAGTAGCAACTTTGATGTCCTGGCGTTTTTTGCCAACAAGTGTTTCGCAAGCGTTAAAGATTTCTTTGTTAGTAAAACTAGCGGATGTAAGTAATAATTTCATGAGTTAATTATAACATATCGTTACTGGGAAGATACATAGAAAGTAGTCTTCCCCGGCATTTGACTTGACATTTTTAATGTTCTGTACTGGGCATGCCTACACTGTAAACAGGGCACGCGAATACAATGAGGCGCTGAGGCAAATCGAAAAAATGATTAATACTCTGAGCTAATGTTTTAGTCTTTCGTAAAATCTCCCCTCATCCCGAGGGGAGATTTTTTGCGACAGGCGGACTTAGGTTTTGACGACTTTCTTGGTGACGTCGAATTTTTCCATATACTTGCCGAGCATGAGACGGGTCTGCGCATAGAAGGCGGCGGCGCTTTGATAAACGATGGCGACGACCGGCGAAAGGATCCATTGAACGACCATATAGAATTTGCGAGATTTTTTGTATTTGGCAGGGCGATCAGGCAGCATGCGTAGAGACATAATCACCGTAATGATGAGGCCGATAGCAGCGACGGTCTGAATCCAACCGACGACATTAGGCAAGTTGAAGGCGACAGCACCGCGGGAGCCGAGGTTTAGCAACATGGGCACCCAGCCGCCAAAGGCGACGATTGGCGCCATAATAGCTAGAGTAACATGGCTATCGATGAGACGGACAAACTTAGGGAAAAGACTGAAGAATGGAATTTTACGCTCTTTGGAAAATAGATAGGAGCCGACGTAGGCGATGTCACTGGCGCCATAGTCCCAACGACGAAGCTGAATAAATTGCGCTTTGAGAGTTTCTTTAAAAGTGTCGGATATGACGGCATCCTGGTAGATCGGGACGCGGATAGGTACGACTGAATATTTGCCCTCAAAATAGAATAATGAGCGCCAGTATTGATGGCCGTCTTCGACGATGGTGCGTTTGCTCCAAAAATCCATACCTTCGAGTGCAGCGAGCGGCTGCGAATGAGAGGCAAAATTACGCAAGATATGTGGGCGCATAGTCGTAATGACATTAAAGAAGGAATTTGACATGGCGATGACGCGCATAGGAGCAGAGGCTTCCCAAATATTATTCGTGAAAAGCGAAACCGGCTGATAGCTGTAATGCTGGCGGTCAGGGCGGACAAGAAATTCGTAGGCGACGTAATCAAAATACTTAGGGTGGACGCGATTGTCGCTATCAAGAGAGGTAACGATAACATTTTCTTTGGGAATGCGCTGCTTGGCGACATATTCGGCGAGTTGCTGACCGGCATAGGTAAGATTTGGCCCCTTGCCGACAATCTCGCCACGAACGCCATCGGGATGCTTGACAAGGAGGAATTTATGAAAATCGTCTTTGAACAACTTGTGGAGTTCAAGGGCATTTTGCTCCATTAATTCCCCGCCGCGCTCCTCATAAGCCAAAACGAAAATGATATGATCATTAGGAAAAGTGGAATCACGTACGGCTTCGACGGAGGGGGTAAGAGTTTCTAGGCCTTCATTGTAGGCAGTCATAATGACAGCATGATAGACATTGCTAGGCTTTGGCTCACTCTTGCCTTCGACGGCAGAAAGCATGCGCAAATTTTGAACATGTTCGTCAAAGCCATAGCTCTCTTCGTGGCGCCCATGCAGACGTTCGTAAGCTTCGTGGGGATGCTCAAGCTCTTGAAGACGCTGGGTCCAGTCGACGCGTTCGGCTTTTTTGACGACCTCGTAGCCCTGAATGGTGCGAAAGGCGGTGGCAAAAGCTTTGACTAAAGTAGTTGCCACGATAATCAGTAAATAGATAGACCCGAGGATAGGGTTAATCCAGGAAAGGACAAAAAGCAGAATTACGGCAAGATAGCTAATCGCGCCGGGGAGGATCTCGAGAAAACGGTAGAGAGGTTTGCGCTTACCGCGGGGGATTTCGTAGCTCATGAATTACCATTCTCCCAAGAGGCGCAGAATCACGACAAAAGTACCAAGAATGAGAAGCATAGTAGCGACCACCATGACAAGAGCGGCATCTTTACCGTACTTACGATAAATGCGCAGAGTCAGTAGATTATGGATGAAGCCATAAATTACAGCGAGAGCAGGAAAAGCAAGCATATTGAGCCAGCTATCACGTCGGTAGCCACCACTAATACCAGCGATTTCACCATAAACATCGCCGTAGCCAACAATGACGACGGTACTCTGGGGGCGTAATGTAGCTAACGTAAAGACTAGTAAAACTACGCTTAGAATCGCAAGGACAATCATTGCGATCATGAGAGTCTTTTGTTTACGGCATACCTCACGCCAAATTGATAATAAGTTGGCGGAGCTATCTTGATTTTCTTTTACTTTCGTCTTGACCATTGTGTTTATTATAAACCAACCTTCGCATTACGGCAAGATGGGGCTAGTTTTTGTGGCGGTGACGGTGTATACGATAATGATTCGTACGATAAACCATGCAGAGAAGCATAAGGCTAATCATGAAGATGACGAGGTTACAGAGGAGGATCGTGCCGAGCTCACCGACCACCAGCGGGCAAGGATCGGTACCGCAGTCATAAATAGTATAATTCTGATAAATGCTAATGCTCTGGCTGACAAAGCCGATAAGCAAAGTGATGACCAAAAGATACCAAATCAGCGTAGGCACGCGACGACGAAGGAAAAGAGTGATACTGGAGCTAAGACAAAGGATAGTAAAAATCACGAGCGCAACATTATTGATGATCCAGGAAATCGTGAGCGGAATAGCATCAGGTTGCCAGAGGTCTTGCTCATCATGCCAGAGATAGGCGAAAGGAAATTTCATGATCATGCTACCAACGCAAAAGATGGTGATAAGCAAAAGTGCAACGGCACCAATAATCTGCCAACTGCGTCGAGGCCGAAACTCAGGGAGGCGAAGCGGTTCGCAATCGGAAAATTTACCAAGCTTGAGCTCATCGACTTTTGAGGAAGTGAGCTTGGTCTTAGCTGGCTTGGGTCGGTTAGATGTAGGTTTGGTCTTGGTAGTTGATTTAGTTTTTGGCATAATACTTATCTTTATTTTATTATAGCATAATGATTGCTGTTTTTAGAAAAATTAGGTATGCAAAAATCTTCTTGACAAAATGCTTATGGTGTGCTACAATGAAAGCATGGCTCTGTGTGAGCGTAGTGTTGGTTTTGCCTTGAGATGAGAAAATGATGGAAAAATTTGACAAAATTAAGCATTAACTTTATAAAAGTCTAGTCAAAAACAAAAATGTAAGGTATAATGGTAATCCAAAGGAGATGGATGAGTAAAAAACGTCAGGATTATCTGAGCTGGGATGAATACTTTATAGGAATTGCGGCACTAACTGCAATGCGGAGTAAGGATCCAAATACTCAAGTAGGGGCATGTATTGCGAGTAGCGATAATCGGGTGCTTTCGGTAGGATACAACGGAGCTCCAAATGGATTTGATGATGACGACTTCCCCTGGAATCGAGAGGGGGATCGGTTGGAGACGAAGTATCCTTACGTTTGCCATTCAGAACTAAATGCAATTTTGAACTTTCGCGGGAACATGCGTGAGCTACAGACGGCGAGGATCTATGTGCACTACTTCCCTTGCGTGGATTGCACAAAGGCAATCATTCAGGCGGGGATTAAAGAGGTGATTTACTTGCATGATTTTGACCATGAAAGTGTGGGCGTGGAGGTAAAAGCTTCAATTCGGATGTTCGAGAAGTCTGGGGTGAAGTATCGTCAATTTAAGGCTAAAAACCACAAGGAAATAGTATTAAAGCTGGAAGATTAAGATGAAAAAGTTAGTGATATCTGGTAGTTCTAAACTTCATGAAAGGGCATTGTACTGGCGGGGGTATTTTGAAGGGCGGGGATACGAGGTAATTGATTGGCCGTGTCCGATTTCGACAGAACCAGAGACGGCGGATGAGCCGCAGACGGCGCCAGGATTATCACTAGGTAGATGGCTATCGCCAGGGGATAGCGATTATGCGGAGAGATTGACGAAGGTCTACCAGAGGTTCTACAAGAATCTGGATCAAGCGGATACATTCTTCTTGATGAACGAAGACAAAGACGGGATAGAGGGCTACATTGGCGCGAGTATGATCGCGGAAATTACTTATGCGATAGTGAACAATTTGAATCGTGGGCGCAAAGTCGAGATTAACATCCTGAAGATGCCATCGAAAGAGCAGAGCTGCTATGAGGAGGTGAAGTTTTGGCTGGATCAAGATTGGGTTAAAATCTATCATCGCCCGACCGGTAGGAAGGCGACGATTCCGGTGGCCGATGAAAAGGCCAGAGACGAGCAACCAGTGGCGCAGCTTACAAGCGGCGAAGCGGAAGTTAAGGAAGAAAAACCAGCTAGGCCAGAGAGAAAAGTAGCGGAAGGTGAAGTAGTAGAGGCGGTGCCGCAAAAGTCGGGATTGTTTGGACGTAGCGAGAAGATGCTCGATATTATGACTTGCAACAAGCGCTGCATTAGGACTTTGACGCCGGATCAGCGGGAATATTTGAAGATTCTTTCACCGGAGTTTCCTTCTTGGCTATTAAAATATATTGCGGCGCCAGAAATGCAGAGACTGGACGGAGTAAGTACGACTTGCGGGCTGAATCATGGTTCACTCTATAGCTATCCACGACACGTGACGACTTTGGCGCATAGTATTGGTGTAGCTTTGGTAGTGTGGCATTTTACGCATGATAAAAAACAAACGTTGGCGGGGCTGTTTCACGATATTGCTTCACCGGCGTTCAAACATAGCATTGATTTCTTGAACGGCGATGCGGAGACGCAAGAATCGACCGAGGAACGGACGGCGCAGATTATCCGCGAGTCGAAGGTGATTATGAAACAGCTGAAGAAGGATGGGATCCTAGCGAGCGAAGTGTCGGATTATCATCTATATCCAATTGCAGATAACGATTCGCCAAATCTGGCGGCGGATAGGCTGGAATATACTTTGCTACACGGCTACTTCCATTATGATATTTGGACGTTGGATCAAGTGAAGAAGTTTTATAATGACTTGACGATCGTAAAGAATGAATCTGACCTGGACGAAATTGCTTTCCAGACGAAAGAGATTGCGACGGAGTTTACGACGCAGAATTTGCCACTGGCGGCGATATATGGCGGAGATAAGTCACGGGCAAATATGCAGTTTATTGCGGATATTATACAGTCGATGATAAATAGTGGTTATCTGACCATGGACGATTTGTATGTGATGAGTGAGCGGGAAATTATTGATTGGATACTGAGCTGTGGAGATAAAACTCTAGCAGAGGCGTTCCGGAATTTCCAACGCGCGACGACGGTGTTTACGAGTGGCGTGGCGAAGAAAAATTGTTATTGCACGGCGGTGAAACCGAAAGTGCGATATATCGTGCCGCTGGTGAAGAGTAAGGATGCAGGCGGTAAGGCGGAGAGAATTACTGATTTGGACGAAGATACAAATGTAGCGATAGAAGAATATCTCGAGACGAAACAGCCAAAATATGTAGGATTTGACTTTGATTTTAAACCATACACTGAATAATGGAAGACTTGAGAGCGGGAGTATACGAATATCTGCGGATGATTCCGAAAGGCAAGGTAGCGACTTATAAACAGGTTGCTACTTATCTTGGTAATCCGAACTTAGCAAGGGTAGTAGGTAATATTCTACATAGGAATCCGGATGGGGAGGTTAATCCATGTTATAAAATCGTGAATTCACAAGGTAGACTATCGGGAAGTTTCGCTTTTGGTGGTGAAGATGAGCAGGCGAGAAGATTAAGAGCAGATGGAATAGAAGTAAAAGACGGAAGGGTGGATTTAACAAAATATCAATACATGGAGTAATTTTGTGCTATAATTAAGCTTAGAAAAAGTAAAATAAAAAACGGAAAAGTAATATATGTGTACGGCGGCAAATTATCAGACTAAATGTCATTATTTTGGTAGAAATTTAGATTATGAGTTTTCTTATGGCGAGGAAATCGTAGTGATCCCACGGAATTTCCCTTTTGAATTCCGCGAAGTAGGGAAAATGGCGTCGCACTACGCAATGATAGGAGTGGCATACGTCGTAGATGGCGAGCCGCTACTCTATGACGCAATGAATGAAAAAGGTCTCGGCATGGCGGGGTTAAATTTCGTAGGTAATGCTGTATATAATGATTATGTAGATGGCAAAGATAATATTGCACAATTTGAGATTTTGCAGTGGGTCGTAAGCCAATGCGCGACGGTGGAGGAGGCGAAAACGCTGCTCGCGAGGATCAATCTTCGCAATACATCGTTTAGCGAAGATTTGCCAGCGGCAGAGCTGCATTGGATAATTAGCGACAAAACTGAAAGCATTGTAGTAGAATCTTTGAAGGGCGGGCTAAAGATTCATAATAATCCGCTAGGAGTGTTGACTAATAATCCGCCGTTTGACATGCAAATGCTAAATTTGAGCAATTATCAACAGCTGTCGGCGAAATCTCCGATAAACACGCTGGCGCCGAACGTGAATTTGCCAGTCTATAGCCGTGGAATGGGCGCAATTGGTCTGCCAGGCGATTTATCATCGGAGTCAAGGTTCGTCAGGGCGGCGTTTACGACAGCTAATTCGGTATCCAATGATGACGAGATGAGTAGCGTAAGCCAGTTTTTCCATATTCTGCACTCTGTAGACCAGCAACGCGGTTGCGCAGACCTGGGCGACAACAAATACGAAATTACAATTTATACAGATTGTTACAATCTAGACGAAGGCAAGTTTTACTGTACTAGCTATGATAATCATCAGATCACGGCAGTAGATATGCAAAAAGAGAATCTAGACGGAAACGAGCTAATTCGCTATCCTTTTGTCTTGACCGAACAAGTTAACTATTTGAATTAATTATTCGTGTGGTGATATAATTTTCTAGATGAATGGTGAGTTTTAGAGGTAAGCTGGAGATTATTGATATACTTTATATCATATATGATATATTATGAAACAGTTGCTGAAAATTAGTTTTGATCAAATGTTGCTGTCGCTGACGCCGATTTTGTCGTGGTTTTGCTTGAGCTTGCTAATTGACCCTGAAATAATAAATGTATTTACACTAGTGTATCCACTACAATATATTTATTATATTATCAATTCCCCGCTGGCAGTCGGGGCAAATATTAGCAAGATCAAGGACCGTAATAAGGACGCAGTGATGTCGGGGATGCTGATGGGCATAATATTGGCGCTAGGAGTCTTTGGGTTGGTGCTGCTAAATATTGATCCATACATCGAGTTCATGAATATGGACGTGGAATTTTACCGAACGCTTACGATTTATGCGGTAGTGCTGCTGGCGATGCAAACGATATTTTCGTTCATACTATCAAAACTATACTACGAAGAGAAGAATAGTGCGGCAAATAAGTATTCGATTATGTTTAATCTGCTGAGCTTCGCAAGTGTAAATGGAATGGCACTGCTAACGAAAAATCAGACTTTGATTATCTCGGTGGCGTTAGGGCTGATGGGGATTTTTACATTGTACGTAGTGGCGAGAAATTGGGAAAAGTTCAGATTCCGGATAAATCTACGCAAGTGCCTAAAATATGATTCAGTGAGTTTCTTCGGATACTTGATGTCGTTCTTTATATTCCTATTTGGATTGAGTAACGCGTTGGAATATGGCGAGCAGTATGCGCTGGCAATAACTTTCGTGGCATTGATCACGGATACACAATGGGATATCCTAGACTCCGTAACGACGCTGGCGAAAATTGATATTGCAAAACGTAAATTTAATTTTTGGAAGTCATTGAGGAATGCGTACATGTTGCTTGGAGTCTTACTAATGTCGATGGTGGTAATGTTTGTGGCGCTGTTTAATAATTACGACTTAGATCTTGGGCTGACGTTGATTTATTTCGGGTTTGAGCTAGTGAGTTTCGTGATAGAACCGATAGCATATTTACAAGTCCCGTATCTGCAGCTAGAATGGTCGGCAGGTAAAACCACTGCGAATAGAATGATCGGAAGAGTGATCCGAATGGTGCTTTCGCTACTGCCGACGCCGTTTTGCACGGGTATCGGAGAGATTGGCAGTGTCGGGTATCAGGTGCTGACTTTTAATATAATTTTCAATAGGCATTACAAGGTCGATAAGAATGGGCGTGTATTGAAACGACGAACTCGAAGAAAGGCTTTGACGCGGCAGTATCGGTATAGTGAGCGGGTGGTGGAGAAGGATTAATCTAGAGCATAAAAAATGCCCAGCTTGATGTATGGGTTTAGGATTCTGGACTTTTGACTCAAATATATGCAAAGATTTGGAGCCGTTGACTGGGGTCGAACCAGCGACCTGCTCGTTACGAATGAGCTGCTC
>CAZOPB010000014.1:0-26496 GCA_964581595.1 uncultured Candidatus Saccharibacteria bacterium
TAACCGTCAACCATACAAGCATTAGTTTAGTGCAATATGTTTGTTTATCCTACAGTTAGGCTGTTGGTCTGGAATTTGGATAGGTTGACAACCATAGAAAGGTTTGATATAATGGAGGTATATTCGGGGATTTCCCGCACCCCCCTAGTCGAAAGGCTAGGGGAACATTTTAACTGCAATAGAGATTATGAAAACCGATTTTGATTCTCTGCATGTCGGTTTCGTCAATTTGTCCCATTTTTGTGTATAGTCTTGATGCGCTAAGTACCTTGATTTGTGCTAAAACAGCAGTTTCATTTCTACCTTTAAATTGGAATGATACATACCATGATCCTGTGTGGGGCTGTGAAGTGAGCGGAATACCAAGAAAACCATAGCGGCTAAGTTTTTTGAAAATTAGGACTGGTCGGGAGAAAAGAGCGTTCTTGCCGTTGATTTCTATGCCTACATTTTCTCCAAAACCGCACCAATATACACTACCTTCGCTCACTTTTGGTAGATGCCCTAGCCTATGCATGTTTTTCTTGATTTCGTTCCATTCGTCGAAATGCTTTTCTTCCATCTAATGTCTCCTGATACTGATAGGGATATTATACCTGATAATTAAAAGATTGAACAGAGGTGGAGAAAATGAGCTGATTCCCTTTTCTATTTCTAGGAGATATGGTATAATAGACGAGTTGGTGATTGTCGTGAAAATTCCTAGGATCCAAAGGAGAGCTAAGCCGAACAACAATTTGGTGAAAGTTTTGAGAATTGTTGGTAGAAATAAGTACTTTTACTATGAAGCAATTAAAATTACAAAATATACTTGACACTTTGAGAAATATTAGCTCTCCTTTAGGTTTTAGGAAAATAAAAGTCTCCGCCGGTTAACGGAGATTTTTTGAGTAGTAATAGATTAGGCTTGAGGTGGGGTTTGCTTAGGCTGAGATGGGTCTTGGCTAGAGGAATTGGGTGCGCTGTCTGAGGTATTGATTCCCTTCTTGATGCCGTGGGCGATACCTTCGGCGACGGCGCCGTAAGCCTTACCGATGGAAGGAGCGGCTTTTTCTAGGCTAGGAGCCATGGCTTCGGCAGCAGAACCGGCAGCTTTCCCTACGGTAGGCGCCATGGTAGTGATGGTTTCTTGGGCGACGGGTAAATGCTGCTGGACTTTGAAGGCGGATATTTCGCGGCCTTTGGATGTAATGTAGATAATGAAGGCGATAATACATGAGGCGCCAGCGATGAACCCGCCAATGACGTAGTAGAAGGAATATTTGTGGGTGGAGATGGTGTTTTTGGAGATTTCGATATCGGTATTGGTGTCGATGAGTTCCCTGTCGATACCTAATTTTGCGTTGGATAGCTCAGATTCATATTGGAACTTTTCGCTGGAGAGCTTAGTGATTTTGTCATGATTAGCGGAGATTTCGGTCCGAAGGTTGGAGATCTCGGCGTCTTTGGCCTGGTAGCGTTCGTCGCCAAAACCACCTTCGAGGAAATATTGACTGCGCTCGTTTTGGAGCTGGTTAATAGAGGTGGATAGAGTGCTATTTTGAGTGTCGAGATCGTCGATTTCGGACTGGATGCGGTCGATGTCGGCTTGGATTTCGGCTTCGGTGCGGAGCTTGGCTTTGGCTTCGTCGGCCTCTTGACGGATTTGCTGAGCAGTTTCTTCATTTTGGTGCTTGACGTTGTTACTTAAGATGGCACCAGTGGTGATGAGGCCGCCGCCGACTAGGAGACCGAAGATAAGGATAATCAGTGAGATACGGCGCAACTTTTTCTTAGCTTTATTATAATTTGCTTCGGTGAGAAGCTGGTTGGTATTTTGCATGGGAAACTCCTTTATTTACTATAATTATAACTTAAGAAAAGGTAAAAAGAAAGTGGAAGTGGTAACTGGGGTGGTGCAACGTAGGCTTTGCATAAAAAGAAGTCCCTGCGGTAGGTACATACTGCGCCGTTAAGACGCTTCGCTCTGGGGCACTTTCTGGAAGAAAGTTCCCCAACTGTCAAAGATCAGGATGATTTCTCATCGAAAAACGCGGTTTCCGATGAGAAATTGATCATGACCTGATATGTTTGACCACAGAAAAGGATTTTTGCACTTGCAACTATTCTATATTAGAGAATATTTTGGCGTGAAAGGCTAGAGGGTGGATTTCATGAGTTGGAATGATTATGGAGGTTGGATTATTGAGGTCGCCTACTAAAAAACACCCAAAAATTGGGCTTATAATTCCCTTTTGCACACCAAAACTACACGTGAATTAGTTTGACTTTTCCCGCTTATGACTATATTACCTAAACCTTAAAACAGGTTTAAGCTTAACTTGCTATAATATAAAATCTATCTAATAATTTCTAGTTCCCTGACTGGGGTGTCAGGAAGGTGCTTGGAGTAAGTCTACCAGCGTGCCCACTCGTGATGAATTACGTCCGATATTTCTATTTTAGCACGGGCGGAATGGAAAAGCAATAGAGTTTTTGGAGAAAATTGGGCGAAAATTTTGTATCTGTTGTCAAGAGGGAATGATGAAGAAAATTCAGCGAAAAATGTAGATTTGAGTAGAAAATTGTTTATGTTTATTACATATTTATGGATTTTGTCAAAGCCAGCGGAAAATGGTGGGTTTGCAGCGGACGTTGAGCGTGAAATTGCAAGTTGAGCGAATAACGGGGAAGGAAATGAAGCGAATACGTAGTAGACATGGGAGGGAATTATGGCATAAACTTGACTAATAAGGTGGGAGTGAAGCAGCGGGAAAAGGTGCATTTGGCATCAAAAATAACTCCGCTTGAGGGCGGAGTTATTGGGGTGGGAAATAAGTAATGTGGGGAATTATTCGATGACGCTAAGTTCACGCTTCAAACGGTCGATGAGAGCGGTCTTTTCTTTGATGCCTTCTTGGGTTTGGCGGACGAGGTGGGCAGGGGCTTTATCGACGTAATTGGGATTGAACATGCGAGCATTGAGGCTATCAAGTTCGCGGCCGACAGCGAGGATGCGCTTCTCGAGTTCGTCACTATATTTCTTGATGATTTCTGGGGAGATATCGAGATAGACTTCATGATTGGCTAGGGCGAGACGGAGGCCACGCGGGGAACCTTCACAGCTAAGGACGCTCTTGATATTGGCGAGCTTCGCAATAAGAAGTTGATTATCATCGACGAGGGAATCATCACCATAGAGAAGGGTGAGTTCGCGACTATTGACAGCGCCGGAAAGATCTTGGATGACGCGGCGGGTCTCGGTGACGACGTCGATGATACTTTCGAAGTTTTGGGCGGAAATCGGGTCGAATTTAAGGCGAGAAGGCCAGCGAGAATCGATGAGAAGACCATCAGTCCAGCTCAGACTTTGCCAGATAGCTTCGGTGACGAATGGGGCGAAAGGGTGAAGCATCTTGAGAATCATCTCGAGGGTGACTTTGAGAAGGGGAACATTCTTGTAAATCTTCTGACTTTCGATGAGCCAGTCAGCGTATTTATCCCAGATAGTAGAGGTGAGAGTCTCGACGGCTTCGGCGAAGCGATATTCCTTGAAATCATCTTCGATTTCTTCTTTGCACTGGGTGAGTTCGCGACAAATCCAATCTTCACCAACATTATCGGTAGAATAGGGAAGCTCAGCGCCAGCGAGAACAGCGCCTTCGTTGACAATCTCAGCGTTAAATTCGTTTGCGGCGATTTCGAGAGCGGTAAGACTATCAGTCTTGGATTCGTCGACCATGCCTTGAATGAATCTTGCTAAATTCCAGAGTTTATTACATAAATTGCGGCCAGAAATGACGGAATTCTCGGAAAAGGCTTGGTTCATGCCGGCACTACGACCCCTGAGGATGCCGAGGCGGAAGGCGTCGGAGCCGTACTTAGTAACTAGTTCTAACGGATTGATGACGTTACCCTTGGATTTAGACATTTTTTGACCATGTTCGTCAAGTACTAAGCCATGAAGATAAACCTCTTTGAAAGGAACTTCACCGCTGACATACACGCCCATCATAATCATACGGGCGATCCAAGCAAAGAGAATATCGGCGCCAGTCTCCATGACATTGAGAGGATAATAGGGATTCTCTTTATCTTCGACCCAGTTGGTACAGACGAGTGGCCAGTGGGAACTGGAGAACCAAGTGTCGAAAGTATCCTCGTCGCGAAGATAGGTAACACCGCCGATTTCGATCTTCTGGAGATGGGTGCGGGTGTCGAAAACCCATTCGGGGGCGTCTTCGGCGTCGGGAGTGACCTTATGGAACATCGGAATGGCGATACCCCAAGGGATTTGGCGGGAAATGTTCCAATCTTTGAGATTCTCGAGATAATTGATAAGGACCTTTTTCTTACTGGCTGGGGTGAATTTGATTTCGCCGGCTTCGAGATGTTTGATGGCTTCGGTGGCAAGACGTTTGACGTCGATGAACCATTGGCTTTTAAGCATAGGTTCGATCGCGGTACCACATTTGTAGCAATGGGCAACAGAGTGGACGATGTTTTTTTCGCCGCGGAGAAGACCTTGCTGCTCGAGGTCGGCGAGGACTTTTTTACGGCATTCCTCGGTGGTGAGGCCAGCATAAGCTTCGCCAGCGGCGGCGAGCATTTTGCCGTCTTCGCCGATGACTTGGATGCGTTCGAGATTGTGACGTTCGCCAACTTCGAAATCGTCGAAATCGTGAGCGGGGGTAATCTTGACGGCACCGGTACCGTATGCGGGGTCGGCGTGTTCGTCGGCAATAATAGGGATGACGCGGTCGGTAAGAGGGAGCTTGAGGAGACCGCCAATGAGATCTTGGTAGCGCTCGTCATTAGGATTGACGGCGACGGCGACATCACCGAAGATGGTCTCGGGGCGAGTGGTGGAGACGATAATCTCTTTGGTTATATTAGATGATGCGTTCTTTTCGGACACACAGTCGTGTCCGCCCGCCGTCGCGGGGGCCACGCTGTTTCGTTCTCGGCCCGTGGCCTGCGAAAGATTCCTCAAAGAAGCATCATCTAATACGCTGGAGCTATCATCGCCATGGTCAGGGGTGGAAACGATTTCATAAGCGATTTCCCAGAGGTGGCCTTTTTCGTCTTCATGCTCGACTTCGATGTCGGCGAAGGCAGTCTGATGTTTGGGGCAGAAATTAACAAGCTTTTCGCCACGATAAATCATGCCGTCGTCCCACATTTTTTTGAAAGTTTCATAGACGCGAGAGACGACATTCTCATCTAGAGTAAAGGTGAGATCAGGCCAAGCACAAGAGGCGCCGAGAGCGCGAACTTGGAGCTCCATATTGCCGCGCTGTTCTTCGACGAAGTTCCAGACGCGAGAGTAGAGCTCGTCGCGAGAATATTCAAAGCGGGAATGACCATCTTTCTCAAGAGCGCGCTCGTAGACAACCCAAGTCTCGAAGCCGGCATGATCGGCGCCAGGAATATACCAGGTAGATTTGCCACGGAGGCGATAGTAGCGAGTAAGGGAATCCTCGATAGCGATAGTAAGGCCGTGGCCGATGTGAAGATTGCCATTAGCGTTAGGCGGAGGCATGACCAGGGAATAACAATTGTCGGTGTCGGTCTCGTTGCCATTGTAGACGGGAGTCTTGGGCTGGAAAGAACCGGTCTTCTCCCAGAGGGCGTAGATGTTTGGCTCAAATTCGCCGGGTTCGTAGCTTTTGGTAAACTTCATAAATTAATCCTCGAGTTTAAGTTTGGTTTGCATAGCGGACATTTCTGCGGGAGTAGGTTTGAGCTGGCGCTCGCCGGCCCAATTTTCATTGATCGGGAGAAGATGGACATGAGCATGGGGAACGTCGGTACCGACAATTTTAATCATAGTGCGCTCGCCGAGGACATCTTCCATATGGCGGGAGAGCTTCTTGACGGTGTTCATGACGGCGAAGTAATCTTCGTCGCTCAAATCGTAAATGCGGTCGACTTCGACTTTGGGGATGACTAGGGTATGGCCGGGAGCTTCGGGCTCAATATCCAAAAAAGCTAAAGTTTTATCATCTTCATAAATTTTGTAGCATGGCAATTCGCCGCGTACGATTTTTGTAAAAACACTACACATAATAACTCCCTTTTGTATCATTATAACATAAGAGGAGGGATTTGTTGATAGTGATATAAAAACGTAATTCAGTTGCTGGACTTTAGCATAGTCTGGATATTGAGGTTTAAGGCTATTGGCGCCGTTTGTCTAAAGCCTTTTCAGCCCCTCGGCGGTCGGGGTTGACACAGCCCGTCTTTACGGGTGTGTCACCCCTTAGTTCTCGGTAGCTTGCCTGCGAAATTCCGCCTTGGAGCTAAGAAGACTTTAGATATGAGGTTTTGGAGGCCTTTCGAAAAAGGTATTTGTGAGATATGTGAACGGAATTAATTGTGAAATTTTTAGATCATATCAACAGTGTGTGAGTGGAAGAGTTTAAAATCCTGGTAGTAAATGCTTTAAAAAAATGGTAGTGAAAAGCTTAAAAAACTGGTAGTAGAATGCTTAAAATCCTGGTAGTGGGATGCTTAAAAAGCTGGTAGTGACCTCTTGAAAAATGTGACTGGGTACTGTATAATGGAATTAGGAAAAAGTGAATAGAAAATGAGGATAAAAATGCGGAAAAATGATTATACGCCGAGATTAATTGACCGAGTGATAAAAGAGTATTTGAAAGTGTTTGGGGCGATTAGCGTAGAGGGGCCGAAGTGGTGTGGAAAGACGTGGACTTCGCTGAATCATGCGGAAAGTGTGGTGTTTCTGGATGATTTGCAGGAGCAACAGAGGGCGGAATTAGATTTGAATTTGATTTTGAATCGGAAGGCGCCGGAATTGATTGATGAGTGGACGCTGGTGCCACAGGTGTGGGATGCGGTGCGGCATTTGTGTGATATGACGTGTGAGAAGGGGAACTATATTTTGACGTGCTCGACGAGACTGACCGACGTTATGAGGACGGGGAAGGTTTATCACTCGGGGGCGGGGCGGATTGGTAAGATCCGGATGCGGACGATGAGCCTACTGGAGAGTGGGGATTCGACTGGGGCGGCGTCGATTGAGCAAATGCGGAAGGGAAAGCTGAAAAATCAGGTAAATACTGGTGGCGAGAAAAATCTGGTGAAGATGCTGGCGGATAGGATTGAGCGGGGCGGGTGGCCGTCGAATCAAAATACTTCAGAGAAGAATGCGAGATTGGTGCCGAGGAGCTATATTGAGGCGGTATTGGATACGGACATTCATGATGATAAACAGAGGAATAGGGATAAAATGCAGATGCTACTAAGGAGCTTGGCGAGAAATGAATCGTCGCTGGTGACGAATCGGACGCTGCTGAGGGATGTGGGTGAGCATGCGAGTGAGGATGCGAGGATTGTGACGGAGAAGACGCTGGATGATTATCTGGATGTATTAAAGAGACTATATATTATCGAGGATCAACCGGCTTATACGGAGAATTATCGATCACCAGAGAGGGTGGGGAAGGCGGCGAAGAGGCATTTTACGGATCCGTCACTGGCGTGTGCGGTACTAGGGATAACGCAGCAGAAATTGATAAAGGATTTGAATACCTTCGGGCTGATGTTTGAGGCGCTGGTGGAGAGGGATTTACGAGTATATATGGATATCATCGGGGGGACGGTGAGGCATTTCCGGGATAATGTGTCGGGGCAAGAGGTGGATGCGATTTTGGAGTTTGACGATGGGGGTTATGCGGCAGTGGAAATAAAGCTGGGGATGGACAAGGTGGAAGAGGCGAAGAAGAACCTGGTAGAGTTTAGGGAAAAGATGATGAAGGCGCCGGATTTTATGTGTATTGTAGTGGGGAATACGGATGTGATTGTGCGGGATAAGGAGACTGGAGTGTATATTGTACCGGTGACGGCGCTGGGGGTGTAGTATTCGTAGAGGGGCTGGTCGGGCATTGGGGGTGTTTTGATTGGGGCGGAGTTAAAAAGCTGGTAGTGAAATGCTTAAAAAACTGGTAGTAGATTGCTTAAAATCCTGGTAGTGAAAAGCTTAAAAAGCTGGTAGTGACCTCTGGGAAATGGTGTAGAAAGGCGAAGAGGAAGATACGGGAAAATTTGGTTTTGATAATGTTGGATAAAATGGGGCGATTGCCCGTAGGATACGGATTGGTGAAAAACGTATTCCACGGGTAATTATTATTTTGTCGAGCGAGGGCGTGTAGCGGGATGATGACGCTGGCGAAGAGGCTGGCGGTTTTTAATAAAATTGAACGGTTGCGCGGGCGGGGAAATGTGTGGTATAATGGAATTGTTCAGAATTCGTGTTTGCTTAAAGCAAATATGGAAAATTTTTAAACAGTTGGAACGGCGCCATGAGGCGAATGAACGTTGTTTATGTTTTCCATATGCATCGCGAATTCTGAACACCCTCGTGGTGCCATTTTTGTTATGACGATGACAGAAGTCGGTAACCTCGAGTTTACATTAATCAAAAGGAGGGCCAGCATGCGTCACGCGGCAAAAAGATTAAAGAAAAAGAAACCATTATTAACTTTTACAAATATAAAATTGCTTCATAGTTTTAATCGTAAAAGTACTTATTTCTATTTTAATGATGGTGGATTTTTCAGAAAGACGAATTACGTCTTGCCAGTGGCATGCAGTTTAGCTCTCCTTTTGGTGATGGGATTGGCGATAAATCCGATGGTTTCGGGTGACAAGGAAAAAGCGTATGCAGCAGATAATATACCGGGAGAACCAGGATATGGCGAGGACACAACAAATGCTTCAATTGAATTGTCGGTGGGGAATAATAATTTGTCTAATGCAGCGGCGAAGGCGGGAGAAGTGAATTACGTTTCGACGACGGTGAATGTGAAGGCGACGGATGTGAGCGGCTATAAGATGTATGTGCAGGCGGCGCCGGGGAGTTCGGCGACATTGACTAATGCTGGAGTGACAGTAGATGGCGTGGGTAGTAAAGTGGCAACGGCGGATTTTGGAAATAATAAATGGGGATATGCGCTGGATGAGACGGGCGCGGGAGTGGAGAGTTTGGCTTATAGCTCGGTACCGGAGAATGGATCGGTTTTGAATCCGGCCTATACAACAAATGCGGCGAGTGAAGAGAAAAACTTTAACCTAGTATTCGCGGCGAAATTTGCGACGGATGCGCCGGCGGGACACTACGGTACGAATGTGCTGCTCTCGGTGGCGGTGGATGCGGAGACGGTAGGTGGATTCTATAATATAGAATATATGCAGGATATGACAACTTCGATTTGTAGCCAAGCGAATGAGAATGATACGAAACAACTGATTGATAAGCGAGATAATAAGAAATACTGGGTGACGAAGCTGCGGGATGGGAACTGCTGGATGACGCAGAATTTAGATCTCGATTTGGGTACTATGACGTTAACGCCGGATAATACGGATGTGCCAAGAAATTGGGATGCGATAAAAACGCAGACTGGATCAAGCCCAAGCTTTTCGGGATCTGCCGGTGCTGGTACTAATATTGTACAATCTTGGGATCCAGGTGAAAGACTTTGCACTGCGGCAGGATGTAGCACGCCGACTGGTGAAGGGTATGATACGCACTATCTGGTCGGGAATTATTATTCTTGGGGTGCAGCGACGGCGGGGCAGGCGGCGAGTTTAACTTCAACAGATACATCGATAAAAGAACAGGCTACGCAGAGTATTTGCCCTAAGAATTGGACGCTACCGGTAAATATGGCATTTACAAATATGGTCTCAGCTTATGGAGATAAAGACGGTGGTAGTTATGGTGGCTTTGTGGTGTCGGATAATCCATTTTATTTCGTATTTGGTGGTTTTATTAATTATGATATATCTGGGTCTACTACGTCTTGGAAAAATGCTGGAACTAGTGGTTGTTATTGGTACTCTACTGCAAATGTTATTAGCACTGCTTATAATGCAGCTGTTAGTGGTAGTGGCGTTTCAGGTGGTGGTAGTAGTACTCGCTTTAATGGTATGTCTGTGCGGTGTGTGGCGAGGTAGGTAGAGACTAAGATAAGTAAAGAGAGGGTTAGAAGTAGCCCTCTTTTTTGGTTGGTGGCGGCGAACCGCTGAAAAATTTCGGAAAATAACAGATGAAAAATCAGTTTGAACTTGTAAATGGTTTACAGGTTCAATGAAAGTAACAGAGATAAGACAGTGGAATATGGGTGGGTGTGGTATAATAGGTGATATGAAGAAGGGGAAGATTACACCGAATGGGGTGTCGCTGGAGAAGCATGAGTATGATACGGTACTTTTCTTTACGGAGCTGGGGTGTGATGTGGAGCTTTTGCCAAGGTCGAATAGGGCGGGCGATAAATAAATGATTGTGATATAATGAGGTTAGTGAGGGCAGGACCAGCATTGGATATATGCAGGACACCGCCCTCTTTTTTGAGGAATGTGGTATAATGGGGCTATAAGGGGCAGGACCTGCAGTGGATATATGTGGGACACCGCCCCGATTTTTTGATGGCTGTGGTATTGTTATGGTAGTGAGGGCTGGAAAAATTAGTGAAAATTAAGCATAAAGGGGATTGACAAATGGGGAATCTGTGCTAGAATGGAAGTAGTATAACATAAAATAAACATGCAAGATCAAAAAGACAATTCACAAACTAATGCGGCGGACGCGGCGGGGGCGGCGAATACGGCGGTGAACCGGGCGGCGCAAGGAGATTTTATTCAGAAGATTATTGAGAAAATAAAATCTTCGGAGAATATTTTGATAGCTTTGTCGCGGGATCCGTCGGTAGATGAGATCGCGGCGGCGATTGGGCTCGCGATGTTCTTAGACGGAATGCAGAAGCATGCGACGGCGATTTATTCGGGGCGGACGCCGGATGCGCTGGCTTTTTTGCAGCCGAATGAGACTTTTGAGAAGAATACGGATAGCTTGCAGGATTTTATTATTGCTTTGAATAAGGATAAGGCGGATCATTTGCGGTATAAACTAGAGGGGGACTTCGTGAAGGTGTTTGTGACGCCATACAAGACGAAGATTACGCAAGAGGATTTGCAATTTTCTTATGGGGATTTTAACGTAGATTTTGTGATTGCAATTAATGTGGCATCGGCGGGGAATCTGGATGAGGCGCTGCGTGAGCACGGCAGAATTATGCACGATGCGGCAGTGGTAAATATTACGACGGGCGAGCCGGGGAGATTTGGTGAAATTGAATGGAGTAATCCGGTGGCGAGTTCGCTATGCGAGATGATGACAGAATTGATTTTCACGATGCAGGATCCGGAAGAAAAGCCGCTGGAGCGGGATGTAGCGACGGCGCTTTTGACGGGGATTGTCGCGGCGACGGATAGGTTTTCTAATAACCGAACAAATTCGGATACACTGGGCATTGCTTCGAAGCTGATGTCAATGGGGGCGGACCAACAGTTGATTAGTTCGAATGTGAGCGGGAATGATATAGTGCATAATGAACCGGGCGGATTTGCGGAAGAACCAAAGAAGGATGCGGTGGAGAAGAAGACAAACTTGACGATTGAGCATGATGAGTCGAGAACGAGTAGCCTGGTGAGTGCGATGCCGAATGGAGTGCTGGCAGATGCGCTGAAGGATTCGATGGCGGGTAATGGGGCCGGAACGAGCAGCGGGGCGGCTGGCTCGGCGGTGAATCCGGCTATGAATCCAGCAGTACAGGCGGCGCCGAGTGTAAGTGCGGATGCGAATGCGAGTACGAATGGAATGATAAGCGCGACAAATGATGTGACGCCAGAGAACGTGGTGGTCCAGCCGGTGATACCGGGGGTGAATGGTGTGCCGGTAGATCAGATGATAATACCGGGGGCGAATGGCGGGGGAGCGAGCGTAGGTGCTAGTCCTAGTCCGAATCCGGTGGTGGCGGGGAATGTGAATACTAACGCTGGTGTGGGGCAGGGTGCGAGCCCGAGCGTGGGCGTAAATCCAAGCGTAGGTCCGAATCCGGGGCAGATGCAAGTGCCGGGCGGTAGTGGTGTAGCTGGAGGAAATGCAGCAGGAACAGCTGGGGCGGTGCCGCCGAGACCGATGGCGACGTCGGCTCCGGAAATGCCGGCGACGAAGCAGGTGGGTTCGACGATTCAGCCGCCAGCGCCGACACCAAAGAAGACGAAGAACTATGCAGAAATGATGGAAGAGGCGCTATCAGAGGGGTTGCCGCAGGATAAGGTGAATGCTCCGGGAATGGCAGGGGTGCCAGCGGTTCCGACTGGTCCGGTGGCGGATGCGACGACGATGAATTTGCCGGGAGTGCAAAATACTGGTATGGTAGATGCGGGGGCTAATTTGGCTAATCCGGCTAATCCGATGCCGGTAATGGAGCCAGTGGCGAATCCGATGAATGGAGCCGTGTTGCCGCCACCGCCGGCGCCGGAGATAAGTAGTGGAAATGGGGGGATGCCACCTATATTACCGCCAGTACAGATATAAACTTCGCTTGGCGAAGTTTATATAGGCCTCCACGAATAGCAGCCTACTACTGCGTCTAAGGTTCCGGTACGCACTCTCCGTACCTTAAGTACGGTTCGTTTGCGTTCCTCTCCTTATCCTTGTATTAGACTACTCTTCGTGAAGGGTTCTAATCAGATAAAGATTGTCTCGCGTTGCTCTCGCAAAGGGTTCTAGCCAGAAAAAAGTAGCTTGCGGTGCTTGAGCCTGCCTCGTATTAGCCCATTCTGCGCCAAGGGTTCGAGCTGGCAGAATGGTTGAGAAGACTGGGTTGAAAGGACGGCTGGTCCGTGCTATTTTAGTGGAGGATTTAAGCAAGAAAAGTATTGTGTGCATCTAGTGAATGGTTTGCTTTACTTTGTTATGTGGTATAATTATGGGGTAACTCAAAATTAGTACTTTAATAAGGAGGTTAGTCAAATGTTGCTTACTGAGCAAGACATTAATGCGTTACTCAAGGGTGTCGAAACTGCTGGGGATTCTTGTCTGCAATTCTGTCGATTTCTCGCTGATCATGGCGTCGATGTCCGTACACGAAGCACTAAAATCTGCCATATTTCTCTGGAGCTGCAGAAGCTGTTGGCTCAATCTGCTGCTGATCGTCCTCAGCCTGCTATGGTCAAGGAGCCTATCTCTATTCAGCATCCTGAGCTTAGCACGCTGATTAAGCTTTGCATCCTACAGCCTGGTGATCCGCGTATTGCTGAAATTGAGAAGCTCCATATTTTCCAGAACTTGCAACACGCCGTTCGTACTGGCACCGCCCGTAGCCAATTCCCTATTGGCACTATTATTCCCGATATTTGGACTGATAATGCAGCTGGTATTGTTTATCTGATGCCGCATATTGTGGTAGATTACCGCGAGGCTAGGTTGCCAAACCTCGAGAAACACCTCGGCGCTTTCCTTTTGCGGCAGAATGCTTTGCCGGTTAAGTTTCGTTTTGACAAGGATACCAATATCTTTGCCGAGTCAGAGCTGAGACGTTGGCTCAATGATGACCCTGAAGGCTACGCCGCTGGTTGCTCTGCTAACCTGTTGGAAGTCGCGAGCAATATTATAACTGGTAGTGGTACATTGGTGAGGTTCTTCCCGCCTTCGCTAGAAGAGCTACATCTCGACCCTCACGATAATCCTGAGTTAGAGAATTTAGTCTGGGAATACTTCCGAGATACACCTACGAGTATTGAGGGGCCTTGCCTTAAGAGGATATTTCTCGACCCATTGGGTGTTGCTCAGTGTTGCTGGTTGCGCTCGGCGGGGTGTGGCGCTGCGAACTATCTCTGGTACGCGTCTGCAGACGGCTCTGCTAATCGCAGTAATGTGAACTGTGTTTATGCGTGCACCTCGGCTTGTGTTATTGCTTAACCTCTCTATCACCGCTCCCATTCGGGGGCGGTTTTTAAAGCTGCTAGTGCTGCTCCTGAGGATTGAACGCAAGATGGAACAAGGTTGATTATGGGGATTATGTGATATAATTAGGAAATGAATAAGCGAAGCTTGGAAGTTGATGAGAATGAGATAATGTTGGTTGATAAGCCGGCGGGGATTAGTTCGTTTGGCGTAGTGGCGCGAGTGCGGCGGAAATTGTCGGAAGAGGCGGGGTATGTGGAGATAAAAGGGAAAGATGGAATAGTACGGAAGAAGCGGAAGAAGGTAAAAGTAGGGCATACGGGGACGTTGGATCCTTTCGCGACGGGGCTATTGATACTTTTGATCGGGAAGGGAACAAAGAGAGCGAATGAGTTTTTGAAATTGGATAAGGAGTATATAGCAAAGATAAAATTGGGAGAAATATCAGATACAGGAGATGTTGAGGGAAATATTGTGTCATATCAGTCATCTGATAGTATAGTGGATTTGGCCGACAAGCAAGACTATCCTGATTTGAAAAATATAGAAATTCCGAGTAGGGAGCGGGTGGAGGAAGTAGTAAAGAGCTTCGTAGGGGAGATTGAACAGCGAGTGCCGAATTATTCTGCGGTAAAAATCAATGGACAGCGAGCGTATAAGCTGGCGCGGGAGGGGAAGCAAGTAGAAATGCCGGTGAGGAAAGTCAAGATATATGGCATAGAGATATTGGATTATCAATGGCCATATCTGGAGATAAAGTGCGAAGTGTCGAGCGGGACTTATATACGGGCGCTGGGGGAAGATATTGGGAAAAAGCTGAAAGTGGGTGGGTATCTGACGGAGCTTAGGAGAACTAAAATTGATAAATACAGTGTTGACGATGCTGCTGAGATAAGTCTTTAGTTAAACGATATCTAGTTTAGTTTTTCGGAACGCGGCGTTTTTTGTCATTGTCTAAAGCCTTTCCAGCTCCTCCGGGGTCGGGGTTGACACGTCCCGTCTTTACGGGCGTGTCACCCCTTAGTTCTCGGCAGCTTGCCTGCGAAATTCCCCGTCAAAGCTAGAAAGGCTTTAGGTAGCGTATATTGCAAGCCAGCGCTCTGTGAGTCCCTTGAGAAAAGGATAGGCAATACTCATCTACGCTTATTAATCAAGATATCTGATTATTTAAAAAACAAGTAAATGTTAAGTGAAATGCGTTTTTAAGAATTGGAGGTAATTCCATTTTCTTTTGTGGTGATGGGGAGGCGACGCAAACCAATAGGCGACTAACTCAGTGGGCTAGCTAAACTCTGAAGGAGGTGTGTTAATTAATATATTAGATATTAGGCGGTGAAGGTGGAGCCGAAGAGAGGGAGGCAGGCGTACTCCAGGACGGCGGCAAGGATGAGGAAGGCAATGCAAAGAATGACGGCTTGGCGAGAGATGGATTGATTTTTGATAAGGTGATGAGCGAAGATGAAGCTAAGAACGCAGAGACCGCCAGCGAGGAAGGCGGAGCCGGCGTAGGTGAAAGTGCCAAGAAGGGCAGCGTAAGGGTGATTAACGCTGTGGAGGAAAAACTTAGGGATCAAGGTGATAGTGGCGATAGTAAGGACGGCGGTGCGGATGGCGCAGATGGCGCCGACGATGACAAGTAAGACACTAAAAATCGTGCGTGCGATTGGATTGAACGCGGAAAGCGTGGGCTGAGGCTGCTCAGCGACTGGGGTTTGTTCGATAGGGGCGGTAGTAGATTCTTCCATAATTAGCTTAAGTATAGCAGATGGACGAGGAATTGTCAATAATTAGAACAGAGGTCGGCGGAGGCGTGAGATTGATAAAAATAGGGGTTGTAAGATTGAGGGGGATGTGCTATAATGACAGATATATGATTACTAGAGAGAAAAAAGCTGAAGCAATGGCAAAGCTTGCGCGGAGCAAGAAAGATGTTGGTTCACCTGAGGTGCAGGTTTCGGTCTTGACCGAGCGGATTAAGGAAGTCACTGAGCACGTCCAGAAGAATAAGCATGATTTCATGGCTAAGCGTGGTCTAATGCAGATGGTTGGTCAGCGCAAGAAGTTATTGAAGTATCTTGAGCGGACGGACTTTGAGCTTTATAAGAAGACTATCGCAGCGCTAGGTCTGCGGAAATAACAAAGTGACCCCGAGGAGGGGTTATTTTGTTGGGGGTAGTGATAGTGATGGGGTTAGAGTCTGATTGTTGGAGTTAGCGAGGTGAAGGGGAGATTGGTTTCTGCAGCTTGATAGAAGTAGAATATTTGCGGATAGAAATTGTAGTTTGATAGAAATAGGATATTTGCGGATGGAAAATCCCCCTCTGGGTGGAGGGGGCAGAGTGTTGGTCTCGCCAACGATGAAGGAGAGAGTTAGAGATTGGGGATGTCGTAATATGCGGGAATGATGCCGGGCTTGGTCGGGGAATAGTAGTCTGGTGTGATGCCAAATTTGAGGGCGTCGGCATAGGTCTGATCGATGAAAGATTTGAGATCGGAATGTAGAGTTTCATAGATCAGGCTGGCGTATTTTTTGATATCACTGCTAGTCATGACGCGCGGTGGCTCGGATTTGTCGAAGCGGATGGTGCTGAAAGATCTATTGCTGGTCCAGAACAGGCAAATGGTAATGCTGGCACTTTGGGTACGCTGGGATTCGGTATAAGAGATAGTGTAGGTGAATGGGAGACGCAGAGTGCGGTTCTGGACGAATTCGGTCTGGGAGCGACGCTTGCGCTCATATGATTCGGCGCCGGCAGTGTCACCTTCGGCGAAAAGCTTTTGGTAGGCGCGGACGATGCAGCCAAATACGGATTGCTTGAGAAGATCCTGGCGATTGCTGGAGCTGGAATGATTCTGGATCTGATCAGACAGAGGCAGATCGGAAATCATAAAGGTGCACCCGCATTCATCGTAGTGCAGTCCGCTTTCGAAATCGGAAATGGTGGGCTGCTTGAAAGGGATCTCCTCGGATGCCTGAGTAACATGCTGAGACGGGAGACGCCTAGCGTGAGGCGGCTCCAGCTGATGGCGCTGGGAAAAAGTTGTCCTCTCGGGATTGGAAGTGCTGGGGATGGAATTCAATATAATCCTCTCCTTCGTAATAAAATGTACAAAAGTCATTGAACTTCAACCTGACTATTATATCGGTAAAGTCGATAAAAGTCAAGAGGATTGAAGGGATTTTTAGGGAAAAGGGGAGAATTTTAGGATTGATTAAGGTAGAAAATGGTGGGGTTGATGGCGGTTCGAGGCTAGAAAATTGTAATTAACAGAGATAATTTCGGGTTGAACTTGTAATCGCGTTACAAGTTCAATGGAGACGTCACCTATTCTTTTTTCGCGGGGACGCTTCACACTAGTTTTCCTATGTAAATCCCTAGCATTTCCGCCAACGGAGTCAAGGTGGCGCTCTCGTCAATGCGAGAATATCATTTGGTTTCCGATATTTCCGAGCGCAATTCCGACCCGCGCCAGCCTAATTAATGTTCAAGACTCCTTATGGCGGATAATACTAGGGATTTTTACGATCCGGCACTCCGGGAGCCCCTTGAGAAAAGGATAGGTGACGTTCCCGTGCATCACTAGTATTATTACCGCCTTCAACGGGAGTGTGGGAGAGGGGCGGCATATACCAACAGGCGATTAGCTCAGGAGGCTGGCTCAACTTGGAAGAGGTTAGGTATTATGAATAATGAATTATATACGAAGGCGACTAGCTCAGGAGGCTGATTAAACTTGGAAGGAGATGTACATATGATTTTCCGTCGCCGCCGGAGCGGGGGAGGTGACAGGTCTGGGATTTGCTGGCATAGAATATATGCAAGAAATGGATCAGGTGACTTGCTATCGAGCTGCAGATGGAGAGAAAGGTAGACTAGAAGATATCCGTGACGGTAAGGTTTACTGGGTAGGTAAACTTAAGGATGGTAACTGCTGGATGACCCAGAACCTAGATTTGGATTTATATGCCAATGGCGCTAACCGTAGACTAACTAGTGCAGACTCAGATGTAACTAGCGATTGGACTTCTACAACTGGAGCATCAGGATTGTGGACAGGTAGCAGCTCAAATTATAATACGGTCAATTACTATGATCCAGGTGAGTATGCCTACACTAACCCAACTAATCGCTTGAGTAGTGGCTGTGGTACATTAGATAGTACTGCTTGTGCGGACGCAGGATGGAAATTAATGAGTGGAGCTAGTACTAATGATTCTGGAAATGAGACAACACATTATCTAGCTGGTAATTATTACTCTTGGGGCGCAGCTACAGCTGGGCAAGCGGCTAGTATTAGCAGTTCTGGGGAATCTACCCAAAGTATTTGCCCCAAAGGTTGGCGACTACCGATTAATTCTGGTGACAAATCTTATAACACGCTTCTAACTTCCTACGGAACCAATAGTGGGCTATTATATGGTACACAAGATATCCGCTTAGCTCCTCTTTACTTCGTATATGGCGGCTACGTCAATAGTAGCTCTCTGACCAATGCCGGCAGCCTCGGTTATTACTGGTCATCTACGGCCATCAGTAACACGAGCGCTCGCGGCCTGTACTTCACTACTAGCGTCAACCCGTCAAGTAACACCACTCGCTACCTCGGCTTCTCTGTCCGCTGTGTCGCTAGGTAATTAACCATCTATCAAATTAGGAAGTAGGAGAATGGGGCTTTTCTTTGAAAAGAAAAGCCCCAACGAAAAGAAACCAGCTTGATTTATTGCCGAGAAGCGCGGTTCCCGGCAATAAATACTTTTTTGATGGAGTGCGGTTTTCGGTCATGAATGGTTTTTAAATGAGCGCGGTTCCCAGCAATGAATAGTTTTTAATAAGTGCGATTTTCCGAATGAAATTGACGGATACTTAGTAGTTAATTCTGCGTTGCTGTTACCGTAATATTAGTGGAGTATTCGCCAGAGGGGAGGTCGGGGGTGGTGCTGATGCCGATGGGGAATAGTAAAGTGGTGCTCTCTGGGGTGGACGAGGTGTAGAAGGTTTGGTTGGCACTGGTGATGGAGGTGAAGGATGAGGCGGGGGCTTTAGCGGTGTCTAATTTTTTGATACCCCAAGCGTTGTCGTTAGTGTTGAGCAAGCCAGATTTGGAGGGGATGGTGGTAGAGCTTGCGGGAGACGTTAGGCTGGGGCTCTTTGCGCTAATGCCTATTGAATATTTTTGGTTAGAGCCTACTTTTACATTTAGATTAGTAGTGGAGGGGTTGGTTTTGCCTTTTTCTACTGTAATTTCTGGTGATATGTCGAGGAGGATGGATTTAGCGATGGTGATATCGACATTGTTGGCATCGCCCTTAATTCCACCTTGTGTCATGCAGCGAATTGATATGCCGACATAGCCGGCATCTTGTCCTATGCGTAAATTAGATCCACTATGCCATACAAGCATTGGTCTATCGAAGTTTGTTGCCGATCTAGTCCAGTATAAGTAACTGACGTCTGGAGTAAAATTATACGGTGGCAATAATGATTGTTCGTAGGTTGGTTTTTCGATATTCAAAAAGTCTCCATATTGAGAATAGTCTGGTAATATCCAACCTTTTGGACAGATGCTGCCTGAGGCTTGGCTACTACCGTAGTATGTTTCCCAGCAGGTGTGGGCAGTGGCGGCACACCAAGAGTATTTTGCGCCTACGACTGGGTCGCCAGCATAATATGCAACTTCGTCTTCTGTTCGATTGGAGAATGAATTTGAATTTGCAGGCATAGTGTAGCTGGAGACGTTAGAATTTGCTGAGGATAGCTGTCGTGGTCCGACTAAGCGTAGATTTTGAGTCATCCAACAATTATTATCATTAAATTTAGTAACGGTATATGAGTTATTATCTCTGTTATCGATTAGCGTTTTAGCGTACCCTATCGTTGTATTTTGGCAAATTTCGCTAGTCATGTCTTGCATGATGGATATGTCTGATAGATTTGGGTGAGTGTCGGGTTTATATATTACGGTTTCGGCGTGGGAGAGGTTGGGAGTGTAGGTGAGATAACTTATTCCTAGGAGAGTACATATACTTAAAATAAAAGTTATACTTATGATAGATAACTTTTTTGAATGAAGTTTATGTATTTTTAGCATCTGTGCCCTCCTTAGGAATTAGTTTGATTTTCGGTCTAATGCTATTTTCGTGTGTATTTACACCCCTGTTCTTCTAGAAAGTAAATCTCGGATGAGCTGAGTTTTTAGGTCTTTTTTGGCTCCACGATGATGGTTAAGTTTGTGTTTAATGGCGCTATTAATACCTTCCATGCGATTATTAGTGTTTGGTATGTTGAGCTCTGGATGTTGCTCAAAAGTATAAAGATATTTAAAGTTTCTTTGAAGGCTACGTACAGCGCTCCTAGTCTTTTGATGAGTATACTCTAGCTTATGTGTTTCTGGATTTTTAGACTTCTCATCAAGCCATATTTTGTTCTTGTAGAACCACGCATTGAATATAGTAATAAACTCTGCTCGGCTTCTATGTGTTAGCTCTAAAGCTATACGCTTTAACTCGATATTAGGCTCTAATACTGGATGCCTAGTAAGATAACCTATGATAGTTTTTATCTGATGGAATTGGCAATATTGAACTAGTATACCGCGTTTTGCCAGAACTCCTGCAAGACCAGTAACGCCATCAATTATACAGGCTTTTGGGTGTATATCATACTTCTCTAAGCATTTTAGGGCATGTAGGTAATGCGCATAGGTCTCATGACCAGGTATTTCTTCGCAATATAGACATCCTCCAGTAATAGCGTCTATTACAACTAATATACCCCACTCATCTATATTTCTATGGCCAAAATAAGTACAATCCATAGCAACAATATCATGTCGTCCAGTGGGAATAATAGGAGTTACCTTGTGTATACTAAGGATTTGGCGTATTTTATCTTTCCCAAGCTGGTATTTTTTGCATAATTGCTTAATCTTTAAATCTCCTACGGCATAATCATGCCAAATAGCCTGCTGAAGTCGCTGAGGCTGTAGCTTTGTACTCCACGTTTTATGGCATCCTTTACATAAATAGCGTTGCCTATTAGTGCTAGTCATACCTATTTTGACTATACCTGTGTTACAATGACAGTGTGGGCAATGCTTTATATTGCTCATAATGCTATTCTCCTAATTAAGTTTGATCACTTATAAGAATAGCAGAAAAGGGCCACTCACGTGGTCCTTTTCTTTGTAGCTAATGTCACATTACAAATATAACCATACACACGTTTTCCGCATTAGACCTGATTTTCTGGGGCGCAGATTAAAAACAGCACCACAGAAGGTGCTTATACCTGTCAATTTGGCATCAACGTTTCCGCTAATGCTTAATTGCTGTGATGCTGTTTGTAAAGCACCAGGCAGAACGAATTGTGATGCCAAAATAATATGAATATCATTATGACAGGTATAAGCAGTTCTATTGTAGCATGGGCGGGGCGGAGTTGTCAAAGTGGAGTGTGGTATAATGGAAGGATGAAGGATTTTGATTATTTGGGCGGGAAAGAAGTTTATCTAGATGCGGCGTGTCAGAGCTTGCGGCCGCGGCCGGTGGTGGAGGCGATGGAGAAATATTATTTCCAGCATAATTCTTGTGGGGAACGAGTGAAGTATCCGTGGGGCGAAAAGACGGATGAGCTAGTGGAGGGGGCGCGAAAGAAAGTATTGAAGTTGTTGAAATTATCAGGGAAAGATTACTTTGTATCATTTACGCTAAATACGACTTATGGGGTGAATTTGCTGCTGAATGAAATTGATCCGAAGTATGTGAAAAAAGTGGTGACGAGTGAGATTGAGCATAATTCGCCGTTTCTTGCGACGATGGCGATGAGCGAAAGGTTAGACATACCGAGGGTGGTGTTGAAGCGAAGTGAGACCGGGGAATTGCTGATGGGGGAGGAGAATTTCGCGGGGGCGGTGGTAGTGGTGAATGCGGCGGCGAATTTTGACGGAAGGAGATTGACGAATCTGAAAGAGGTCGTCCGGCGGGTACATAAGGACGGGGGAATTATCATTATTGATGCGGCGCAGGCGATGGCGCACTATCATGAGATTTTGGAAAAGACTGAGGCGGATGCGATTTGTTTCTCGGCGCACAAAATGTACGCGGCGTCGCTAGGGGTGATGGTGGTAAGGAGAGATTTGATTCCGCGATTGCGCTTGAGTTTCGTAGGCGGGGGGATGGTGGATGATGTGTACGCGGATAGTTATAAATTGACGGCGCTAGGGAATAAGGAGCATGCGTATACGATTTTTGAGCCGGGATTGCAAGCTTGGGCGGAGATTATTAGCCTAGGGGCGGCGATTGATTGGTTAAACGCGCGGACGAAGGCGGATAAAAAACGGCTGGAAGATTGTACGCGGGAGCTGGATGAATTCTTGCGGGGGAAGGAAAAAATACATATGGTAGGAGCGGAGGCGAACCCGACGATGAGCTTCTATGTAGAGGGGCTGGATTCGCATTTGCTAGGGGCGGCGCTCGGAAAAGAGGGAATCATGGCGCGGACAGGGTATTTTTGCGTGCATTATTATCTGGATAAGGTCTTGGGGCTGCCGCCGCTGGCGAGGTTTTCTCTAAGTTATGGGACAAAGGAAGAAGATATTGAGCGAGTGAAGAAAGCGTTAGCGAGGTTGTAGAGTGAAGCCTTCGCGATAGCTGGCGTGATACTGCGTTGACGGTTCCAATGCTCACTCACCGTATGTCAAATACGGCTCGTTCCGCGTTTCGCCGTCGCCTTGTCTCGCGCCGCTCTCGCAAAGGGTTCTAGTCAGAAAAAAGTGGCTTGCGGCGCTTGAGCTTGCCTCGTATTAGCTCATTCTACGCCAAGGGTAATCATGTGTAGGTTGTTTTGTGCTGCTTTGATGAGGTGATGTGCGGTTGAGTTCGTAAAATAATTTCTAAATTGAGCGCAGGCTGTGGAAAAGTCCACAGAAGTTTATAGAAACTTAGCTAGGCAGAATCGTTAAAGTTTATGTTATAATAAAGGTGGAATGCGGTTAGTCCTTGACTAATGTGATACTGATGTTTACATCACCAGTATTGACGATAGTGGGACTAACTTTTTGCTGAGATGATTTCTGCTTACGATCTAAGTAAAACTCAACTAGCTTCAAAATTAAGTTAAATAAATGTATTAGCATAAATTTTCCTCTTTTCATCTTTCCGCCAAAAATCCCCGCACCCTACAAAAACTCTCTTTTTTAAAGAACCTAGCTCCCACGCTCTCCTCGATTATATAGCAAAATTTCTTTGAGTTGCAACCTCAAGCATGATGATTTTGGCGATTTTGTATTATTTTATGTATTCTCCTACTTCCTAGTTTGGTAGATGGTTAATTACCTAGCGACACAGCGGACAGACATGCCGATGTAGCGATTCCAGATGTTGGACGGATCGACGCGAGTAGTAAAGTACAGGCCGTAAGCGCCGTCTGCATTATAGGCCGTAGATGACCAGTAATAACCGTAGCTGCCGGCGTTGTTCAGAGTATTAGCTGGCATATCAAGCTCTGGATTGTCGATATGTGTGACATATCCACCGTAAACGAAGTAAAGAGGAGCTAGTCTAATATCGTAATTACCGGCGGTTAGACTGCTTTGTAAACCATATTTGCTAAGCAGATTATAGAATGAGCCGCTTGTACTATTGTTAGTAGTTTTACTGAGTGGTAGGCTCCATCCTGCCGGACAAATACTACTAGAGGCTTGTGCGCCATTGGTAGTGGCTGAACTACCAGTGCCATTTGTCGCAGCTTGCCAAGAGTAATAATTGCCAGAAAGGTAATGAGCATCGTAGATGTCGTTAACGAAGTCTACTGGTTGCGCCATGTCTAGATCGTTTGAAGCATGCATGCTGGTAACGTTATACCAGCCTTTAGTAGTACAGCTAGATAGACCATTACTATCGCTACAGCTATTTTGTGTAGTGGGCGTAGTATAGACGTATAGTCCTGGATTGTAATATTTAGCAGCAGTATTATCGTTGCCCCAAGTAGCAGGATCTCCTGTGGTACCGCCACCATCATAGGCTAGGTTCTGAGTCATCCAACAATTACCATCGGCTAATTTGGCTACCCAGTATAGCTTATTGTCTCGGGTGTCACGTAGTCTCGCCGTAGTACCAATATTGTAGTTAGCACAAGTAGTCTTATTGAGTTCTTGTATGGTGGTAATATTACCAAAACCACTTACCACCTCCCCCGCTCCGGCGACTAGTAGATCACTTCCTAGAAGAAATAAAGTTTAATTTTTATCGATCGGAATGATTTTTGGACGGAAAGATTATGGTTGGACTTCGGAATCGGTATTAGTACTTGTATCCCAGCAAGTTTGGCCGGCGAAGGCGTTTTTTAGATCTTGGGTGTTGAACTCATCACAGGTGGGACCGTCTTGACCACGGAAAGCGAAGACCCAAGGACTTTCGGGGCTAGTGCGATAGAATGAGGCGCCGAAGCCTGACATCATGACACTGATGGTTTGGTATGGTGAAATGAGGCTATCTTTTATGCCGTCGATTTTGGCGATGAGGTAATGAGCGGATTCGCCTGTAGCAGCTTCGTAGACTTTGGCGAGGTCATTAGAGAAGTTGGCATTTTCTTTGTTGTACCAATCTTGGTGACCACAAGCGATATTCCAGAAGGCGGATCCAGAGCAAACGATACCGGTGGATTTGTTTTGATATAGTGAACTCGGGCCGCCGGCGCTGGCGGTGGTGTAGATCTCATCGGTGACGGTAAACCCAAGGCTAGTGATTAGGTCGGTCATTTCTTGGTCGCTTGCTTCGTTGTAATAGAGGTCGTAGTGATACTCGATGGCAGAGGTATTTGGAGAAAGGCCGTAGGCTCGGTCCAGAGGTACGCCGATAATATAGTTATCGGGACGATAGCTGACGGGGCTGGAATCGTGATTGTAATAGATTGTGTAGGGATTGACACCAGAGAAGAATCCCATATCGTCTTGATTTCCGCGGTTGAAAATTTCGGTGGCTTTGTCGTAGATTTGATTGACGACGGAGAGGACGGCTTGTTCTTGTTGATAGATGTTGGTATCGGCGGGCGTAGTAGAGGATGAGGAAGAGCCATCTGGTTGGTTAGTTGTAGCGTGGCTGGTAGTGATGAAATGATAGATAAGGAAGCCAGCTAGAGCTAGGACTATGATGATGAGAATGGCAATGATGATTTTGGAGGAATGCGAAGACTTGGATGAGGAATGAGAAGACAGAGAAACATTTGGCTCGGTGGGGGTAGGTGATGATGGGGTTAGCGGTTGGATGGGTTGGGTGTTTTGCATGGTTTGTGTCCTTGGTTAATTAGTATAATTATAGCATAAACTTTTTAGTATCTTTGAAGAAGGATGTGAATAAGGTAATGTTTTGTGTATTGGAGCGGTTTTTGTTTTTATATGCTTGTTTTTGGCGAACCGATGAGAAAATATTAAAATTAACAGAGAGAAAATGCGGGTGAACTTGTAAAGGGTTTACAAGTTGGGGTTGTGATGAGGAGGTGGATATGATAAAATAAGGGGAATAATAGGAATGCGCACTGGAGGTAGTATGGAAGACAAAATGATGATTTACGAGAGCGGCGGGAAGCATGTGCAGTTTAATCTTGATGCGGAAATGGAGACGATTTGGGCGACGCAGGCGCAGATGGCGGAGCTGTTTGATATTACTCCGCAGACGATTGCTCGGCATCTGAAGGATATTTATCAAGAGGGGGAATTAGAGGAAAATCGAACTTGTACAAAAAATGTACAAGTTGCCCAGGAAGGCAATCGCGAGGTGACTCGTGTAGTGAAGGTATACAGTCTCGACGCTATTATCTCGGTGGGATATAGGGTGAACTCACGGAAGGCGACGGATTTCCGGATTTGGGCGACGAAGATTTTGCATCAATACATTGTAGATGGGGTGGCGGTGAATGAACAACGGCTAAGCGAGCTAACGGCGCAGAGATTATCGGAAGTGAGCGGGGCGCTGGATATTGTAAAACGGCTGATGGCGCAGGCGGAATTTTCTCAGGATGAGGCGAATGGAATCCTCGAGGTGATTACGCATTATGCGGGGACGTTTCGGACGTTGAGGGAATATGATGATGGGCATGTGAGACTAGGGAAGGGGGCGAAGCAGCTAAAACGGCAGCTAGAGGCGGGGGAATGTATGGAAATGATCGCGACGCTGAGAGAGAAATTGGGGGCGGAGGAGATGTTTGGTGTGCCGCGTGGGGATGCTTTTGATGGGGCGCTGAGGGCAATTTATCAGAGCTTTGGCGGGGAAGATGTGTATCCGACGATAGCGGAGAAGGCGGCGAATTTGCTGTATTTCATCATCAAGGATCATCCGTTTCTAGATGGAAATAAGCGGATTGGGTCGTTTTTATTCGTGATGTTTTTGACGATTAATGAATATCAGTTGCAAGCGAATGGGGAGCCGAAGATAAGTGATCAGACTTTGACGGCGCTGGCGCTGATGATTGCGGAGAGTGATCCCAGGGAGAAGGGGTTGATTACGGCGGTGACGGCGAAGATGCTGGAGTGATACGGGAATTTTTGCTAAGGTTGGATTTCGGAATGTTGCCTATTTTCTCTCGGGGACGCTTCACGTCGATTTTGCCTTGCCATACGCTGTCTACCTAGTTTTCGAAACACGGCGTTCTTAGCATTATGTATCTAAAGTCTTTTTCAGCTCCTCGGTGGTCGGGGTTGACACGTCCCGTCTTTACGGGCGTGTCACCCCTTAGTTCTCGGCA
>CAZOPB010000015.1:0-26311 GCA_964581595.1 uncultured Candidatus Saccharibacteria bacterium
TGGAGTTAAAGACAATCTTGTTGCCTAGAACGCCGTGGTTGATTTGGTCGATAGTATAGGATGGACGACCGCCACCGTTGTCACCCCACGCAGAAACTAGCGAAGGAGTAACAGCTACGCTTGCCATGGCGACTGCGCTAGCAGTGATAGCAAGAGTACTCTTTACTGCTTTATTCATAATAATCTCCTCTCAAAAGATTATATTAATTGATAATGCTGTAGTTGATTAAAGTTAATATTTACTGGTCCAATTTGTTAAACTCCATTCATCCGAGACAGCCGAATCATCTCAAACACAATAAATCTAGGGATTCCCCGGGGGCGCATGGCCCCCAGGGATAAGGTGCTTCCCTTGTTTGGGACAATTTATATAAAAGTCAAAGTTAGACTATCAGGGAGGAGGAAGGATTTCGCCATTGTTGGCGCCTTCGTCCTCAGGTTTCTGACCGCCGGATCCAGTGCCGAGATCGGTACCCGAGGTACCAGGATCGACGGGAATCGGGTCAGTGGGCGGAGGATCGCCATTATCGGTATTACCGTGATTGGGATCCTGGATCGGATGATCCTGTCCGCCCTGCCCGCTGGAATCATGATTATCATTATCTCCAGCGTCGATCGGCTTGTCGCTCGGCGTATTAATGGCCGGGTTGTCATTAGGCGTCTCGGGATAATCTTCCTTGGGCGGCTTAGTCGGCTCATATTCGCCAGTGCCGTCCGTGGGCAGGTTCGAACCGCCGCCGGTTTCAGCATTGCCCTGATTCTGAGAGCTCTGAGAAGGATCCTTTCCGCCCTGACCGTCTGCAGGCGGCCAATACGTCACGACAACTTCCTTGTAGCGAGCAGGCATATAGCCTTCCACTACTGGCGTGTAGGTAATCCAATTAAGATACCCAGGAGACGGAATATTATAGTATTCGTTGTACTCGTAGAGCCCCTTATAGTCCTGTAGATTGCTGTCATATTCACTACAAGAGCGACCAGTCGGCCCCTCGACGTAGTAAATATAGAGGTAAGGATCATATACGACATAGACATCGTGATTCTGTGCCGGCATCGTGCCGCTGACGTATTTTACGCCGTTGCGGGTAACGATCTCCTTATTGGCATGAACCTCGTAATGGCTATCTTCTTTAACCCTTACATCATAGCCATCACCAGCCTCGTGATACTCGGTCACGGTCGGGAAGAATTCGCTGCCATCACCCAGCTGGAAGAAAACTTGCAGCTTGTAGGTGGTGGGCGGAAGCTCCGGCTCGGGATCGGGATTATTGGGCTTGGGCTTATCAGGCTGAGGTTTGTCAGGTTGCGGCTTGTCGGGCTGAGGCTTATCAGGCTCGGGCTGATCCTGCTTGGGCTGCGGCGTAGCAGTCGGGAAAACTTCCAGACGACTATCAGCAGTATTGAGACCGATGAGAGAAGAATATCTTCCGCTCTTGTTCACGGCGCCCAGGATAATCGCTTCGCGGTTTTCCTGATAATCAGCCAGAACGGGGATGGCCTTGGAGTCTTCCATGAGCGTACTCGGCAAGCACCAGTTCTTGATGCTTTCTCGAGCCTCAATGCCGCGGATGAAATACCCGCGATAAGCGGCGCTCAGATAGGCGCAAGTGCGCGCCCATTCTTCACGAACCACTATCTCCTCGCTGACGCCGACCGTCTTGCGCTGGACGAAATAATCGATACCTACGCAAGGTTTCGGCAGGGTCGGGATCTTGTTTAGCTCCAGGGTCATGGCGTCTTCGTCGCCGATGGGCTGCTCGTAGGTGCCGGCAGACATTGCCTGCGCCGTATTCCACAGTCCATCGACCAATTCCGCATTATTCTTGTAAATATACGGAATTTCTTTGGCGCCATGAAGCATCATGAGACCAAAGGAAGGGTTGCTGATCATCTCCTGATCGAGGGCATCGAAGAAATCTCCGATGAGAGCTTCACGCTCGGCCTCGCTCAGGGAAGAGAGATTTGCCAATTTGGCATAATCCGGGAACCAGGACTCGATGGGCCAGTTGACAGCGTCGGCGAAAGCATTGGCGTCACCGCAGAAATCGCGTACCGCCTTGAGACGGGCGGCCTTAGCCTGATTATTCACCAGGCTACGATCCACAAAATCAAGCGTATGGCGACTTACGAAGTCGTCTATCTGCCGATCCGTCAAATGAATCGCGTCCAGGAAAACCTCTTCCTCTTTGTCTGCGTCCTGAGGGCTGGCGTCGGTGGTCTTGGGCGTGGCCATAGGGACGTCACCAGCAGAAGAATTGCTGATGATTTGGTCCGCCCGGTAAGAATCCACGGCACCATAAATCAGAAAGGCGGTCAAAAGGGTGCAGATTAACGTGACAGCGATGGTCGTGCCCTTGCCGGGGCCACCGGAGAAGCTACCGCTTCCGCGAGACATATGGATGGCGCGGGCGCCAAATATGCACGCAGCTATGGCGGAGAGAATTGCTCCGGCTACAATAAGCGCTAAAACGACATATTGAGACATAAAGTCTACCTCCTTTTTATCGATAATGAATTGACTTATGATCTATCAAAATCAAGAAATTATAGGGGGCACCACGCCCTATAATCCTTGAGTGGACAGGGGTGTGGGCTGGCAAAGCCAGCGACTTAGCCTAAAACTTTGACTTTATATTATAACAGATACAGTGTAATCATTGTATCTGAGATGATTCGACTGTAAATGGACCTCTGGCGAGATAGTTCACACAATCTTTCCAGACTACTTCCATTGTAGCACACATCTTTAAAAAAGTCAAGCATAAAATTGCATATTTAGCATAAAAAGTAAAGTTTTTAGTATAACCTCTATAGAATAGAGGTTATTTATAGTGAAAATACTGGAAAAATGGGCGTTTTTTATATTGATTATGTTTAATTATTGTGTTTATGTTTATTTTGTAATGATGGTAAATTATAGTGATTATGGTAATAAATAACATGGGGAATAAATTTTGGATAGATTGTTTTTGGCTTATAATGTTCCGTAAAAAATAAGGCTCTGACATGTAAGACAGGAAAACCGCCCCCGAGGGGGGCGGTAGGTGGAGGGAGCATGTGCTCACCTCTTTTTTTTGGGGGGGATATCTCTGTCACGCCTTGGGCGGAGTAGGTGGCACCTACATACGGGCTCCGACCGCTTTGAAGTAGATCTGTTTTTCCTCGTCAGTCAGGATAGACCGGACGGCGTTGAGCTGCTCCGGGGAGATGTTCTTAAAGAACATCAGCTTATCCTCATCGCTCATGCCGTTCAGCATATCCCGAATATTTTCGAGACTGAGCTGGGGCGAAGCAGCCGGAGCCGAAAAGGCGTCCTTCGCAGCTTCTATCTTCTGCTGATGATCGGCCAGCAAAGCGTCGGTCAGCCCTTTCGGGACCTCGGGATTGAGAACCGGAATGCCCTCGACATCGGTGTAGACGGCGGTATAGCGCAGCGACCCATTCTCCTGCTGCTGCTTGATCATGCAGTCGGCGTCGCCTACGCTCAGACCATGAGCCTTCATGATGTCTTCGCGGTAAAGCGCCAGGTACGGGTAGGTCTCGTAACTTCCATTTCCGAGGAAGACGATCCATCTCAAACTGTAGTTGGACGGAACCGTCGCCTCGAAGTTGGGTTCGCCGTTGATCGTGACGACCTGATCGGCAGGGATGGAGACGGGTGCGTGAGGAGCGGGGTTGGGCTGGGGCTGAGCAACGTCGGCTTTGTCAGCAAAAGGGTCCTTGGGCGGGTCGTTGGGCTGCCGGATGACGTCCGCCTGATCGGCGAAGGGGTCCCCTACAGGGGGATTACTGCTGCTGCGTCTGTTGCCAAGGATGAAATCGGTAATGTTAAGAATACCCATATACTTATATCCTCCTAAATGTGTACTAGAACAGACATCGGCGGTATTGCCATCTATTCTTGGGTTCATTGTAGCACGGATTAGTGAAAATGTCAATAGTTTTATGCTTAATCTTGCTAGAAATGCAATATTTTGGTATAAAATTAGTGAGGGATAGGAGTTTTCTTAGCATTTGGGAGCATAAAACTATTGCAGCTACGTACCATCCGCAGAGATAGCCTAAAAGTAAGCTAGCGCTTACTTTCTGACGGAATTATTCGAAACATTTACAGAAAACAAGCTTTTCTTTCAATATTTCTCTAATTCCGTCCGAGAAAAGAACTAACGTTCTTTTCTTATGCTATCTGCCCTGTCACCGGTACTCAACGCAGTTCAATACCTACTTTTTTAAAAAAAAGTTTACAGACTTCTCGCCCCTGAGAGAATATGTTCATACTTTTTGTTATAAAGTATTTGGTCCTAAGAAAACCACCCCGATAGGGGTGGCGTGGAGGTTAATGCTTACGATAGAATACGAGCGGATAGGTATTATCGAAGTAGGCTTCGACCTCGGCAAAGTTGCTAGCATTATCGACGGCGTCATCAGCGAAAGCGGCGGCTTGTGCATGATAATCGATAAATTTGAAGGCTGAGCGCAGGAAAAGCAATAAAAGTGGAATAGCGCAGACAAGCAAAACAATGGCACTCAGACGGCTGCAGAGACCGAGCTGTTCTTTGATTCTGTAGCCGACATAGACAAGCGTAACTCCGCTAATGGCAGCTGCAATGAAATGTTCCCTGCCGGTGCCACTAGTCCTGTGCTCACGGTGGTGGGTCATGTAGAATTTGCGGGCATAGCGGTGTAGGGACTTCCGGGAAGCGTCGTATGATGTAGGCATGTTAAAATTCCTCCTTAAAGTGCCTTGCAACAAAAACCTGATCTGATGTCATTTGTTTGGTGTGGATTTTGGGTGCAACTTATCTATATTATCACTTCGCAATAGGCAGGTCAAGGGCGAGATGATACGAAAATGCGCCCCTTGTAACGGGGGCGCGGGCGGAGAAATTAGTGGGGATAATTGTCGTAGAAAGCTCGGATGTCTTCAAAATCGGTATTGCCGTTGGCGCGCACAGCGTCAGCAGCAAAAGTGCCGGCTTTGACGCTGACGTGACGGTTGAGCGCAACCAGCCCGATGGCACAGATTGCGGACACGATGGCGACGATATAGCATTGCACAGTCTGAGAGGGCGAAGACGCTTTGCTGAAGAGAGCCTGGCCCATAGTCCAGCAGAAGAGGCCAAGCGGGACGAAGCTCATGATGAAAGACAGGCTGCCGATGCCGTAGTGAGCATGGCGCATGTAATAGTGGTAAGCGTAGTCTTCAGCGATCGAAAAGATCATACCTCCATCTTCCATGGGGAACCTCCTGAAATAGTATTTAGATTGAGATAAACAATGCGAGGTAATTCGGTGAACTAATTTCTCCTTTCCTAGAATGTGCGAGGGATGCTTGGGAATAAAAATGGACGCTTCTGGCTAAAATTAATTATCCTAAACACGCCTTATATTTCTATTATAGCACACTTGCGTAAAAAAGTAAATAGGATAAGCGGAAAATCAGGATGAAACTTAAAATAAACTTAAAATATACTTAAAAACTAACCGGGATGGGTCAAAATTTGTTGTATAGAATTATTCTAGTGCGAGTGGAGAGAAACTTCGGTCTCCATATCCCATCCAGCCCGACGCTTTTGGATACATGGTGGTGCGAGTGGAGAGAAACTTCGGTCACTGCGTTCCCTCAGCGACGGGGCGTCGGTTCGGAAAATCCAGAATGAATTCTAGATTTTCACTCACGCTCCTACCGTCTACGAACCCCTAAAGGAGTTCATTTCTCTCTACTACAAAATCACGAAAAAATCTGAGCGAATGCTCAGGATTTTTCGTGGTGCGAGTGGAGAGAATCGAACTCTCATCTCAAGTTTGGAAAACTTGCATACTAGCCGCTGTACTACACTCGCATGATAGACGATGCTCGCCTAGGGGTATTGCAAGGAATAATCCCCTGCAACTTCATTATAGCACAATTTTGGCGAGATAGGAGGAATTTTAGGGCTTTGTCGCATAAAAAATGTAAAGAGGGTGGGATACTGGGCATCATCTTTTGCTACGCAAAAGATTCCCGCACTTATAGCGGCAAAAGAGAAGACAAGTCTTCTCTTAGCCTACGGCCATTCGTGCGTTACGAACCACTCGCTTCGCTCGCGGTTCCGCCCAATGTCTCTTCACTTTCATAGTAAATGTCAGGCCATAAACGACCTGACATTTACTATGGGGTGGGATACTGGGGTCGAACCAGCGACCTTCTGGACCACAATCAGACGCTCTAACCAACTGAGCTAATCCCACCATACGGATTTACATTCATTATATCACCTTTTACGGGGAAATGGAAGGGTGAATAAGTGGCATTTTTCTATTGATTTATTACGATAATTATGATATTATTAAAAAGTTATCTGTAATACCTGCGGATAAAGTATTTTGAGGAGGAATTTAGCATGACAGAGAACCCTAAAGAGATTACCCAAACTACCGCGCAATTTGGTTCCAGAGGACAGTCTACCGTCGCAGGCGCCAGCAGGCCGAGATTGAGCGAGATTTTTATGCGGCTGCTGAAGTTCACCGGCACATCGACGCTCGATTTCGACCCTGATGGCAACGGGGCGGTCTGCCTTTCTAGCGCAGCAGAAATGGCCTCTTCGTACCTGGATGATGACGTCGTTAAGGCGACATCTCCGGCCGATCGCAACGAGTATCTTCTTTCGCCGGTAGAGCAGCTGAGCTATGTGCTGGCGCAAATCGCGCAATTAGGGCTGCTGACCGAGGCGATGAAGCGGGCGCGGCAAATGACGGACGAATCTGAAGTGGATCTCCTGGCGGTTTACGCAGATAAGGCGCTGGGGATGTACGCTGAGACCGGCCTGACCAAGGTGAATGACGGTTCACTGGACGGAATGCTGTGGCTACTGGACAACGGCGTCGAGGTATTACTGCAGGCATACCAGGAAGCAGGCGGGCTCAGTGGAGCCAGCGCGGGCTCAGAATCCAAGGCTACCAGCAGCGGTACTGGATTCCCGCTCGGGATCAATACACTGCGTGGCGGAGTGGGGGTCGACGGGCATCAGGAAGCTGAAGAGCCTCATGCTTGGGTACGGGACGATTCGGACTGCGCTCGGCGGATGCAGGAACAGGCAGGCAGAGAAGCAAGTGGCGATGAGCCGCGGCATCTCGACGCCTATGATGGCACCTGCAAGATCGACTAATTCCCTATTTTCCGCTCCTTCTTGATGAGGGGGCGGATTTTTCATGAAATATGCTATTCCTATTGACAAAATGCTTATGGTATGCTACAATGGAGATATAGGACGCAGGTTTTGGCCTGTTGTGGGGGCTTTTTGTGGGGAATATAATGAAATTAGACAGAAAATACAGCGAAAATTATCTGCTAATTCCCTTCTACTCCATATATTGGAAGAAGCAGAGATAGATGAAGGCACCGACGGCCGCACCGAGAATAACGGTGAGTAAGAGTAGGCAGATGAGCGGGGCGCGCGAACGACGGCTGGCCGGGATGATGACCGTGGGCTTAGTAGGGAGAGGTTTTTTGGCTTCGGGTTTGGCGTAGATGTTTTTACCGCCAATAGCTTCGGTGCTAGGCTGTTCGTAAAGTGTGCCATCGGACGCGGCTTCACGTTTGGTGGGGGCGCTAGAGAGGGGGCGTTTTTCTACGCTGACGGACTTGAGAAAGAACGGAGACTTGGTGCCGAGAGCGTATTTATTATTATCTGGAGAGGCGGTGCCGCTGCCTTGGGCGACCTTTTGTTCGCTGATGCCGCTACTGACGCTGTCACCTTGTGGGTGGTAATCTTCAACGACGCCTAGGTCATCGGCAGGCTTGCCGGTAGGTTCTTCATCCATGAGACCATAGATTTCAATAGGAGGCTTGACGGGCGGAGTCTCGGGCTCGTCTTCGCTGGGGATGGCATTATAACTCTGATCAATAGTCTCGGGGGCGGCAGTGTAATCTTTGGGCGCCATACGGAAGCGACGCTTGACGGAATCAATTGGGCGGCTTTTGGGATGCTCGGGGGTGGCAGAAGCTGGAGCTTGGGTAGGCTTATGAGGAGCTTTGCCTGGGCGAATAACGTCTTGCATGAGACCACGTGGAGCGCGCATTTTGGGGCGGGGGACAGTCTTGACCTGAGGAGTAGCGGCCTGGCCGGTAGTCTGCTGGACGGCTTTCTGCATAACCTTAAGAGTCTCCATAGTATTGGCATCTGGAGCGACGGAACTGTTACTCGCCTTACGGCTAGCAAGGAGCTCGGCGAGCGCGGTGGGACCCTTGTTTATGTCCATACTACGGGCGGAGCGAGGAGGTTTAGATAGCCGGGGGCTGGCGGCAAGAGTCTTCTTGGGGCCGAGCTTGAGAGAGGTCTTGATGACGGGGGGAGTAGCTGGGGCGACTGGCTTAGCCTTGGCGACACGCTTTGGTGCGACGGGAGCGGCCTTACGAGCGAGAGGGTCCATGGCGCTACTCATATCACTAGGCGCGGAGGTCTCTTCGACTTTGGCAACCTTAAGTAAGCCAGAAGCGGAAGGACGAGATGATTCCATCTGGCGACCAGAAGATTTACGATGGAGACTAGAGGCGGATTTGCTATCAACGGCGCGACCGCCGGCATTGATAATCTCTTTGGCGGAAGTAGCGAGATAATTGCTCAGGCGCTTATTAGAATCCTCGGCGTACATGGCATTGATAGCGTCCTTAGCGGAGCGCACGGGGCGAAGCGGAGTAGTAGGCGCTTTATCTAGAGCCTGGGTGGTCTGGGCTTGCGACGCCGGCTGAACATCCCGCTGCGCATCAGAAACTGCAGCCGTATTGACGTTGGCGGCGACGATATCGGGCGTTTCTGGGGCGGCAGTTTGCTTTTCCATAGATTATGATTTAACTTTCTTTGCGATTTCAATAATTTCGACGAATTGATCAGCAACAAGACTGGCGCTACCAACGAGCAAACCGTTTACGCCTGGAATCGTGAGGTAGGCACCGGCGTTGGACGGGCTGATACTGCCACCGTAGATGATAGGGATTTGCTCGGCGAGATCTTTACCATAGGTGCTAGATAGGAGCTGGCGCAAGAATTGAACAGTATCACCAACCTCATCCGGACTAGCAAGACGTGCACCGGTAGTAGTACTAATAGCCCAGACAGGGTCATAGGCAATGATGACTTTATCCAAATCTTCGCGGGAGACTTCGGAAAGGCCGCCAAGGAGCTGATCGCGCAGAACGTCGTGGGACTCATTGAAAGTCTTTTCGGTAGCAGTCTCGCCGATGCAGAGGATAGGTGTAATTTGATTGCGAAGAGCGGCGGCGACAGTAGAACGGATACGCTTGTCTGTCTCGCAATAGAGTTGACGGCGATCAGAATGGCCGACAATACAATAATCAACGATACCCCGAAGCTGTGAACAGGAAACTTCGCCAGTATAAGCACCAAAATCATGGGAATTAGCGGTCTGAGCGGCGAGGCGGATTTTCTTGCGATCAACCTGGAGAGAGAGCGGCTGCAAGGCGACCAAGGACGGCGCAACGATTACCTCGAGATCGCGATAAGCACGGATGCGCTGGGTGAGTTTGTGTAAATAGATGGAAGATTCACCAACCGAAAAATTCATCTTCCAATTGCCCACGATATATGATTTCATACACTAATTATAGCATATAAACTTTCAAATGGGCGGGAATTTAGGAAAAAGTTAAGACTTTTGATAAATGTTGTAAAAATTACAATAAAATTGCTTAAAATGACCATTGGTCAGTTTTTCTTTCTCTGTAAATGTTGTTATTTTTACAACAGAAGATGGCTAGGCAATGACTCCGAGGATGCCGCGGAGGGCGTAGAGAGTGTCCTCGTGAGAGCGGACGGTAATCGTGTCGAAACCCATTTCGACGACTGGATAATCGTTACCTCCAGGCTGAGTCATATCGCCAAAATAGAGGACATCGGATTTTTCGACATTTAGCTCCTCGAGGAGGTGAGTCATGCCGAATTGCTTGTTCATGCCAGGAGCGGCGACGTTGATAGAGGTAGTGCCACCAATTTCGTAGAGAAAATCGGGAAGCTTTTCGCGGCACTTGGCGACGATTTGCTCACGCTTTTTCATGTCGGGATCCCAGGCGTATTTGACATCGGTGCCAGCTTTCTGGCCGAGAGCGGAGAAAGTAATTTGAGAGAGGCGGTTTTCGATAATTTCGTCGCCGGGCTGAAGCTTGTCGGCTTCCCAAAAGCCAAGTTCCCTGGCAGATTCCTCGAGGACGGCGGTGATTTTGGCGACGTCTTCATCACTCAGGGGATAATTATAGACCTGACGCCAATCACCGTTTTCGTAGCGATAATATTGAGTGCCCTGGGCGGCAAAGAGATGGAGGTGAGTGAGCTCAGCATCGGTAACGCCAGCGGCTTTAAGTGGGTCGACGATTTGAATGAGGAATTGCTCAAACTTCTGGCCAGAAATCGGGCAGATTTCGAAGAAATTGAGGGATTTTACGAGAACTTCGGCGATTTCGGGCGGAATAGGGGTCTTGGCAATGTTAAGCGTTTGGTCGATGTCGAACGCTAAAACCTGTTTACGGATTTTGGGTTCGCAGCCTGAGTCCGTTTTCTTGATTTGTGGGGTTTGGTTCATAAAATCTCCAGTTAGTTATTCTCATTATAGCAAACTTTGAGAGATCTTTTATCACTTTACGCAGAAAAATGCCCCGGCGCGATGGTCGGGGCGATTTAGTGCAAAATGGACGGCTTGGAGCTGACGGCTGACAACTAGCGGCTAGCGGCGGATTTCCTTGACGTTGACGACGGCGAGCTTGCGCTCGTCGCGGATACGATCAAGCCGGTAGATATCTTTTTCCGGAAGATTAGAGCCAGTAGAAGCATATGTCTCTCGAGTGATACAGACGAAGTCGGCGCGGGGCTGAATGGTGATACGATCATGCTTGAGTCTGGACTTAGCCTCGATTATGGCAGGGTCGTCGTTGGCCCTAGGGCTAAGCTGGATATCGTACATGGAGATAGCATTGGTCGGGACGCAAAGCCAGAGACCGTAATCGGGCTTGAGCTCATTATCCTCGTCAAGCTCAGTGAGAGTGACATATTCTCTACAGGCAATTTGATCGAGGAAGGCAAAATCGATAGTCTCCGGGGTGATACGCAATCCCATAAAGAGGAATTGTTGAGCCGTATTGCCGGCAAGTGCGTAGCCCAGATCGATTTTCGTAGGTACCGTCTTAATGGCGGCGCCGGAATCGCTGATGAAATGGCCGCAATTTCGGATGGTTGCAGCGAAGTCTTCAAGGCAATTCTTGGGGCTCGGGGGAATAAAATGCTGAACGTCAAGGTCGAGTGCGGGATACTTCTTCACGGCACTGTCGCCGAAGAGCTCCTGACTGCTCTCAACCTCGACACCGGGGATGAAGAAAAGATCGTGATCGTGGTCGCACTGTGCGTGGAGCTGATACTCACGAATAAACATAATGTTCCTCCTATTGATCGTGGTGGGATGGATTGAACTGGAGCGGAAATCGGGAAGTTTGTACCAAAAAGTAAAGCTGCGAGGCTACTCAAGGTAGCCCTACTTTTTCATTGTAGCACGGATTGCCTGAATTGTCAAGATTTACCAATTTTCACGTCCTCATACAGGCTGTTAAATAACTCAGATTTTCTAGTTTACAATAGAGAAGATTATTGATAGTATTGGACTAGGGGGATTGAGCGGGATCGCTTGCAGAAAGTTAGATAGATCGATGTAAAGGTCGAAATATTAACTAATTTACGAAAGTAGAATGCCTATGGGTATAAAGAGAACCAAACGGCTTCTTCTGGATCTTCGTCATGACGATTCGGATGAAGTAAAAGTGACTCTTAGTATAAAACCTAAGAGTCACTAACAATCAATATATCCTCATTCTAACACTTAGAGTAAACTAAAGCAAGACTTTTCCGCTCATTTTAGGACAAAATTGAGAAAATAAGTTATAATAATAGATATGAAATTATCTGAAGAATTACTGTGGCGTGGATTTTACGCAGAAACAACTATAAAGGATCCGGCGGAGCTGGATACGCGTGAGAGCAAGAAGTTTTACTGGGGGGCGGACCCTTCGGCTGATTCCCTGACAATTGGCAACCTTGCGGCGGGAATGATGTGTGCATGCTTCGTACGGCACGGTTATAAGCCGTATCTCCTGGCTGGCGGGGCGACTGGGCAGATTGGCGACCCAAAAGAAAACGGTGAGCGTGATCTGAAATCACTGGATGAAGTCGAGCATAATAAGAAGTGCATAGCCGCTCAGATGAAAAATATCGTGAAGAGCGATGAGCTGGTGATGGTGGATAATTATGACTGGTTTAAGGATATTAATTACCTAGATTTCTTGAGAGAAGTCGGAAAAAACTTCTCAATGACACAGCTACTAGACCGGCAATTCGTACAGAATCGAATCGGCGAGGGAGGTAGCGGGATTTCGTATGCGGAGTTTTCTTACACGCTAATTCAGGGGTATGATTTCTTGTATCTATACAGGAAATATGGGGTGGATTTGCAGCTCTGCGGGGCGGATCAATTTGGTAACTGCTCGAGCGGGATTCATCTGATTAAACGGTTAGAGGGGGCGACGGCAGATGCTTGGAGTACACCGCTGATTATTGACCCGGTGACGGGGCGGAAATTTGGCAAGTCAGAGGGGAATGCGATTTGGCTGGATCCGAAGAAAACGTCAATTTTTGATTTTTACCAATTCTGGCTGAATCAACCGGATAGTGCGGTGGAATATTTACTGAAAATTTATACATTATTTGATAAGAATGACGTGGATGCAATTATGGCCGGGCATGAAGACCATCCGGAGCGGCGGGCGGCACAGAAAGCTTTGGCTTGGGGCGCGACGAAGGTAGTACATGGGAAAGAAAACGCCGATGCGATCGCGAATATGACAGAGCGACTGTTTAATGGGGATTTGGGCGAGCTAGCAGAGGACGAAATTAGTAAATTCGGCGAATATTTAGCGACGGCGAAGAGAGGGGTGAAACTCTTTGATGCACTAGTGGAGACGGGGCTCGCTAGTAGCAAAGGCGAAGCGAGAAAATTGGCCGCTGGGGGTGGAGTCAGCGTGAACGGCGTGAAAGTAACGGAAGATACTGAGATAAACCAGGTGGCGCTGCTGAAACGGGGTAAGAATAAATTTGCGGTAGTGAGATAGAAATGCGAAGACCGCCCGGGCTGGGCGGTTTTTAGGATAATGGAGTGGTGTTTCCATCAAAATAATGGCTTATAGCTCTGCGCTATCTACCTTATACTTTCATTGTAGCACAGATTTAATATTTTGTCAATAGAGTTTTGGAAGAAGTGGGTTTTTGTGGATTTTTTGGTGGTTTTCTGTTATAATAGAAGGGCATTCTTATTTTTTGAAAGGGAGTGAGTTCTTTGAAGTATGCGATTGTTTTGGACTTTGGGTACGCGAATGATCCGGACAAGCCGTCGACGATCCATGATTTGGCAGAAACAACCAGAAGGAACTTCTACTACGACAATGAGACAGTGGTGCTGGCGCAGACGGAGAGCTATATAAGATTGTATCTCGACGGTTTTCCGGCATATCGACTGCTAAAAATTGACGTGGGGCAATCGGGCACCAATGGCACTAGTGGCGGAGGTTCCTACCATGTATTGAAACGGGCGAAGGGGATGATCATTGAGCGTGAACTGATGCATACCGGCAGGATTCCGACTTTTCCGATGATAGTGACGTTGGTGGCACATAAGCTACATGTGCCGCGGGCGGTAAAACAGGGGGAGCTGTTTGGTCTAACACTGGTGAACGCCTACGAACTGCCAACAAAGCTTTACTCAGTGGCTGCACAGTGGTGGTGTCGGAAAAAGTGGCTGTGGCATCTGCGGGAGGCGATTGGCTATATTCCGCTGAAGCTGTTGCACCAGATTTAGTCCCCTGTTCCAAAGTCGAAACACGCAAAATGCAAAATCAGCCGCCCGAAGTGGGCGGCTGGCTTTTTTGTAGCTTAGAATAGAGGATAGACAAAATCTTGGCCGGAAAATTCGCGATGCCAAACGGTGCGGGACTGTTCGGCGGCATGACCGACAGCAGTACAGGTGATATTGGCGGTGCACTCGGTGTAATTCTGCTTCCAGAAGAAGCAATAGCGCTGGGATTGCTTGGGATTGCGATGGAGCCGGATGTCGTACTGATAAGATTTAACGGGAAAATCGATGGAGCGATCTGACGTGAGCCCAATAGCCGAAGCATCAAGAACTTGGATGACAGACTGAAGGCTAGAAAAATTGCATCCCAATTCAATCATGCCGCGACAATCCGGATCCTCAATGGAGTAGTAATCAAGACGTAAGCTCCAGGCATTGAGAGCGAAACCAAATAAGGCCCATTCATCATCGTAATCGCCACTGATGACAGATCCGGCTGTATCGCAATTAAACGGGAACATGGGCTGGGGGATTCGCACGTCTAAATCGTCAATGGTGTCACTATAAATGCCAGTAGATATGACACAGTGGCGCAAGTCACTGACATTCGCAAACGGAGTACGGTCTTTTAGCTGAAATAGCAAATGCGGGGCAGATACAGCGGCTGGTGGAGTAGTGGGGACGCCAATTTGGATGCCGATATGACCGTCAGATGTGTTGGGCGGTGGGCGCATACTATTACCTCCTATACTATACGCTACTATTAAGGAACAAGGGGATATATTTAGCATTATAGCATGCAATATTGAATTTAACTTAAAATCTGATGAATCAAGAAGGCTCCACCTCTGTTTCGGCGGGCAAAAGTGACAAAATTGTTATTTTTTATTAGCTAAAGATATGTTATAATAGGGATATGAAACAAACTGCGAATGATTCATCAAAGCGCAACAAAAGGGCTTCTTTTGGGGCGTATTCTAGTTTAGTTAATCAGAAAGCAAAGGCAAAGAAGCCGGAGCCGAAGTTGGCTCCATTGCCAAAGGAGCAGCCGGCGAGGTTTTTTGCGCATTTCCGCTGGGAAAGAATTAAGGCATATTGGTTCTCAAAAGAGGGAGCAAAGCGGATTGGGAAGATTTTTGCGGCATGTGTGCTGATCGGGATCATTTGCGTGGGGGCGCTGTTTGTATACTATAAAAATCAGTTGAAAGAAATTGAGCTGAATGACTTGACGATTTCGGAGACAGTGAATACTTATCTTGATCGAAATGGCGTCGTACTCTGGGAAGACAAGGGCGACTCAGATTATCGGCTGGTGGTGGACGAAGACCAGATTTCGCCGTATGTGCGTCAGGCGACGGTGGCGATCGAGGATAGAAAGTTCTATACACATCCGGGAGTGGATTTGACGGCGCTAGTACGCGCAGTGATTTCGACGGTGACTGGGCAAGGTGTACAGGGTGGCTCGACATTGACACAGCAGCTGATTAAGCAGGTTTACTTCTCAGATGAGGCGGCATCAGCAAACAGGGGTGGTATTTCGCGGAAAATCAAAGAGTTGATTTTGGCGATCGAGCTGGAGAAGATGTATAGCAAAGAGCAGATCATCACAATGTATCTGAATGAATCACCTTACGGCGGACGTAGAAATGGAATTGAAAGTGCAGCACAGACTTATTTCGGGAAAAGCGCGAAGGATTTGAATCTGGCAGAGTCGGCACTGCTTGCGGCGATTCCAAATAACCCGGGAGTGTTAAATCCGTACAATACTTATGGAAATGAGGCGCTAATTGCACGGCAGCATAAGACGCTGGATGTAATGGTAGAAATGGGTTATATCACGAAGGAAGAGGCGGATGAAGCGAAAGCGGTACCGATCTTGGATCAGATTCTGCCGGAGTCACACCAATATACAGATATAAAAGCACCGCATTTCGTAATGGAGGTAAAGAAGATCCTAGAGGCAAAATACGGTATTCAGACAATGCGGGCGGGCGGGTACACGATTAAGACAACTCTAGATTACCGGGCGCAAGAGATGGCGGAACAGGCTGTGGCGACAGGCGCAGAGCTAAGGAACACAAATGGCAGTGATAATATTGCGCTAGCTTCTGTAGACGTAGAGACAAGTCAAGTCTTGGCGATGGTGGGGTCGGTAGATTGGAATACACCGATTTACGGCGAGGTAAATGCAACAACTTCGTTGCTAGAGCCGGGCTCGACGATCAAGCCGATTCTTGATTATTCGACATTATTCTCGCTGAAGGATCCGATTGTGTTTGCGCCAGGTACGCATTTGAAGGATGAAAATATTGATTCCCTGTACTGTGCGGGCAACGTCGGTCCGTGTGCGATGACGAATGCAACAGGCAAATTCTATGGAGATATCACGATTAGAGAGTCGCTATCGAACTCGTTGAATATTGGTGCGGTGAAGGCGCTGGCAATCGCAGGGATTGAGAATGGGCTAGAGACGGCGCATGCTCTAGGCGACGTGTCATATTGTAGTGATAATTCCGGCGGGCTTTCGATTGCGATCGGTAGTGGATGCGGAGTGAAGGCAATTGAGCATGCGAATGCTTATGCTTCGCTGTCGCGTGGTGGAGTATATAAAGATCTAGCATATGTGCTCGAGCTGAAGGATGGGTCTGGCAAGGTGATTGAGAGCTGGACGGATTCGGCTGGTACGAGAGCGGTGGATGAGCAAGTGGCCTACATGTTGTCTAGCATCCTGAGCGATGCCGAAGCGCGTGCGAAATATAACTTCGGTCAACAGTCATATTCATTTGGTTTTATCGTGCCAGGCGTATGGACAGCTAGCAAGACTGGTACCACGACGACGGCAAATAGCTCGGTGACAAAGGATTCGTGGATGGCTAGCTACTCGACGGCGGTGGCAACTGTAGTATGGAACGGTAACCATGATGGATCGGGGCTAACTAGCAGCACGAACCAGATCGTACGCCGAGTAGTAAATAATTATATGGAGAATGTACATAAAAATCTCTATCAAGAGGAAGGCAAATGGAAGCCGGGCGATCAGCCAGTGCGGCCGGCAGGGATTCAGGAGCTGACAATTGGCGGTAGGACTGATATTTACCCGAGCTGGTATAGCGAGGATAAGTCTGGCTCGAAGAAGGTTAAAGTAGAATTTAACTCGGTGAATAAGAAATTGGCTGCTACCTGCACGCCGAAGAGCAGAATTATTGAGGTTGAGGTGGTAAAAGTAACTGATCCGATTACCGGCAAGGAAACTATCGTGGCACCAGATCCGTACGACGCAGAAAATGAAGATGACTGTACGGGTGGCGGCGGAGGAATGTCGCAGATCGGTAATGGACTAGTAACAGTCCAAGAAGGCGCATCTGGAAATACAATTGAGATAAAGTTTTCTCCGCAGGTGAAGGACAATTTGAAGACTTATAGTTTGTACGCGGATGGGCTATTGAAGCGAACCGGAGAGATTACTGACAATATAATTAACCAAGGCGTAATATATTACGCGAGTGGTGCGGAGCAGGAATTTGAGCTGATTGTGACGGATTCGGAGCAGAATGCGCTGAAGACAGATTACATTCCGTCTTGGGCTGACAGTAGTAGCAGTGGAAGCATGTACTAGGAGAGGTAATTGAGTAGCCGAAAGACCCCGGGGGAGGGGTCTTTTTGGAGGGGAGTGGGTGAAGGGACTAAAGTCAATAGAGCATCATTAGATGATAGTGTAGGCTAAGATGCTAGTTAGGATTTTTTCTTGATGAAATGTTTGCGACCGGGGATAAGCTTTTTATGGGAGGGAGTAGACTGCCGATTGGGGTGATAAATTCGTGCAAACATCATGGCCCCAGAGGCGGTCTGATTAAGCTTGACGAACTCGATGTCGATCTCCTTGCCGATTTTGTCGCTAGCATTATCGACTACAACCATGGTACCATCACGAAGATAAGCGACGCCTTGATGAGGATTGCTGCCGGCGGAGACGATTCTGACGCGGGCGCGTTCACCAGGAAGATATTCGGCGCGAAGAGCTAAGGCGAGCTCATTAAGATTAAGGACCTCGATATGCTCGGTCTCGGCGACTTTTTGGAGATTGTAATCATTGCTGAGAATAAGGCCATGATTATCGCGGGCAAGCTCAAGTAAACGATTATCGACTGGGGTATGATCAAGGCTGTCATCAATGATAGTAGTGTTGAAGTGCACGACACGTTCTAGGGCGCTGACGGCTTCGAGGCCAGCACGGGCACGACTGCGTTTCTCGGAATCCTTACCGTCGGCTAAAAGCTGGAGCTCGTTAGTAACGCTGCGCGGAACGAAGATTTCGTCGCCAATGAAGCCAGTCTGGGCGACAGCGAGCAGACGTGGGTCCATCAGAGCAGAAGTATCGACATAGACTTTGCGCTTCTGATTAGAATTGATAAGTGGGGTCTGGTGAGACCGAGCTAAGAGTAGCGTAGTCTCGGCAAGGATAATAAGTGTGATAACTAAAATAAATAATTCCATATTAATATATTATAACACAGGCTTCGGGAAAATAGAATTTTATGCTTGACTTTTTAGGTAAAGTGTGCTACAATAGGGGTATGTGGGATGGGTTTTTGTGCTTTTTTGGCATGAAAACCTGATTCTTTGTCCTTTGAATTTGAATGAAAGAGGGGTATCATAATGGGAAAATTGAAGAGCGGGAGTCACCGGTTCGCTAATGCGCATGGAGAGGAATTATGCAAGCTCCTTTACCGGGCGCAACTGGCGCAAGTGAATGGCGAGCTAAAGCCAAAGCCGGAGAAAGACGGAAGCTCGGTCACGGTGTGGCGCGAGGGGATTTGGAGGTATTCGGACTACCGACAGGGCAAGCAACCTTTTAGCGGCACAGTGACGGTCTGGCAGGACGGAGTGATTTGCTTCACGATGCAGTACCGAGGCAGGATTCAGCCGTATGTACAGAACAAGACCAAGGTAGAAGACTGCTTGACAGAGGCTATGGCTCGGCTCTGCCCGTACACGCCGTGGCGCGGGCCGGATAGGTACCGTGCTACTAACGGTTTGGCCTACAGGAACATCTGGACTGGGAGTCTGCAGAGAGGCTTTAGCGGCAAGGAAACGATCGTAAATCCGCGAAAGCAAGAGGAAATTCTCTACGAAGTCCATTACATGGGCGGGATCGTAAACAAGGATTAATTCCCTATTATTCTCTTTAGCAAAAATGGCGGCTTCTACAGGAGGCCGCCTTTTCCTGGAATCTAGAATTTGACTTTGTCAATGCCGTGCTTGAGGGCGTATTTATGATTATCTTCGATGATTTTCTGATATTTCTCTAGAAGGTCAGACTGTTTCTCAAGCCGAGCAACATCCATAGCAAGATGGTAACGCGAAGCTTCATTGACGCTGAGCATCTCGAACGGAGTGGTAGTGCTGCCATGTTCCATGAAGCCGTGAACGCGGACACGATTGCGATCGGCATAACGGCTGAGAATGCTGCGCAGAGTCTCGGGATAGCCATGGAAATTAGCGATGATTGGTTTATTCTTGGTAAAAATGTCGTCAAATTCGGACTGCTTAAGCTTGCGATCGGTCGTACCAATAGCGCCATAAGAAAGCGCCGCAATATTGATGAAACGGAATTTCTTGCCGGGGAGATCTTTTTGGAGGATTTTGATAGCTTCGATAGCTTCGCAGGAGACAATATCACCGGTACCGACGAAGATGTAATCAGGGTCTTCCTCGGAAATAAAATCGAGAATGCTAGCGCCGCCATCGTGATAAATAGCGTCAGCTTGGTGTGAATCGATCCAACGGGGCTGGTCGGTCTTGTTGAATGTTGTAAGATTTACAACATTCTGACTCTGCATCATATAGATAAAAGCAGATTCGGCAGCGACATCGTCGATCGGGAAGAGGCAGTTGACCTTGTTACTAGGATTAGCGAGTAAAAGCGAAATAAGCGCAGGGGACTGGTGAGTGAAGCCGTTATGATCTTGGCGCCAACAGGTACTAGTAGAGAGGAGATTCGCGGCAGGGATGGGCTTGCGCCATGCGACTTGATCGGACTGCTGGAGAAACTTGATGTGCTGCATGACTTGGGCGGCAATAATAGTAAAGAAGGCTTCGTAGCTAGTCATAGCGGCAGGCTCGCCATTCATGAGATGGCCGGCCATGCAAGCAAAAAGTGTATTCTCGGAGAGCATTTCGATAATACGGCCATTGACGCTCTCTGGCAGATCCCATGATTCTTGGGGTAATGACCAGGCGCGAGTGGAGACTTCATAGACGGCGTCGAGCTTATTACTAGTAGTCTCGTCGGGAGAAAAGAGGTAGAAATCTGGATGGCGCATCATGTAACTAGCCATCGCAGCGCCGATGCGTTTGGCGGGGGAAAATTTTTCTGCGCCGGGCTTATCGACTACATCAATCATAACGTAAAACCTTTCTCCTGATTAAATAGCTCTTCGAAATGGTAGCTCTTGAGCCAATCTTTGAGCTGGTCGAGCTCGATAGGATTGGTCTTGGCTTCGGGGAGAGGGATCTGGTGGGCCAGGAAATTACCAGCGACTTTCTTGCCATTGACTTCTTTCGGGCCAGTGGCACCTTTCTCGGTCTTGAGAATGAAAAATGGATGCGGAACCTGCTCAGATTCTCGGAGCCTGCCCTGGAAGGCTTCTGGAGAATCGCCATCGATCCAAAGCGGAGTGTAGCCAAAACCGCGGATTAGCTCTTTGAGCTCGCGCTCAGATTTGCGACCATAGAGAGTGGGGCCGGAGATTTTGTAGCCATTGAGATGAAGAATAGGCAAGACTTTACCGTTATAAACGGTATCACCGACGGTCTTAACGAGATTGAGCGAGCCGAGAGCAGTGGCGGTCTCTAATTCCCCATCACCGAGCATGACGGCGACAGTCTTCTCGGGATGGCCAAGGGCGAGACCGTAGGCAGCGCCGAGAGCATAGCCGAGCTCGCCGCCTTCGCAGATGACGCCTGGAGTAAAGGGACTAGCGTGAGAAGGAAACCCGCCAGGCCAAGAGAAATTCTTGCAGATATAGGCGATGCCTTCGGCGGTCCGGGTAGCCTTGGGGTCGACTTTTTCTAATTCCCCATCGATGAAAAGATTGGCCTGGAGAGCTGGAAAGCCATGACCGGGGCCGAGGATGAAATAGAAATTATCACGTTCGCGCTGGGAGCGCTCGGGAGTAAAGCCGGTGTCAACCTTAGCGGCGGCGGATTTATTGAGATTATCTAAGACTTCTTTGAACTTGCCAGAGGACTTCTCAGCTTTGGGCTGGGCTGGCTCTGGGCAGAAATAAGCTTTGAGATTAGCATAGGCGACGTCGATACCATGGCAAGTGCCCCAGTGGCCAAGAAGGCGAGGCTTGACATCGTCAAAAGTAAGGGGTTTCTCTAACAGAAAATCGTTTTGCAGAAAAAGCTGAGCGACAACCAAATAATCACAAGCGCGGACTCGCCGAGTGATATATTGATAATCATTACCTCCATCAATATCCATGGTTTAATTATAGCACAACCGGTGGATTATGGCTAGAGAAAGTGGCGGAAGACGACTTTGTTACACAAAATCCACATTTCTGTCAGTGAAATTATGCAACAGGGTCGTGGAAGACAGGCGAAGAATGATGGATTTTAGTACGTTTTGCATAACCTTTGTTTTTGCAAAAACTCGACACGCGCGTCGAGTTTTGAGTGGTGTGACCCCTGTTGACTTAGCATAAAACTCGACTTGCAGGGCGAGTTTTGGAAAATAGGATTAAGATTTGGAGGCGACTTTTTTGACCTTCACCATGGCGGCGCGGACGACATTGCCTTCGTAGAGATAGCCGGGGCGGAGAGTTTCGGCGATAACTTCGGTATCACCGCCGTCATCTTCGACGGAGATAGCTTCGTGGAAATCGGGATTAAACTCGGTGCCAGCCTTAGAATTAATCTTTTCTAGACCGAGAGCCTTGAGGGTCTTATGAAGATTCTTCTCGAGGGGTTTGAGCTGCTCAGGATAGGCGGCAATAGCACGATCGATATCATCGAGCATGGGAAGGAACTTGTCGACGGTGGCATATTTGGCGACAGACATAGCTTGGAGCTTTTGGGTTTCGACTTGTTTGCGGAAATTCTCAAAATCGGCGCGAGTGCGCTGCAGATCATTGGTAAGCTCGGCAATCTGTTCCTCCGCAGTGGGCTCGAGGACATCATTTACGAGCTCGGCCATTTCTTGTTCATCAACTTTCTTTTCTTTCATACTTTCTCCTTATTTTATTGCTAGGGTTTCTTCGAGGATATTACCGGCGTGGCGGACGAGCGACATGACACGGCTGTAATTCTGACGGGTGGGGCCGAGGACGCCGATATAACTCTTATCGGAAAACGGCGAACGGAAGCGGCTAATGATAAGGGCGACCTGGGAAGTCTTACCGACAGGGTTCTCTTGGCCGATAAAAATATTAAGCGGCTGGCCCGGAGCGGCTTCACGAAGCCATGGCTCGAGATTATCCAGAAGCTTAGCGACGGCACGGACACGCTCGTTATCAAGAAATTCGGGCTGGGTAAAAAGCCGGGCAATGCCAGAAATATACAATTGATCGCCAATCGTAGCAAGGCCGAGATTGCCAGTAAGCTCGACTAGCGAATCGACGGCGCCACGAATGGCGAAATCGGCACGGGTCTGAGAATTGACACGAACCTCGAGGACGCGTTGCTCACGGTCGGAAGTGCTATCATTAATATTACTGGCTAGCTGCAGAGGCTGCTCGGCAATGGACTCAGGGCGCTCCGACAAGGTATTTACATAATAACGATAGCCAGCATCAGTAGGAACACGGCCAGCAGAAGTATGCGGCTGAGCGATGAGACCCATGGATTCAAGCTGTGCCATCTCGGCACGGATAGTGGCGGAAGAAACCTTGAAAAGCTTGGCGAGCGTAACGCTGCCGACTGGAGCGGCCATTTCGGCATATTCTTCGATAATTGCAAAGAGAATTCCCTCTTGACGTTTGGTTAAATTCATAAGTTTATTGTAGCAAATTAGCACTCAATAGTCAAGGCTGCCAGTCTTTGATGACTGCCTTGCTGCATGCGGCGCTCAAAAAAGAAAACAAGTTTTCTTTTTATTCGCTATCCTCTGCAGTTCAACCTTGCTAACGCACTGTTGATATTTGCGATGCTCGGAAAAGAAAGTAAACTTTCTTTTCTCTCACTTTCCTTAATAGTTCAAGTTTGCTAGTCTTCGACTAATGGACTTATTCAGGGGCCGAGCTTGCGCACAGTTATAGATTTCAAGATACGACATTAGTTTTGCGGAGTATCACCTACCACTTTCCTCTCGGGGACGTATCGTTGTCGCCCATCGTTATGGGGACAACGTACTCATCCGTCGCTCCGTTTCCGTCTTGCTACGTTATATACTTACGGCAGAAGCCTAGTAATTATATAACTTGCAAGCCGGCGCTCCGGGAGCCCCGGGAGAAAAGGATAGGTAATACTCCTTCTATTAACTAAGATTTCTTGAACTAGATATAATTATTTGTCGCCGCCGGAGCGGGGGAGGTGGTAAATCGAGAACCAACTGGCTTTGGCTGGATAGAAAATATGCAAGATATGACACCATCAGTATGTAGCGCTATAGCCGAAGGCGCAACCGGTTCTCTCCGTGATATCCGTGACGGTAAGATATATTGGGTAGGTAAACTAAAAGATGGTAATTGCTGGATGACACAAAATTTGGATTTAGACTTGTATGCTAATGGCACGAATCGGAAATTGGCTAGTACTGATTCAGATGTGTCTAGCGATTGGATATCTACAACTGGAGCTTCAGGGCTATGGAATGGTAGTAGTTCAGATTACAATGTAGTAAAATACTATGACCCAGGTGATTATGTCTATACTACGCCAACTACGCAGAATAGTTGTCGTACTTCTAGCGGTCTTGTTGACTGTGCTGACAAAGGTTGGCAAAGTACTTCCGGTATGAGCGCTTCAAATGACCCTAATTTTGCTAGTGTTGTTAGTGGTAATATTTATAATGCTCATTACTTAGCTGGAAATTACTACTCTTGGGGAGCTGCTACTGCGGGACAAGCTGCGAGTATTAATACGGCCGGAGAATCTACTCAAAGTATTTGCCCTAAGGGATGGCGATTACCTTACAGTAAGGATAATACGACCGATAAGTCCTTTGGCAAGTTACTGACTTCATATGGTACCAATAGCGGTCTACTTTACGGTACGCAGGATATTCGCCTAGCCCCATTGTACTTCGTATATGGCGGCTACGTCGGCTTTGGTAGCTCTCTGAGCTATGCCGGCGGTCAGGGCTTCTACGGGTCATCTACGGCCAGCAGTAGCGGCTTCACTTACAGCCTGAACTTCGATACTGACGTTAATCCGTCCAGCAGCGGCGATCGCTACTACGGTCGCTCTGTCCGCTGTGTCGCTAGGTAATTAACCATCTACCAAACTAGGAAGTAGGAGAGTACATTAAGTAAAACAAAAATAGGCGAATGCCTCCGCCTATTTTTGCTTCTATAATCCGCTATTTAGCAACGCACCGCACATCATATCCAAGCGTAGGCAACGCCTGATCATATGATAGTCGCACGAGACTATTATTATGTGCTATATTACTAGCTCCATTCGCGAACAGCGTTAGCAAAACTTTCGCACCACTACTATTCACTATAAAACGACTTCCAAAGTAACGTGCTCCAAAGCCTCCGCCAGACAATTTACTGTATGATACGTTTCCATCAAGAACCATATATAGAGGATTCTTAATAAAGATATCGAGCGGACCAGCCGCATACGCATCTCTAAAACTGGCACCTATTGATGAGCTTGGTAGCCCCCATTGAGCCGGGCAAATACTAGCCGACACATCTTCTCCGGACGCAGTCGATAATACTGTATTTGCCGTAGCTGCATTTGCGTTGTAATAATTACCTACTAAATAATGTGCGTCATATATTCCAGTCTGTCCATTTAACGCTATATCCGTGACAATATTGCTAGGCTCTAAACCGCTTACATCTTTAAAGGAATACTCCGTGCAATCCTCTAACTTATCAAGAGCTCCACACATATCGATTACTTCACTTGGAAATCTCGGTTCCGCCCAGATGACTTCACCTGGATTGTAATAATGAATCGACTTAATCTCTTCTTCTGTTGGAATATTATTTTCTTCATCTGCTACCGCCGTCCACAACCCCGACACTAGATTCGGCGTCCAGTTTTCTGTGACATCTGAATCTTCTGGCGTAAGGGTGATGTCGGTAAGATCTAATGCGAGGTTCTGCGTCATCCAGCAATGGTTGTCTGCAAGTTTCGCTACCCAATAGTACTTTCCATCCCGTGAATCCTTGAGTCTCGTCGTATCATTCACCGCCGCATTCTCACAGATAGTACTGTTCATCTCTTGCATAGTAGTAATGCCATCGAATACGAGTTGTTTGGGCGTGGCGGCGAGGCTCAGCATCGTAGTAGTAGTATAATGTCCACTCGGCTTATCACTACCCATGTTGGCAGCAAAGGTTAATTTCTTAGTGAATTCTACGGTATTCTGTTCGTTGGCTTGTTTGGATTCTAGCATACCAGTATCGATCGTCCCGCCAGTTGTACCATAAGCTGGCAAGGCATAATAAGTCTGTTCACTACTATCAGTATTAGTTTCACTCCAGCTCCAGCCCCAAGTATTCTCTGCTAGCTCTTTACCGACTTTTGCTACGGTACCAGGAATACTAGCATCTCCATTCTTAAGTTCTGTTGATTCACCGCTAGCTGCGGTAAGCTGTAAGGTATAGTTCATGATATCCGTAGCTGATACTTTTACAATATGACTTCTATACGCTACTTCTCCAGGAGTTACATAAGTTGGATTCATTGTAGCTCCATTATCTATTTCTATACTCAGTGTCGGATTTATCGTTGCACTTCTTCCGCTCACCGCATACACCTCCTCCCCACTCTGCGCAAAAGGATTAACCGCAAACCCTAGTACCAAAAGGAGAGCCAGCGCGCACATGGCAGGGACAAGATAAGAACTCCATCGTTGTTTGTAGAAATAAGTACTTTTACTATGAAGCAATTTGTTTATATTAGTAAAAGAATTTAACTTTGGCTTCTTTTTTATTCTTGCCGCGTGACGCATTTGTTGGCCCTCCTTTTAGTTTAGTGAGTTTTCCCGAAGCACCAATCCTTATTATCGTCATAACAAAAATGGCACCACGAGGGTGTTACTCAGTTTTGAGACGTCGGCATAAAAGCTTCTTCTCGAAGACTGGCCCTCATAGTGCCATTAATAATCGAGAAAAACACTTTTATGCATTTTCTTAAAACTGAGTAACATCTTTATTGTACCATATAAAAATATTTTTGTGTAAAATTCCGTATTAGCTCATAAATAACTTCACCCAAAAATACTCGTTGTCTCATAATAACT
>CAZOPB010000016.1:0-23768 GCA_964581595.1 uncultured Candidatus Saccharibacteria bacterium
CATGTGTCTCTTGCTCTTCTGGATCCCTTACATCCCAATTTATTGCAATACTAGTCGTAGTCCTAGCTTTGCTACTTACATCATCCCCACTCACTACTCCAGTTTCACTGCCTCCACTTTCTCCATCATCAGCCATCCTAGCATCCCCATCCCCACCATTAGCTATACCACTTTCACCAGCCATACTGCCACTACTTCCTCCACCATCCTCACTGACTACACTACTCCCTCCCTCTCCCCCGCCCTCCAACGCAAAACCCTTAGCATTACCACATATACTAGGATTAATTGTTAACCCTGCAACCAAAAGGAGAGCCGCAACACATACTGCAGGCAAGACATAAGTAGAAAGATAACCATTGTGTTCCAAATTCATATAGTTATTCGTTTTGCTCGGGAAATCGCGCTTTTCCGAGCAAAACCTTACTAAATGTTTTTGGCGGTTGGACACCTTTTTACAAAAAGGGGTCCAATTAAGGTAGAAATAAGTACTTTTACTAGTTTTACTATGAAGCTTTTGTTTAGTAAAAAGTTTTAATGGCTTCTTTTTCTTTAATCTTTTTGCCGCGTGACGCATGCTGGCCCTCCTTTTGATTAATGTAAACTCGAGGTTACCGACTTCTGTCATCGTCATAACAAAAATGGCACCACGAGGGTGTTACTAAGACCAAATCTCTACGAGCTTTGACACTCACAGAACCTGGTACCTCATGGTGCCAATATTTTTCTGTGAGCACAGCTATATTGCTATCCAAAAACAAACTCGTATATGAAATTTAATCTTAGTAACACTTTCATTATACCACAAGTTTTTCATTTCCGCCCAAAAACATCAAAAAATATCCTCCGCACCTATACAGAGGATATTTCCCTACTACTTCCCCGCCAGCTCCTCAAACTCTTCCATCGTCTTGATCAATACATCCCTCGGCTTATGCCCATTCGCTGGCCCGATCACACCGATTTCCTCCAGCCAAATCGCCAATCCCGACACGAACCCATGTCCCTTCCCTAGCCAAGTCTGCAAACTCGCCGTCGAGAACTTGCCTTGCCTTAGTGTAATCTCAATCGCCTTTCTCACTACTGGATCATTCGGATCATACCTCCTACCGAGGTCACCAATCGCCCCGCCATCTGCCGGCCCCATCCCTTTAATCTGTACCGCCTGCGCAATTACCTCATCATTATACTCTGGTGCCCGCTGCGCTCTCAAGAAATCCGTCACTCTCGCGATGTCTTCATCACTCGCCCACGCCCCCTGAATCCTACGCGGTTTCCCCATCATCTCCGTCGTCAACATTAGCATATCACCCTTACCCAGCAGCTTCTCTGCTCCCGGCTGGTCTAGCATAATCCTCGAATCGATCTGACTACCTACCGCGAAAGCAATCTTCCCCGGAATATTCGCCTTGATGAGGCCCGTAATCACCTTCGCTTCTGGACGCTGCGTTGCGAGTACTAGGTGAATCCCCGCTGCGCGCCCCTTCTGCGCAATCCGCACAATCAGCATTTCCAAATCCTTCCCCGCCATCATCATCAGATCCGCCATCTCATCGATAATCACCACGATATACGGCATCCTCTCCCCCCCATTCACCGGCTCCGTCTCTGCCTCTGCCTTCACTTCATCTTCCGCTCCATCACCAGCCTTCTCCGCTTTCGCCGTCTTCTCTGTCGTCTTCTTTTCCGCTTCGACTTTCGCCGCCATCTTCGTATTATAGTCGACAATATTTTTCACCTTTTCTTCCGCCATAATCGTATAGCGCTTTTCCATCTCATTCACCGCCCACTTCATCGCCGACAACGCTTTCTCTACCGACGTAATAATCGGCGTCAATAAATGCGGAATATCATTATACTGCACCATTTCCACCTGCTTCGGATCTACGATAATCAGCTTCATATCGCTCGGTGCATTATGATACAATAGCGAAGAAATCAACGTATTCGTCATCACCGACTTACCAGAGCCCGTCGTACCTGCGATTAGTAAGTGCGGCATTTTCGCCAAATTCGCTACCACCGCCTTACCAGAAATATCCTTGCCTACCGCAAAAGTCAATGGGTCCGCCGCATGTTTCCATTCCGGACTTTCTAATACCCCCCTCAGCCTTACATCCGCCGATCTCACATTCGGCACCTCTACGCCTACCAATCTCGTCCCCGGAATCGGCGCCTCAATCCTAATCTTATCTACCGCCAGGTTCAACGCCAGCTCCTTATCACGCGCCAAAATCTTCGACAAATTCACCCCTGATGGCGGCCGCATCGTATATTGCGTCACCCTCGGCCCCTTATTCGCATCCCCCATCTCTACCTCAATTCCAAAATCCGCTAATGTCGACTGAATCAAAGCTGCATTCTGCCGCACATCTCCTGCATCCGCCGGCGATTGTTTCTTTTCTAATAAATCCAACCCCGGCATTTTCCAGTTCGGATCCGTCATCGCGACTAGCGCCCTGTCCGTCGCCTTCTCCGGCGCCGTCTCGACCTTCTCCTCGACAGTCTCCTCTACTACCTTTTCTTTCTTCTTGCCAAACTTACTAAACAGCCCGCCCTTCTCCTTCTTCGGCGGCTCTTCCGCTTCCGTACTATCATTAATCTCCACGTCAAAATCCGACAGCTTCGGCGCCGGCTTCAGCTTCTCTGCCTTCTCACCACGCGTTTTCTTCTCGGCTTTTACCGGCTCTTCCACCTTCTTTTCCGTCGCCCGGAATAAGCTACCGACCGCATGGAAAGCTTGCGCCGGATTCATCTGCAAGATAAAGAGTAGCGTCACAAAAATCAATATAATATATATGATAATCGCCGCCCCCGGATTCAAAATCTGCACGATAAAACTATTCAGCCACTCCCCGACTAATCCGCCATTTGGATGCGGCTGTCCCACCGTCGAGAGACCAAACACTCCCGCCGCCCACAGTATCATCAAAATCGACGCTGTCCACATTACCGGCGGAATCTGGTTATTCTCACTTCGGAAAATCTTCACCGCCAGCCACGCAAAAATCGCCGGCAATAAATACCTCGCCCGTCCAATCCATTCCGCCAAAATCCCATCTGTCGTATTCAACAATTCGCCCCCATCCCCCATCCAAGAAAACACCAAAATCACTGCCAAAAGCAGCATCAAAATCGCCACAATCTGCCGCCAAAATCCTCCCGGCAGTTCATACTCTGGCGTAGTCTTACCAGACTTCTTGCGCCCTTTTGTCGACTTCGTGGATTTTTTCGCGCCAGCTTTCCCCGCTGGTCTGCCTACTTTACTTGACCTCGCTTTTACCATATCTCCATTGTACCATACTTTCCAAAATGTTAATCCCTGTTTTTCACATAATCTCATTTTCACATCAAAATATTGCATTTTAGCAAAAATCAAGATAAAACTATTGCTTTTTTCACAAATCTATGCTACAATAATACTAAGCATCGACCGATGCCTAATTGGTCATGTCTATATTATATATCGCACCTTTCATTTTCGCGAAAATCCCCTATTTTTTATAAGGAGGACATTCCCATGTCTATGATCGTACCTACGCTTAATTTTTCCCATAAAGAACTCCGAAACATCTACCGTCTCAATACCGTCGTCCCCTGCCCCGAAGGCTTCTATGTCATCCCCGCCAGCCCCTTCCAAGGCCACGAAATCTTCCTTCTCCCCCGCGAACTTCCTGTACGAGATCTCAACCGTCGCATCCCCTACGACATGCTGGCTTCCCTTCCCGAAGACATCATTGCCGAAATCATCCAATGCCTCGCCGCCGAAGCAATCTTCGACGACACTTACCAGATCCAAACCCGGTTCGTCGAATATCTCCCCGACCCCGTCAGCGTCACTGGCGCCACCGAGCCCATGTCCATCGTGAAACCTGCTCACCCCCTCGAAGCTACCCATATCCAAATCACTGGCTCCAAAGATATCTTCTACTCTGGCGAAGTCATGTGTCCACCCGCCCCTATCGAAGAAAGTCTCAGCGCCATCGCCACCCGCAAATTCTTCACCCCCGAAATCGTCCAGGGCTACCTCTACGTCGAATGGCTTATTCCCTGCGATTTTCGCACCTCTAAAATCCGTAATAAATGGGCTGCCGAGCACCCTTATTACGGTTAATCTCTGCCCCTCAGTCCTCGCGCTGAGGGGCTTTTATTGATTAATTTTATCTTAATTCTCCAAATGTCAATCTTGTCACATCACCAATTGTATAGTATATTACAATGGTAGGTTTTACCTAAGATTCTTTAAAAGGAGTGTTTCTATGCGTTACCGTGAATTCACCATCAGCGAGCTCAAAGAAATCTACTGGCCCAACGAAGTCACTGACTACGGCGACAGCGTCATCGTCAAAAACCACGACGCCTTCAGCGGCCCCACCCTCCTCGAATTCCCCAAGATCATCCCCGTCGACCCCAATAACCGCATCATCGACCCATCCCAAACCTTCTTCGACCACGACAACCGCACCTGCGCCATCTTCGGCACTAATTTCGACGGCGAAATCTTCGTCCGCCTCGGTCAATCTACCATCGTCAACTGCCAAAATCCTTCCACCAGCGGCCAAGCCATCTGCCGCCTTCGCCTCGGCGACATTCCCAACGCCGACACTATCCAGCTCATCGTCTACCGCCACCAAGCCCCCGCCCTCATCGGCCCGCTCCAGCCCATCATTCCTCCCGAGCTCCAACCCCTCATCCTCAGCCGCGACACCGCCGACCTCGACGGCCGCACCTTCATCGATTTCTGGCTGATCAAATTCCCCGCCCAGCCCAGCGCCGACCTGATCGATTTCCGCAATTACTGCCACGAGCTCTATCAGGAGCGCATCAAATCCCTCAGCTGACTCTCCTTAAGTCCCCGACCGCCCGGCCGGGGATTTTTCTTACCCACACATTTGAACTTGTCCCATCTAGAACACGCAAGCTACAAGTTGTTACGAAGCAGCAACTTGTAAACCCTTTACAAGTTCAACTAATTTTTCTCTCTGTAAATTCTAATTTTCTAGCGTCGATTCGATAAAATATTCATAAATTTTACTAATTCTGTATCGCCGTAATCACAATGTCCGTCGTATAAGTCCCATTCGCCAAATCCGGCGCCGTACTGATCCCAACTTTAAATAATATATCATTCACTCCAGCACTCATTGCTTGATAGAAGAGTTCTGGAGTTGTAGTAACCTTCGTATAAGTCGTATCTCCTGATTTCATAATCCCCCAATTATTCTCTGCAACAGTTAATGCACCACCGTTTGAAGGAATTTTATCACCATTTTCCGATGTCAATTCCGCATGTTCCTTTGCATTAATATTTACGCTATACGGCTGATTCGAGCTCACCTTCACCTTCAAATCCGCCGTCGATGGATTAGTTTCACTTTTCCCTACATTCACTTCATCCGCCACATCTAAGCTAATCGTCGGATTCACCTCTATACTCACATTATTATTCGGCTCTTTTTTATCACCCAATGCCACGCATCGGATAGAATTACCCATAGTTCGCAAATTATCTGCATGTGTTGGAGATACCATATTATCAGAAATATATAACGAAAAAGAATGATCGGCCTCTAATGATACAGCCGACCAATACCTAGCAGTTGTACCAACCCACGAAATATTACCTGATTGAGTCATTATATAGCCTCCTAAAGTAAAATAATATGGAGCCTTAGTGGCTTGCGACACAGAAATTCCATTTAATATTTTAAAATAGGACCCCTCTGAATCATTATATGCATCACCACTTAATGGCAACTTCCATCCTTTCGGACAAATACTTTGCGTAGCGCGCTGTGATGCTTGTTCAGTTAAAGAACCTGCTTGCCCAGCCGTAGCAGCACCCCAAGAATAATAATTTCCTTGCGCATCGTGCCCACCATTATTACTGCTTTGTAACGTACACTCAAAACGTGAATCTTTCCCACAATATCTGATCCCCGGATCATATGATGACACAGCATTAGGCGTTTCCCAAAAAGCCTTATAATCCGTCGTAGCTACAGGCTTATACTCAGACCAAGAGCCCCAGCTAGAGGTAATATCAGTATTGACTGTGCTAAATCCAGAGGATGGAATATCCAAATCTAAGTTTTGTGTCATCCAACAATTGCCATCCTTAAGCTTAGCCACCCAATATCTTGGGTTCGTTCCATCAAAATTCTTTCGTTTATCGATTAACCGATACTGATAATTACCTTGAACGTCAGCCTCCCTAGTATTGGCGCAAATTTCTGAAGTTATATCTTGCATATATTCTATATCGGCTAAAGTCTTCTTGGAAGCTACAGATTCTGCATGACTTAGTTCTGGGGTATAAGTTAAGTAGTAAAACCCCAGGAGGCCAGTTACTATACAAATAGAAGTTATTGGTATTAGTAATAACTTTTTAGAATGAGATTTATGTATTTTTAGCATCTGGCCTCCTAGTTTGGTTTAATTGCACCCTCGGAGACCTTTCCTCTTCATACAAAAATGGCACCACGAGGGTGTCTAGAGCTTATGTAAAACATCCACTTGCGTTTCAGTCATACGCGGCTCCCCTCACGGTGCCATTTAACCGTATGACAAAAACCAAAATGAATTGTTTTCTTATGTGGATAACATAAGCTCTAGACATTCTCATTATACCGAACATTCCTACTTTCGACAAGCGTTCTCATCCCATCTCATCAAAAAAGAGCACAGGCTGTGGAAAAGCCCACAGAAGTTCAATAGAACTTAGCTAGACATTAGTATTAAAGTTGTTATAATTAAATTAGGAAATGGTTAGTCTTTCCGCCTTTTGAAACTAACTTTTAGATTAGCTTCAAAGTCGACGGATTGACTAATTTTTTGTTTCCTTAGACACCGCTGACGGTAAGCCGCCCACAGCTTCTTAAGTACTCCAAACATTAAACATATAATCTTTTGCATCATATAAGTTTTTACCTCACATTTAGTTTTTATGGAACAAATGTGCCTAAAATAACCTACCCACCACTCTACCAAAAATCTGTAAAACACCTAGCTCCTGCGCTCTATCTGATTATAAAGCAAATTTTCTTTGAGTTGCAAGCACATCCATGATGTTTTTGGCAATTTTATAGAAGAATATATATTTACGGCTATAATTTTCCCCCGCCGCCGGAGCGGGGGAGGTGGTAAAAGGATGGAATGAGCTTGTTTATATGCAAGATATGAATCCTACCGCCTGTTCGCAAGCTCCACTAAATACGCAAAAGACATTAACTGATAGTAGGGATGGTAATACTTATACTATAGCTAGAATCAAAAACCAAACCAACAATGAAGCTAAATGCTGGATGACACAGAATCTAAGACTAGTTGGCGATAGTACATTGACTCCAGAAGATTCGGACGTTAGTGAAGAGTACGCCTTACCAGCATCGACTATATTGGATAGTACAAATGACGATCCGAAACAGTTTTCCGCACAGGATATAGATCAATCAAAAGTCTACTATAATAATAGTTTAGTTAACGGTGCTTACTATAACTGGTATACGGCTACAGCTGGAGCTCAGGATGTTTATTCTTCCATTTATGGGTTAGTAGCAACGTCAAGTATTTGCCCTAAAAACTGGCGATTACCTAATGATGACAAAGGCAATAACGGAGATTTTTACAATCTTGTCAATGGACTAAGCTATAGTAACGCTATTATCGCACCTTATAATTTCGTTTTTGCTGGTAATGTCAATCAGAGTTTCTTGAACACTACTTCTGGTAATCTCGCCGGATGCTGGACGGCTAATCTGTTAGGCTATAATCAAAATATTAACAAAGCCTATTACTTAAGAATAATACAAGGCTCAAATCTTGCATCCTCATATATTAGCATGTCTGATGCTGTAGAAGCATATATAGGCCTCTCTGTCCGCTGTGTCGCTAGGTAATTAACCATCTACCAAACTAGGAAGTAGGAGAGTCAGATGGCTTGAACCATTCACCAAGAGTAGTCTAATACAAGGAAAAGCCGAAGCACGGAATGAGACGTACTAAAGGTACGGCAAATGAGTACTAGAAGCTTTGACGCAGTAGTAGGCTGCTATTGGTGAATGCTCTTCTGAAACAGAAAACCTCAGTGGCGCTAGGTAATTGACCGACACTCTACCAAACTAGGAAGTAGGAGAGCTAGCCGGCTCGAACCCTTGGCGTAGAATGGGCTAATACGAGGCAGGCTCAAGCACCGTGGCAAACTATCTTTCCCATCTCAAACCTTTCTACAAATTCAACCCCACGAACCCCTTGTTTAGAGTGACCTAGTAACCAACGTTCACAAGAATTCACCTGCAAACTAGGCCCTACGAATCCTTCACGAAGAGTAGCCTAGTGCGAGGCAAGACAGAGCAACGGAAGGAGGCGCATTTAGCATGCGGCGACTGAGTAGCGCAAGTCTTAACGAAGCAATAGGATGCTATTCGTGGAGGCTACCCTGCTCAAACAAGACTAATTGTCTCGCGGTTCATAGTTCGCCACCCCCTCCGCAATCACCCCCGGCGCCACATTCAACGCCGTCGCGATCGCCGCCGCACATGCCATATAAGAAATCGTCGGATCCCCCGTCAAGAAGCTCGCCACCGTGAAATTCTTATTCCCAAAAGCCAGCCCTGCCTCAGCCCCCTTACGATACAATTTAGAAAACTCCACTCTCATATCCGAATCTGAAGACGCCCCATAAGTCATCGTCTCCATCTTTCCACGGAATCCCGCAAACTCTGGATAATGCGTATCATCCCGATTCAGCACCACAATCTCTGGATCCATCTGGAAAAGCTTCGCCTTCGCATCAAGATAGGCCCTTTCCTCATTCTCTGTAATATTCCCTGGCACAAAGTCCGTCATCGCCGCCACATAAATCGGCAATCCATAGAAGACCTCTGCCTCCAATGCCTCCGCCGGCGCCGTCACCACCGCATAAGTCACCTTCGCCTTCCATGCGTCGTTCAGAAACTTATGCAACATCGACGCTTTTATCATCCCCTCCGACGCCAGAATCGCCGCCGGCTGACTCGCCGCCCGCAGAATCTCATGCACAAAATGCGCCACCACCGTCTTGCCCGTCGTACCCGTAATACATATCAAGCGCAAATCTCGCGCCGGATGCCCATAATAAGAAGCTAATAATTTAACCTTTGCTCGCTCCAGACGTAACCGCGTCTGACCTCCAGAAAGTTTCGCAGTATTTTTCATACCCCTATTGTACCACAAATTTCAGATAACAACCCTATTTTCTCCACTTTTCACCCCAAAAACTTCCCTTTTCCATAATTTTTTAATAATTTCGCACTTTAGGTCTATCCATTTCCCATAAAATGTGCTATAATGAATATGTTGCGAGCAATCGCAATGCTCATTTTCATTGTCAAGTGAGTATTCGCGCGAATTTCATTAGATTTTCACACAATACTCACACAAGGAAAACTAAATATGTGCCCGTAGCTCAGCTGGCTGTTCGCAGGCGAATGCCGAGAAAAATCAAAAACCGCGTTTGCTTCAAGCAACGCTCATCCAGCTAGCATACCAAAGCATATAATTCCTTGAGACAATCTAAATAACTAAACTAGATGTGTGCCCGTAGCTCAGCTGGATAGAGCGTTTGCTTGCGGAGCAAAAGGTCGTAGGTTCAAATCCTGTCGGGCATACCACGAAAACCCATAACATTCGTTATGGGCTTTCGTGGTGTCCAAGCACAATAAACTTCATGCCCTATGTCAAATCAAACATCAACATCCTTATATGCACCCGTAGCTCAGCTGGCTGTTCGAGGTAGCTTCGCTACCGAGTGAAATAGAAATCGCGTTTGCTTGCAGGTCGTAGGTAGAATCCTGTCGGATGTACCAGAGAAAGCATCCCACCATTAGGTGGGGTGTTTTCTCTGGGGAATGCGTAGCAATTTGAATCACACCAAATTCGCCCACCACCCCCATAGAAAAAGGCCCTTCCCTAGAGAAGAGCCCCTTTCGTTTGCGCCGCCAAAGCCAAATTATTCTTCCAAATGTTAGAGTTGCACTCCAGTAGTTTACACTACCTTCGCGTCCAGCCCATTCTCTATCAGCCTCTTGCGCACAGTGCAGGCCGCCATTCGATTCGGCAAAGTCACTTCGCCAGTCATATTCCAGACCTCATTACCAGCCCGTATCAGCAATACTGCCGCACGCCCGTTCGCCGTCTTATACAGAAAACGATCCGCGGTATGCGTAAAGCTCGGCACACAATCCGGCGTCAGCTCATTGGCTCGCGCCACCAGCTTGTCCAGATAGGTCATATAGCGCACCAGCTCCTCCGCATCGCGAAACTGCCGCAGCTCCATATGCTTGTCCTCATCGATCTGCAGCGCCTTCACGCAGCCCGGATGCTCGCCCAGCAAACTCAGCCCCAACGACTTGACGATCTTCGCCGCCGCCTGCAGGCTCTTGTTCGCTTCCACGAGACTCCTCTCCTGGACACCAAATTTCACCTTGACATCCACATCAACACCAGCCACTTTTTTCATAAATAATTCCCCCATTCATTTGGCTCGCAAACGTCCACGTTTACGGCTAGCTAAGCACCAATCCTCATGCTCACCTAGCCGCAAACGCCATTTCAAAGAACCACCAACCAGCCATTTCTTCCAAAATAGCTAACCAGTACATACATAGGGCATTTTCACTACCCTATCTCTTCATTATAGCACACCATAAGCAATTTGTCAATACTTTCACCACTTTTTCCAGCTCCACCTCTATTTTTATCGTCATTTTCCTCTCTAGACCAGCCATTTTTTCTGTGCTATAATAAGCTTATGTTTGGTAAATCAAAGAGTGGGAACACCAAAAAATCACAAAAGCTTCACGCTGTTATGCAGTCAAAATCTCATAAATCCAATAAATCTGCTCCATCCAGCTCACTGCCAATTGCCCCAGATGAACAGCAGCAAAACAAAATTATTCTCTATTTCGCTAATGGTCAAAAAATCGACGCCGTCCCCGATGGCTATGCTGAGGTCGCTACGGAACAGAGAGAGTCCGTCATCAAAAATCTCAAATCTGGCAAAATCACCCCCAGCGATATCGAAAACTTCCTTCTCCAAGTCGTCATGCCAGTTAATGAACATAAATCCACTCAAAATACCATCTTCCAAGATCTTTCCCATGGCCCCAAGCAAAAGCAAATCTTCTCCGTCCTCACTGGTCATAATGCTAATAATTGGCAAAATGTCAACGCTACCGATCTCAATCTTCTCCTCGCTAAGCCTGCCAAAGGTCAGCCCGATTACCGTACTCCTGTCGGCTTTGCCACCTTCCGCCAAAAATTCCTCGACGGCATCAAAGCCCAGGCTACCCCTGATCAATTTACTACCTACCTTCACGCCATGGACTCTTTGGCCAAAATCCTTTACGGTCGCCGTTATGAATATTATCAACAAATTCAGCTCCTAAGCGACCAAGCCAAACCTCAAGCTTCCCCATCCGAAGCTCAGCCTATCACTCCCCCAGCCGAAGCCTATCCCAAAGATGACATACCCGCCAAGACTAAGCCAGAAGCAAAACCTTCCGCCGAAGCTAAAACCAAATCTCAATCTCAGCCTGCCTCCACACCATTCACTCCTCTCTCTCAAGAACGCAGCACCGAGATCCTCAGCCGCGCTATCATCTCTGGCGACCCTTGGCGCCAAGATGGTAATGAATACCCTCTCACCACCGCCAGCCTCACTAGCGGCGGACTTGTCCCAGCTTTTGAGACTTTTATCGATGCCGTATCAATTAGCCTATCTTACCCCTTCCAGCTCAGTGACGGCCGCGGCGCCGCTCTCGCTTTCGTCGATACTCCTGAAGGCGCCAAAGTTCGCAGCTATTATCTCGATACCAAGACCGGCCTCTGGCACTACGCTCCCGATATTATCCGTGGCGCTCGCGGCGAAGGCATGAGCCAAATCACCGAAGGTTATGGCCTTACTTCTACCATGCTCCCCGCTATGCTCCAGAAAACTCTTTGTGAGCTAGTCAAATCTTACGGTTTCCGCGAAATCACTACTGTAAACCCCGATTTTCTCTTTGCTGGCACCGCCAAATCTTATAGCAGCATGCAAGAATACCGCGACGCCCTTTCCCGCGGCCAAAACCTTAACGATTTCTACCGTGAGGTCGACAGTCAGCCCATGCTTACCAATTGGCAGCCCTCCGGCAAAAACAAAAACGTCCCCCAGCTCATCTCTGTCAATGCTAATACCAGCCCCAATTTCCAGACCCCCATCGCCTCCTTCCTTACCTATTCCATTCTCGCCGGTCAGCTTACTGTGAACGCCTTCCCCTCTAGCGATGGTCAATTCATCTGGATTTTCGAGAACGACGATTGGAGTCGCACCTGTATCGCCAATCTCGAGACTACTTCCCTCCTTACCTCCACCGGCTGCCACACTAGCTGGACTTCTACCGGCGACCTCACCACTCCACTCTACGAGAACACCACCAAATCTGGCAATTTCGGCGACCCCGCCGACACCCGCAAAGGTCTCATTGGCATGTGGAACCAATACCTCAGCAAAATCCCCCTCATCCAGCAATTCCTCGCCTGGAAAAACAGCCAGAATTAATAACTATTTACATTTTCTCTTCCAACAGCAGTCTAAAATCCGCATCAATCATCCAATGCCCTCTCACCCGAAAAGCCGGAATCGTCCCACGTATCGCCTTATTAATTGCGGATTGTAAACCCATCTCATTGTTCCTCGCCCACTCTGCGACCGGAATAATTTTCCTCGCCGTCATCTTAGCAATCCGCCGATAAAACGCCTCTATCAGCAAATTCGCAAACAGCTCCATCAGTTTATCCACCCTACCCGTTCGCGTATATTCATCTAGCGCCGGATAGTATTCATCAAATTTCGACTTGTTCGGAATAATAATCGGCGGCAAACCCAGCAAGTCCAACTGCTCATTCGTAAGCAGCCTCCCAATCCGTCCATTACCGTCACCAAACGGATGAATATTCTCGAACTCTGCATGGAAATAAGCGATTTTTTCCAAAAAATATTCATCATCACTAAAATTGTATTTCGCCACCAGCTCATACATCAACCCGTTCACAAACTCCGGATTCGCCCCAATGTGCGTGCCCACCCGCACCCATTCCTTACCAAAACGAAACCGCCCCGCGATTTCATCACGAATATTCGTGAGTAGTATTCGATGCAATTTCAAAATCAAATCAATCGAAATCTGTGGCTCCAAATTATCTACCAGATATTCCATCGCCTTCGCCAAATTTTTCGCCTCATATATTTCCCGAATCTTATGATCCGTATGAATTTGGTCACGAATCAAAATATCCTCAGTATCCTCCAACGTCAAGGTAGAATTCTCAATAGCGTTCGAATTATACACCATCTCTGGCAGCTCCGCCATGGTCAACTCCTTAACAATATCACCATATTTCTCCACCAATCGGCGATATTCCTGAAAAAGCGTCTCGATTCTATCTTTCTTTATCTGATTTATCATGTTATAATTATAGCAAACTTTACGTTTAAAATCAATATTTTAGCAATTTTAAACGCAAAGTTCATAATCTTAATTCTAAATCTTATTTATTAATCCAAAAACTGCTATAATAAAGTTATCAAATTGCACGTTAGGAGGTGTTTTATGCTTAACTTAACCATGGCTGCTTCCGGCAAGCTCGACAAAGGTCTCATCCGTACTCCGCCGCCCAGCTTCTTCCAGCCTTCCAAGCCCAGCCACCACAAAATCAATAAAACTTCCATTCCGCCCTCAGTCAAAACCAGTTCTTTCGACACTAGTTTTGATCGATGCCCCGTCTAATAGGTCATAAACCAATCAAACACCCTCTACACCCCACGAACCGGGGCGTAATTTTATGGCTCAACTTTTAGCGGAAACTAAAGAATCGGGTTTACCAGTATAGAGAGGATTCGTCCACTGTAGGAACGGAGCGAAAAGAAAGTTTACTTTCTTTTCCGTAGAGACGCCCAGTGGAAGAGAATCCTCGTTCTCCGAAGGAGAACCAATTAAAAATAATCCCTTTCGGGATTTATTTTTAATTAATCGCTTCTGGCGGAAGCGAGAGGATTCGAACCTCCGAGACCTTTCGGCCCATACGATTTCGAGTCGTACGCCTTCAACCACTCGGCCACGCTTCCACCATTATTATATCACAAATTCCACGCTCTAGACAAAGATCCTCCTAATTCCCTATCTCGCCACACACCGCACCGACATTCCAACATATTTATAATAATCACCTGCACTACCATGACCAGTATCAGTTAAGTTCTTACTAACAGCCGTAGTATTACCTGAAACCGATGAAGACCAATAGTAACCTATACTTAGCGCAGTGAGTCCATTAGTTTCCATCTTCCCGCCGTGCAACAAATAATACGGTGATTGCATTGCTTGCGCCGGCGTAACGCCACTGAGCAATGTATCATACATGACTCCAAGAGGCAACATCCAACCCTTAGGGCAGACACTACCTTCAGCAGTACTTATCTCGTCCATACCTTTCCCCGTACCAGCAGTGGCTGCCACCCAAGAATAATAGTTGCCCTGTAAATCATGTCCGTTATTTGAGCTTGAATCACTAGCTTGTGCACAATAGCCATTTTTACAGTATACTTGCCCTGGCGAATATGATTGCACTAAGTTATTGTTATTACTAAATATCACAGATTCACCATATCTAGTCGAATAAGATGGCGTCCAGTAATCTACTATATCAGTTGTATATGGTAACAGTTCTCTACTTGAATCCAAATCAAAAGCTAAATTTTGCGTCATCCAACAGTTATTATCCTTTAGCTTTGCCACCCAATATTTCTTACCGTCTCGTATATCTATGAGCTGTTTTCCTGTTTCATTTCCACCAGCACAAGCAGTAGGATTCATATCTTGCATATATACTAAATCGTCCCAATTAGAGATAACAGAGACCTCCCCCGCCCCCGCGGCCACAGACAGAGTAATATTAGACTTATAGTGATCAGAGGCAGCTCCTTCGAGATTAGCAGCAAAGGCTAGGGTATAGGGTTGGGAGATGTTGGTGAGGGTATTACCCTCGCCAGCATCTTGACTATCAGCACTAGTAGAGACACTAGTTTGGATGGGTTTATAAGTCATAGTACTGGGATCTACACTTCCTCTACTTACACCATATCCCCACTGCCTAGTTCCTACAGTACCAGTAGTGTTACTAGTAATGCTTTGTAGCTTATCTCCATGAGCTTGTCCAGTTAAAGCTGTACTACCTGCTTGTACATATACATTATAATTCTGTATATTATTAGCTCCTACTGTGAAATCTACTTTAATATATTGTGTGCCACTTCCTGATACTTGTTCTTCTATTGTATCCTTATCATTCAAAGTAGTATCAATACGTAATGCTACTCCATTTTCTGGGATTATATCATCATATCCTGGTTCTCCTGGTATATTATCTGCTGCATACACCTTCTTACTATCACTGCCATTACCAAGTCCTCCTACTGGATTAATACATAATCCCATTACCAAAAGGAGAGCTAGCGTACTCACAAGAGGAATACTATAAGAAAACCACCGTTGTTTATAGAAATAAGTACTTTTACTATGAAGCATAAAAGTGTTTAATGGTTTCTTCTTTTTCTTGCTGCGCATTAGCTAGCCCTCCTTTTGGTTAATTATTTACCCAAGGGAGTTTTCGCACATGATAGCGTCACTTATCACATACAAAAACGACACCCTAGGCTGGTGTCCAACCATGCGACAGATCCGCATATGTTTTATACACGAAACGGCCTACCTAAGGTGTCGTTTCCAATGTATAAAACAAATCAAATTGTTACGGATCTCTCTTTCGAAAAAATCGCATAGTTGGACAATTTCATTGTATCATACAAAATTATTTTTGTGTAAAATTCATTTTTGTACTCTCCTACTTCCTAGTTTGGTAGATGGTTAATTACCTAGCGACACAGCGGACAGAGAAGCCGGCGTAGCGACTGTTGTCAGATGACGAATTAACACCAGAAGAGAAGTACAGAGCGTAAGCACTAGAGGCCTTGTTGGCCGTAGAGGACCAATAAAAGCCTTGGCTACCTGCAACGTTCAGAGAGCTATTACCAACGAGACCCCCATATAGAAAATATAATGGAACGGTACGAATATCATAAGTAATACCATCTTTAGTTCCAGTTAGACTGCTGCTGGTTTTATTAGGATCACTTCCTTGATTCCATACCCAACCATAATTATCCAATAGATTTCGATAAGATTTTACTACAGCCGTACCAGCAGTAGAAACCTGATTCTCTGGGAGCCTCCAACCTTTAGGACAGATACTCTGGGTAGCCTCTGCCGGATAAGTAGCGCTACTAGTAAACGTTGCGGCTTGCCCAGCGGTAGCTGCACCCCAAGAATAATAGTTTCCAGCGAGATAATGTGTTATTTCGCTCACAACACCACCGGTGCTAGCTCCTTCCATCAGCTGCCAACCCGCATCCGCACAAGCGGGGCTATCTAATGCGCCACAGTCACCACTCAATGAAATAGTTGGGTTAGTGTAAACATATTCACCTGGGTCATAGTATCTCACTGTATTATAATTTGAAGTGCTCCCGGTCCATAATCCCGATGATCCAGATATCGAAGTTAAATCATTAGGTATATCTGAATCTGTACTAGTTAGCTTTCTTGCCGTATTAGTCTTACTATCGTACAAGTCTAAATCTAAGTTCTGTGTCATCCAACAATTACCATCCTTAAGTTTACCCACCCAATAAACCTTTCCATCCCGTTCGTCTTCCAATTGCCCTTCATCACCTACACGAGCACCGTCACAAACTGCGCCAAACATACTCTGCATTGTTGTAATTCTTATGGCTCTACCAAACCCCAATTCTACCACCTCCCCCGCTCCGGCGGCAACAAAAACGAAAAATCACTCCATTACACTATAATGCTAATTCCTCAATCCACTATCGACAAAAGACCACCCCTTGCAAGTATAGCTGCACGAACCATCCACAAAGAGTAGTCTAATACAAGGAAGAGGCAAGTAGCGGAAGAAGACGTACTAAGAGGTACGCCGACTGAGCAACCGCAGCCTCTGACGCCACAGTAGGCTGCTATTCGTGGAGGCTTCTCTTCACCAGAATACCAACAAACTCCTCGTTCCGAGGAGTTTGTTAGCTGTGTGAGCTTCCTAACTACTGGATCGCAATCCGCTTGACAGTATCCAACTTCTCCTTCTCAAAGGTAATCGTCAGTACACCATCCTTCAGATCCGCCCGAACTGAGTCTTCATCTTCCTTCACCTGCACCGGCAAAACAATCGTTCTAGAAAATTCGCCCCAATAACATTCCTGAATATGCCATGCCGTAGTATTCTCATCTTCCCCGCCACTCAGCACACCAGAAATCGTCAAGATATTATCCGCAACCGTCACGTTTAGATCCGACTTAGAAATCCCGGCCGTGCGTGCTTTTACTACTAGCTTATCGGCGGTTTCATAGACATCCACAGCGAGTTGTCCAGGAAATTCGTCAGTATCATCCCACCCATCATTTACCCCCGGTTCTGATGGTTCTTCAACGCTCATCGCAGCCTTCGGGCTTGGTTCAGCGAGCGGAGCATTATCCGTCTCATTGAAAAAGGCAGCTGCTAATTCGTCTTCCATCAGCATGTCGGCATCATTACTACGAGCCATGCTTGAATTACCTCCGTTATATTGTTATGCTTTATTATAAAGGCTTTTCGTGATAAAATCAATACTAATTATGAGTTTCGTTGTAAAAAATACAACAAAATGCGGTCTTCTCGACCTACTTTGCCCCCACTCTTGTAGAGGTTGCGGGGCATTGGGAGCAGTTCTATGTGAACGTTGTAAAAAATACATGTTTAATCACTTCCAGCCAATTTGCCCCATCTGTAAAAATCCAGTTGCGATTCCCTCAAAAAATGTCCAAAAATTCTCTCCATCCACCTCTATAAAATGCCCTAATTGCGAGCTTCCTTTCCAATCTTTTTGGACTTTTGGCTACCGCGAAGGCGCCCTCAAAAAGCTTATCGAAGATTTTAAATATCGCTCCGTCCGCGCCGCCGGCCCCGTCCTCACCGAACTTCTCGATTATGCCATCCCTAAAAACTTCGGATTAGATCAAAAAATCATCATCGTTCCCCTCCCCACCATCGGCAAGCACATCCGCGCCCGCGGCCTCGACCACACTCTCATCATCGCCAAAAACCTCGCCAAACTCCGCCATTGGCAGTGCCAGAAGCTCCTCTCCCGCGCCACTGACACCGTCCAAGTCGGCGCCAAAGTCTCCGAACGCAAAACCCAAGCCGCCAAAGCTTACGCTCTCACCGCCAAGATTGATCCCGACGCTATTTATCTCCTCCTCGACGACGTCTGGACCACCGGCTCCTCCATGCTCTCCGCCGCCGATCTTTTCCAATCCGCCGGCGCCAAACACCTCTACGCCGCCACCCTCGCCATCAGCTCCCACAAATCCCCCGCCCAAGGCTAATCCATGTTATAATAATACCAGCACCTTACAAGGAGGTATCTATATGCATGAAAGCTTAATCGTTCCCCGCTGGCGTACCGAGACCTTTGATGGGGGTGAATACGGCACAGACATCGAAGAAAACGCTGGTTTTCGCACCCCGCCCATCCAGGAAGACATCGAACGCGCCGCTTCCAACGCCATGTTCGACCAAATCCGCCAAAGCTATCAATAGCCTCCTCTCCCCGCCCGCCGGGGAGATTTTTTGCCATAAACCGCTAGACATTTTCCACAAAACTTGCTATAATAGCTAAGTTGCTTTTCTTTAAAGCATGATCCTTATCAGAAAGCGAGAATTTATGGAAATTACTATGCTTACGCGCGCCGCATATGCTTACGCTCCAGCAGCGCCCAAAATTTCTGAATACACCCCAGATAAAGCCTTCCTCGATCAGCAGGTCGTCGCTGCGTTCAAGCTTCAACCACACGCCCCTAGACGCGCTCTCACCTCTGAAGATTATCCTTCCATAGAGCCCCAGTTCAATTCTTCACCGCAACCCCCTCTCCCCTCGTATTCGTCACAGTTCAATCTGTACGGATAAATATTTCATCGAAAGGAATGGTAAAATGGACAGCCCCAGCAATTTCAGCAGCGCTGGTTTCGCTAGCTGCGAGAACGCCAGCGCTATCGAATCCCTTCACCGCGACCAGCTCATCAACGCCCTGGCCGCCAACCGTCGCAAGCCCTCCATCGGTCTGCTCACCAAGCTCCACCTTATCCGCAAGCCTCATCCCAGGCTCTCCTAATCCTCGCAAAGCCACCCCACCCGGGTGGCTCTTTTTCTTCCAAACCGACGCAAACTGCAGGCTGTTACGAAGCGGCAGCTTGTAAAGGGTTTACAAGTTCAACCGCATTTTCTCTCTGTTATTTTTATAAAATTCCCCATCGAACCGCCAAAAAAATCATTCAACAGCACTTTCACAAAGGATGTCACGACCATTTTCCGTATTGAACCTTTTGTTTAAAGTAGTCCAAAACAATTTTTCTATGAACCCCTTGTTTTAACAGCGTCAAACAAAAACAACTAGTCTTAAGCTCTCCCTTACGAACCCCTCGTTTTAGCAACGTCAGACGAGGCGACGGAGAGTAGCGGACTGAGCCGTATTTAAGATACGGTGAAGGAGCAACGGAACCGTCAACGAAGTATCACGTTAGCTAAAACGAGGGCTCCAAAAGATGTCTTCGCACAAAGCGAAGACATCTCGCCCCGAATAGGCCTGAAGGGCCTACTCGGTAACGGCCCCAATAGCACTCAACATATAATGTATGATAGCATACGACAGCCACGCAATTGCCAACCCCACCAAAGCATAAAGCACCGTATTCTTCGCATCAGTCACTTTCTTGCTATCTCCACCAGAGAGGATATAACGCAACCCGCCCCAAATCAGCATAATTACCGAAATCGCTCCTACGATATAGAGCGCAATATTAGAAAACTTCGTAAAAACGCCTTCTGGCCCCACCAATTCCGCCGGCATCCCATCCGCCCGCGCTGCTTCTGCTCCCTCTTGTACTGTCAAAGCCATCACTTTCCCCGCACTCAGCGTCAAAATCGCCCCAATGCCCATCAAACTTTGTATGATATACTTTGTGATCTTCTTCATTTTCTTCTCGCAGTTAATAATAATGAATCTTTACATCATTATATCATATATTCGCTCAATGTTAAGAACATTCTCTCTAATAATTACCCGAAATCTGTGCTATCATAATTATATGACCAAACAAAGATATTCAGTCCACATCGGAGTCTATCTCCTCCTCACCCGCCAAATTTCCGGCCATACCGAGCTCCTCCTCCAAAAACGCGCCAACACCGGCTACATGGACGGCAAATTCGACGCCTCCTGCAGCGGCCACCTCGAACCCGGTGAATCTCTTACTAAATGTATCATTCGCGAAGCCAAAGAAGAGCTCGGCATTACCATCGACGAACAATACCTCGAGCAAGTCTTCATCGGCCAAATCCCCGGAGAAGATTATCTCAAAATCTTCTTCTCCACCGACCTCAGCCACATCCAAGGCACACCCCATATCAACGAGCCAAAATTTTGCAGCAACCTCCGTTGGTTCCCCGTCGACCACCTCCCCACCGACACCGCCCCCTTCACCAAAAATACCCTCACCTGCATCCAGCAAGGCATCCGCTACAGCCTGCTCTAATTATCATTCATCAATAAAAATTCTAAGCATCATTCAGTGGGTGGGAGATTCGTTATGCGCCCAGTTGCACCGCAACCATGCCGCGCATTCAAGAGAATCTCAATTTCCATTAGGAAATTTACAAAAACTCGTTTTTGTACCTCCATCCACTACAGAGCTAAAAAGAAAGCCTCATGGGCTTTATTTCTAGCTCTGGCGGAGGGTGGGAGATTCGAACTCCCGCTCCAGGTCTCCCCAGACTAACGATTTAGCAAACCGTCCCCTTCAGCCACTTGGGTAACCCTCCAACACTCCCATTATACCACACTTCCCCCTTCTCTGGCAACTTTTCTTCACAAATTCCGACCAATCCCCCGCCGCCGGAGCGGGGGAGGTGGTAAAGACCTGGGATGATATGGTCTACATGCAAGATATGACTAGCGATATTTGTGCTAGCGTGCAAATTAATTCCAGTAAGAAACTTATTGATAGTCGTAATGGTAAAACTTATATAGTTACTAAGCTTAATGATAAAAACTGCTGGATGACCCAGAATTTAGAAATTATCAACAAGACTATCTCCTCAGCAGATAGTGATATGATTTCTGGTAGCTTTACTATTCCGGCTTCCGATAAATCCGGTTTTACATCTAGTGACCAATACCAGCCCAAGGCTTATTATGAAGCTCCTTATGGCGGATACTATAACTGGTTCACTGCTACAGCCGGAGCAGGTACTAGTAGTGTAACTTCTGGCGATGTAAAGAATAGTAGTATTTGCCCAAAAAACTGGCAATTACCACCTAACTCAGGTGATAAGTCCTATAGTAGTTTGTTTACGTCTTATGGAGCTCATGCAAATAATACGCTACAATACGGTGGTCAAAGTATTATTAATGATCCCCTTGACTTCGTATATGGCGGTAACGTCGTCGATAACACCCTAGGCAGTGCCGGTCGCAGCGGTTATTACTGGACATCCACGGCCGACAGTATACCCAACGCTTATCGTCTGGGTTTCTCTACTGACGTCGCAACGCATCTCAGCAGCGTTCGCTATAGCGGCATGTCTGTCCGCTGTGTCGCTAGGTAATTAACCATCTACCAAACTAGGAAATAGGAGAGTACTACGCTCTGTTTCTACTCCAACTCGAACCATTCACCAAAAGTAGTCTAATACAAGGAAAAGCCGAAGCACGAAATGAGACGTACTAAAAGTACGGCGAATGAGTACTAGAAGCTTTGACGCAGTAGTAGGCTACTATTGGTGGATGCCATCTTGGAGCAAATCCATTCAGTGGCGCTAGGTAATAACCAGTAATCTACCAAACTAGGAAGTAGGAAAGCACTAATTCTGCACAGCAGTTACAATAAGTTTCGTAGAGTAAATACCAGATGGTAAATCTGAAGCGATACCAATCCCAACCGTAAAGAAAAGATCTTTAACTTCCGCCCCAGCAGACTGATAATACATAGTAGAAGTAGATGTCAATCTAGAATAAGCCGTAGAATCCGTATCATCACCAAGCTTAGTGCTATCAGTCGCAGATATTTTCTTTTTCATTCCCCATCCATTTCTACCCGCCCTAACTGTCGTAGACGTCGGAATTGTCGCGGTAGTAGTTTCAGATGAAAGCGCCGTTTTCCCAGACTCAGTCTTCATTTTAACAGAATACGACCGATTAGACACCACGCCTACGTTAACAGCCCCAGTAGATAAACTACCAGGCTTACCTTCAATAGTAAGCTGCTGTACAATATTAAGTGACAAAAAGGATGGTACAGTAATCTCCACATTTTTTGATTTTACACCAGCCCTGTTAACACAGCGGAGAGAGTTACCAAAATACTTAAAACTACCGCTTCTCATCTGTAAACCACCGCTAGAAAGCGGGTCAGCAAAAAATATCAAACCACCAACCTGACTAGATACTTGATTATCAGTCGAAGCAAAATACTCACCGTATTCCCCCGCACTATTTAACATATTGAAAGCCACGACGCCACCAGCAACATAATAAAATGGCGCAAGCCTAAAATCATAGCTACCATGTAATATACTAAGCACTTCTACTTCTCCAGCAGGCCAACCATATTGTCTTAAAAGATAGGGAACAGATTTATCTACAACACGCGGAAGCCATATTTCCCCACTAGTATTAACCTGTCCGCCGGCTGGTAATCTCCATCCCTTTGGGCATATACTTTCTAGAGCATCATATTTTCCATCATCCTGCATTACCGTATTCATACAGCTCTCAGCTGTCGCAGCACACCAAGAATAATAATTCCCCGCCAAATAGTGTGCATCATATTCTACTCCACTAATAGCCAAGTTACCATTATCTTTATAGAAGTTACTATCCTCCGATGCTTTCAGCTCAGACACATTTGTCCAACCATCATTGCTATTACAAGCAGCCAACCCACTTGCAGAATCCGGGCATTTCGTCCCTACAGCTGGTCTCTTATACACATATGTTCCAGCATCATAATATTTCGCCCTCACGAAATCCTCTACAGTATTAGCATCCCACATCTGCGATTTACCAGTGCTCAAAATCCGCTTTTCTGACACATCCGAATCCTCTGGAGTTAATATTCTATTTCCCGTGTACTCATCAGATTCTACCCATAAATCCAAATCCAAATTCTGCACCATCCAACAATTATTATCACGAAGTTTTTCGACCCAATATTTTTTACCATCTCTCGAATCAATAAGTTGCTTCGTATTGCCTTCTTTAGAATTTTCACATATATCAGAAGTCATTTCCTGCATGTAAGTTATATCGTCAATGGTTTTCCTATAAGTTATACTTTTCGCATGAGAAAGTTCTGGTGTATAAGTTAATGCGGAAAAACCAAGGAGAGCACCGATACTACAAATAGAAGTTATTACTAGAAAAAATAACTTTTTTCTTGATTGAGATTTATGTATTAGTAGCATGGTGCCCTCCGTTAGTTTTACATCACCCCCGCGACGACCATTCCGATGCTAATAAAAATGACGCCACGAGGGTGTCTTGCAATAAACGACGAACACCACCGGATTCTATGAATCCGGT
>CAZOPB010000017.1:0-22529 GCA_964581595.1 uncultured Candidatus Saccharibacteria bacterium
ATGTGGGCCGGTAGCTCAGTTGGTTAGAGCACGGGCCTTTTAAGCCCGGTGTCGAGAGTTCGAGCCTCTCCCGGCTCACCAAGAAGCCAAGAAAATAAAAATCTTCACGAATGTGAAGCTTTTTATTTTCGTTCTCCTGCGGAGAACGGAGAGTCTCTCTTGGATCCGCGCCATTGTCGCTTCGCGACTGGGCGTATAACGAGCCTCTCCCGGCTCACCAGTTACAAAAAGAATCCCCTTGGGGATTTTTTGGTTGATTTTCTACAAAATCGCAAAAAACATCATGCTTAAGGTTGGTAGCTTGGGGTAAAGTGTGCTACGCTAGGGGAATGAAAGAAAAATATTCAGTAATTATTCCCCTAAATTTGAAAAGTAAGCCAACGGAGCGTGAAATATCGGCGGCGTGGATTTTGGCGGATTATTTTAAAAGTGATGTAGAGATCGTAGATAGGACTAATCAAAAAACGGCTGATTATCTTATTAGAAAAACATATTGGGAATTAAAAAGCTCTACTGGTACAGGAAAGCATAATATTCAACACGCTTTGCAGCGTGCCGCTAGGCAATCACAGAATATTGTTTTCGATGCTAGATATTCTAAGATGAGGATAGACAGAATAAAAAGTGAGTTAAAATACCAGCTAGTATTAATTCATGGTATTAAGAAGCTACTTCTAGTCGATAAAAAGGGAAAAGTACTTGTAATTAAGTAAAAGTGTAGTATAATGAGAGTAGACAGAAAAACCGTCAGGCAGCGTTGACTATGCAGGTTCGGGTTTTCCGGGAACTCTGAGCGATTGGGGTTCTTTTTTTGAGGCAATGTTATTTTCGTGAGAAAAATGTGCAGAGAATTTGTTCTGGTTCAAAACTAATCAATTTCTTCGCAGACGGGATTGTAGTGGGCGACAAAATCGTAGGGGCCGAAAGGCGCGACAGGGAAATAGCGGACGTAGGATTTGTTGGCGTCACATTCGAAATGAGAATTAGAGAATATAGATTTGGAGGCGAGATATTTGCCATTATCATATAATAATAGCTGACGCAATTTAACGCTGGGTAAACCATGGTCGACGTAATCTTTGAGAATGGTCTCGGGCTGATTGATGTACTTACCGAGAGCACTGGGATAGAGATACTCAACGTAATAGTCACGAGCGATCTTGGTAAACTCTTCTTCGCGGGCTTTGACCGGGTCGCAAAATGCGCTAATGCTCAAAGTAATTATGATAGCAATGGCTGAGACGCTAATCATTGAGAGTAAAGTATACTCACGCCAGGTGAAAGGCTCGCGTTTGGGCTTGGCGCTGGCGGATCTTTTTTGAGGTTTGGCATAAGAACTACGGATGAAATCGGATTTTCTGCGACGGGAAGAGTTGGTAATTTTGACGGAAAGGTTTTTGACGGATTTGGTGGCTTTGCTAGCGGATTTTTTGACGGTGGATGCGGTCTTTTTGAGATTTTTGGAGATCGCGGATATGGTTTGGTGGGATTTTTGGGCGGAAGATTTTTGGCGCGCCATGGCTTTTGCCGGGGCATAATCCTTACGGAAATAAGTAGTTTTAGGCTGACCTTTCTTCATAAAACCATTATAACACTAATGGTAAAAAATAGGCAAGTTTTGCTGGATAAAAGCATAGAAGTATGCTAAAATATAGCCGTATGAGTAAGATATTTAAACGAACAAAAATTTTGGCGACGATCGGGCCAGCCGTGTCGAGCGAGGAGCAGATTCGCGAGCTGATTATGGCGGGAGTGAATGGTTGCCGGTTAAACTTTTCACACGGGGATAATGAGACTCGTGATAAACATATTGAATGGATCCGTAAGGCAGAGCGAGAAAAGGGGCGCTCGGTAGCGATTATTCAGGATTTGCAGGGGCCGAAGATTCGCCTCGGTAAGGTAAAGAATAATTACTATGAGATTCATGAGGGCGATGAGATCATTCTTGACTCGAGTATAAAGGAACAGAAGAAAAATGGTGTTTTGCCGATGCAGTACAACTTGGCCGAGAAGGTTAAGGTGGGTGAGCCAGTGTACTTGTTTGATGCAAAAGTGCGGACGCATGTAGTAGAGATTACTTCGGAGACGGCAATTAAGGTCGTGGCGGAGAATAATGGTTTCGTGCAGAGCAATAAAGGCGTGAATTTGCCGGAGACGAACTTTGGTGGGGATATTTTGCCGCCGAAGGATTTGGCAGATATTGAATGGGGCGCGACGCGAGATTTTGATTATTTGGCGGTGTCTTTCGTACAAACGGCAGATGATATTCGTAAGGTGCGTGAGGTGTTACGTAAGTATGATTCACGCCTAAAGGTGATTGCAAAAATCGAGACGCGCAAGGCGGTGTCGAGCGACAAGAATTTGGAAGAGATTGTCAAAGAAGCTGATGGGATCATGGTGGCGCGCGGTGATATGGCAGCTGAAGCCGGAGCGGAAATCGTACCGATTGTGCAGCGAAAGCTAGTACGGATGTGTCGTGAGCACGGTAAGATTTGTATTGTGGCGACGCAGACGATGGGCTCGATGGTGGAAAATCCGGAGCCGACTAGAGCAGAAGTAAGCGACGTGGCGAATGCGGTGATTCAGGGGGCGGATGTGGTAATGTTGTCGGAGGAGACGGCGATGGGGAAGTATCCGCTCGAAACTGTAAAAGCAATGAAAAAAGTCATCCTCTATACGCAAAATAATTCAGAAATACAACCGATCCCACACGATCCACAGAGTGAGAACCGTAATTATGATGCAATTTCGGCGGCGGCGGCGCGGCTGGCGGAGCAGATTGGCGCGGACGTGATTGTTTGCCAGACGGCTTCGGGGGCGACGGCTCTGACAATGGCAGCGCAACGACCGAATCTGCCGATTATTACAGTGACGGGCGATACGCGGGTGGCGAATCAGATGGCGCTGGCTTATGCGAACTCGGCTTTCGTGCGACCATATACAGAGAATTTTGGCATTGACTTGGCTAGGGAACTGAAAGAGTCGGGGTATTTGCAATCTAGCAAAGGCAAGAAGCATCTTTTGGCGGTGATTGTATCGGGGAATCGGGATTTTTGCGGGACGGATACAATAAAAGTTCGACAAATATAAACAAAAATAGCCCGGTAGGGCTATTTTTATATGATGTGGCTCTATGGAGCCTTCGCGATAGCTGGCGTGATACTGCGTTGACGGTTCCGTTGCTCCTTTTCTGTATCCTAAATACGGTGCAGTCCGCTACTCGCCGTCGCCTTGTCTCACACCGCTCTAGCGAAGGGCTCTAGCTAGAAAAAAGTAGCCCGTGGTGCTTGAGCTTGCCTCGTATTAGCCCATTCTATACCAAGGGTTCGAGTCGGAAAAAATAGTCTGCTTCGTGCTAGCCCATTTTATGCCATGGGCTTGAGCCGGAGATTGTTTTCTGGGGGCTTAGCCGGAAGAATTGATTTTTATAAAACTCGACACGCGCGTCGAGTTTGGGGGGTGGCGGTACAGGGGTGGGAGTCGATAAAGCTCGATATTCGTGTCGAGTTTTTTGGAGAGCGTAGTGATGGAGGTGTTAATTTTTGATGATATGTGGTATGATAGGGTTAAGAAGATTGTGAGGTAAAATGTTTAATAAAAAAACTGTGAAAGATGTGGACGTAAAAGGGCAAGTGGTGCTGGTGCGGGCGGATTATAATGTACCGCTAGGCGAGCGTGAAGATGGTACGCGGAAAGTGACGAGTGATTTTCGGATTCAGGCGAGTTTACCGACGTTGAAATATTTGCTAGAGAATGGCGCGAAGAAAATTATTATTATATCGCATATGGGGCGGTCGGAGGGGAAGGATGAGAAGCTGTCGCTGAATGTTGTAGCGGAGAGATTGGCGGCGTTACTTCCGGGGGTGGAGGTAGGGTTTGTCGATGAATGTCGCGGCGACGAAGTGGAACAGGCGGTAGAGGAAATGCCGGATGGAAGTATTTTGTTGCTAGAAAATTTGCGGTTTGAGCCGGGGGAGAAAAAGAATGATGAGCAGTTGGCGGAGGATATTGTGCGGAGTACGGGGGCGACGCTGTTCGTACAGGATGGGTTTGCGGTGACGCACCGGGCGCATGCTTCGACGGTGGCGATTGCGAAGCTTTTGCCGGCGGTGGCAGGGCTGCTTGTGGAGAAGGAAGTGACTTTGCTAAAGAAAGCATTGGAGAATCCGGAACGTCCGCTAGTGACGATTATTGGCGGGGCGAAAGTAAGTGATAAACAGCCACTAATAGATAAGTTTTTGCCGATTTCGGATAGATTGATTATTGGCGGGAAGATTGCGGCAGATGGATATACGACCGACCAGGAGCAGGTCTATGTGGCGGAAGATTTTGATGAAAATAGTGCAGGCGAGAAGCTAGATGTGGGCCCGGTATCGACTTGTAAGATTGCAGATATGGTGAACGGGGCGAAGACGGTATTATGGAATGGAGTATTAGGGAAGGTAGAAGACCCGGCTTATGCGACGGCGTCGGTGATTGTAGCGAAGACTTTGGGTGAGAATGATAAGATTACTTCGATTATTTGTGGTGGGGATACTTCGGGATTTGTAGAAAATATGCAGCTAAATGACCCGGAATTGAATTATACTTTGGTTAGTACGGGAGGGGGAGCGGCGCTGAGTTTATTGTCGGGAGAAAGAATGCCGGGGCTGGAAGTATTAGAGAATAAATAGGTATAATTGGCTGGTGTGTTTTCACGGGGACCGGTGTCCTGCGAGCCCGTCGTCACGGGTCTTCGGCACCTTCATTCTCGCTCGTGAGCTCCGAACATCCCCTTAGAAAAACACCAGCCGATTATACCATTTTTCTAATTAGCGTAGCAGGTATTTTTTCTTGGCAATAACTAGAGTTTAGGATGTAATGATGAGATGCTACATAAGTTAAGCGAAAAAATGAAAAAAGTTGTTGACTTTTGAAATGATAACGCTTATAATAGGTAACATAAAAGGTCACAAACAAAAATATTAAAATAAAGACAAAAAAGAAAGGATTTTTATGTCAAAAATTGCAAAATCAATGGCAATTCTCGGCGTGGTTGCTGGTCTTGGCGTTGCTGCTTTGCCGCTGAGTTCTTATGCTGCGGAAGGTTCAGTGAGGTCTGGAGATGTAACCGTGCGTGTCACTGTTGATAGCTCTCTTGCTGTTGCTTCTTCTGAAAGCGATATCAATCTTGGTACGATTAACTCTGGCACTCCAGTTCGTGAAGGTACGACTAATGTAACCGTTTCTGGATCTAGCCAATTAAATTGGCAGTTGAGCATTGAAGATAAGGATGCTAACAATGCTTTGACTTTGACTGATGCTGACGGTGCTATCTTGAGTGGTGCTGCTGATGGCACTCAAAAGATTTCAGCTGGTGCTCCTGCGAAGGGTACTTCAAATTGGGGCTTCATGGGTGGTACAGTGACTAGCTTTGAGGCAGTTCCTGTAGCTGGAGCTGGCACGGTCTTTGCAACGGGTACTTTTGGTGCTGATGCTAGTGCAGAAAATCTTGGTACTGATACGACTACAGTTACTTTCGGTGTGTCTGCTGGTCCTGGTCTTGAAGATGGCGTCTACAAAGATACAGTTGTCTTTATTGCCGCTCCAAAAGCTTAATTTTAATTAAGGATATGGGATCTATCTTGCCCTGAGGAATCGGGGCAAGATTTTTGTCTTGATATTTTGTATGGAGTAGAATATAATAAAGTAATAAATAGAGGAGGTGAAAGTGAAAGTCTTGGAAGGCTTGAAGCGAGTGACAAGTTTAGCGGTTATGTTGGCATTACTTTTCGTAGGTGGTGTTGGTATGGTTGGTGACGTGAGCGCAGCAGAGATTCCAGATTATCAGATTCAGATTTCGCCAGTAAAGATTGAATTAGATTTAAAGCCTGGAGAGACTACCGAGGCGAAGTTTAAGGTGCAGAATACTGGTAACAAGACTTTTGATTACAAAATGGGGGTGCGGCCGTTTAGCGTGTCGGGTGATGATTATAAACAAGACATTAGTACTGAGACGAAATATAATGATATTGCGAAGTGGATTAGTTTTTCGGAGCCGGAGGGAACAATTGAATCTGATCACGAAGTAGAGATGACGTTGACGGTAAAGGTACCAGAAGATGTGCCGGCGGGCGGGCAATATGTGATGGTGACGGCGGGGATGATTGAGCCAGCTAGCGAGAATACCGGTAGCGGTATTACGGCCGAGAAGCAAGTGGGGATGTTGGTGTATTCAAAGAATGTTGAAGGTGAAACTAGGCGGACTGGTGAAATCGTAGAGAACAAAGTACCGAGCTTCATGTTTGCGCCGCCGATTCAGGTGACTTCGGTGGTAAAGAATACTGGTAACGTGCATGTGGAAGCTACTTATGTTATGCAGGTTTATCCATTGTTTGGCGACGAGGAAGTTTATTCGAATGAGGAGTCGCCAGAGGTGAGGACGATTTTGCCAGAGACACGCAGGCTTAATACGATGAGCTGGGATGGGGCGCCGCAGCTGGGAATTTTCCGGGTGAAGCAGACGGTGAAGTTTTTGGATAAAGAGAGCGTGACAGAAAAGTTGGTGTTTATTTGTCCATTGTGGTTTTTGTTTATTATCTTAGCAATTATTTTCTTGGCGATTTTCTGGATTGTAAGCCGTGCTCGTGGCAGAAAGGAGTAAAGATAAAATGACCAGAAATCTATCAAAATTAGGAATTGCAGCCGTATTGCTAGCGGGGTTGATGTTCCCGTCGGTGGCATGGGCGGAAGAAGGAGGCTCAGCAAATGCGCTGGAGCTGACGCCAAGCGGGACAAGATTAACGCTTTCACCGGGGGATGTATTGGAAGGTAAGGCAGAACATTGCCCGAAGGAAAATGAAGACGGTTGTGCGATTACAGTGAAGAATATTGGTACGGCGCCAGTCAGGTATCGTGTTTACGCTTCGCCGTATGCGGTAAAGGGCGAGAATAATGAGCTGAGTTTCTCGGAAGAAGCCTCGACGACTTATACGCAGCTATCAAAATGGATTTCAGTGAAAAATGCAGATGGGGAATTTGCGAGCGAAGCGCAATTTGATGTGCAGCCGGGTGAGACGCAAACAGTGCATTATAGAGTGACGGTGCCAGAGGATATTCCAGGGGGTTCTCAGTATGCAGTAATTTGGGCGCAAATTATGAGCGACGGGGAAGGCGGCGGAATTGAGACCGTGGGGCAGGTTGGTGCGGTATTGACCGGGCGCTCGACGGAAGATATTCGCGAGACGGCGGTGATTTCCGAGTATGACTTTACGAAGTTTGCATTTAATGGACCACTTCATGCGTCGGCTACGGTGGAAAATACTGGTAACGTGGATTTTGCAGCAAAATATTATTACACGGCGAAGACGATTTTTGGGAAAGAGCTACATAAGGAAGAGGATATGGTGGCGGCTTATCCGGGTACGACTTACCATATTAATTATGATTGGGAGGATACGCCATTTTTGGGGATTTTCCATGTGGAATGGAAGGTGGTGGCGGCGGATGTTGAGCGAACTGAGTCGCAGATAGTAGTGATTATGCCAATTATCGTGATTATTGTGGTGATTTTGTTGTTGACAGTCATGGTGATCTGGATTATAATCATAAGTAGAAAGCGCAAAGAGCGCAAAGCTCGTAAGCTTGTCTAGTCGCGATAGATGAGTTCGGGCCGTCGTAATATTGCATTGCGAGTGCGATATTCTGCGAGACGACAGCTCTTGGCAAATTCAAAATAAAAACTATAAAGAGAAAGAGTGTAGAGTATGCTTAGACGAAAGAAGCAACTTTTAGGGGCAGTAGGATTGGCACTAGTGGCGATGATGACTGCTGTGGCTTGGGCGATGCCAGCTCCTGATGCAGCTGCGGTGGGTGAGACGCAGTCTGGCAGTGTAGGGTTGACGGTACGAGTCCAGGGAGAAGGTCGGCAGCCGAAGGTTAGTATTGATTCTTTGGATATGGACGATATTGTGGTGACGAAATCGTTCAAAGTAAGGATTTCTTATGCTTTGGCGCGTGATTTGAATGGCTTGCATGTGTACCTGAAGGACAACGGTGCCGTTGCAGAGGTAGGTGCAGTGACTGGAAGAGTAGCTCAACCGGGGGAGATAGAGCTGCCTTTGGACGGATGTAACGTGACTTATAGCGAAGATACTCAGTCTTGCGATATTCAATATACCTTGGATGCGGACCTTAGTCCGGAGCAGCGAGTATGGAGCTATACAACTAGGGCCGAGGTATTTAGTCCGGAAGGTCTTACGACCCAAGATATAGTGAATTTCTTTTATCAATCGGCGCATATCGTCTTTAATGGGGAATTCGCTGCGAATGGCAATCCGTATGTGGACGTGCTTTTGAATCCTGATGTTGATAAGATTCAGATTCAGGTATTCGATAAAGACGGTAATAAAGTGTTTGTGAATGGCAGTGATGATGTGCCTCTAGAATTTACTCGTGAGCAGCTAGAGGCTATGGGGTTGACGGCGGATGGCAAAGTGAGGGTAGAGCTTCCATTTGATAAGTTTAAGATTAAAGATGGTGCCTATACTGCTGGCCTGGTGGCTTATAATGCGGATGGCGAAATAATTGCGCTGAGCGAGACGAAGGCGAAAATCAATTATAAGTCTCAGGGTGGTAGTACGGATCCTGGTAAGCCGGATGAGCCAGATAATCCTGATAAGCCAGAAGTACCGGATACGGGTAATAATCTATTCCGCAATTTGAATATTTCTAACGTGGATTATATTATAACTGGGCTTGTAGCGTTTGGTATGGTAACTGCTTTTGCGGTAATCCTGATTATCCGACGTAACAAGCGATAAAAAATAATCACCGGCAGGTATTTATTAGCGACGTGTGTGACCTTGCGTCGCTAATAGAAAAATGTCGGTGATTTTTGTATCAGAGTCTAGGCGATACCTAGGATGGCGTTTCTTTCGGAGATAATTTCTTCTTTGAACTTTCGATAAATGTCTTCCACGATTTCACGGAAGTTAGGGATGTTTTGGGAGAGCCAAGTCTCGGCGGCGTCGAGATCGCTGATCTGGTCGAATTCCATAAGCTGTGTATCGGTTAAATTTGTGCTGACGCCGTGACCGACGCGTACCTCTAATTCTTCTTCTGCGTGCTGCATGAAGGCTTTTTTCTCGTTTTCTGGCATGGCGTCAAGCCCAACTTCTGCCATAAATTGATCGTCGATCCGCATTTTCCTCCTATTTGTTCTATTATAGCATAAAAACTTTGAATTTAGGAAAAATTACGAAACAAGTCTTCACAAAAGCTATTATCTGTGCTATAATTAATTGTATCGGGCGGTTAGCTCAGTTGGCTAGAGCGCGTCTTTGACGTAGACGAGGTCAGAGGTTCGACTCCTCTATCGCCCACCACGCCATGCCAGATGTTCCTATCTTGGCATTTTTTCGTCCTTGCTCGTCCATAAGACGCGCTTCGGTCGAAGAAAATGCCAATCTAGAAAAATCTGACTATGGCTTTTTTGGTTCGAGAAATAAATGTGTTTTGTTAGAATTCAAACTAGCCTAATTTTAATTCTGAATTTTATGGTTTTCACCCGAAGGAACCATCAATCTGACGAATTCCATCCAGGAATTTATTCAGTGTACGCAGCGAGAAATGGTGAAAGGCTGGTGAATCAATGTAGGTTCGAATACCGTAGGAACTTGTTTTTATCTGGTCTTGCCGTAGCCATTCATAAAGGCCTTTGCGGACATGGGTTTTTTGCCTTCGGGTTGAAGCTCGTCAACGGCGACAAAGTTGCGATCTTGGCATTTGATCATGAGTGGGGAAACGATGCTGCTCATGATAGATGGGTCGCAGATAATGGATGTAGAGCTAACAATATGGGCTTTTAGAATAATGCATTTTTTGCCGAAAAATTCATATTTTGGCTTGGGAAAATTTTGATAGGCGACAATCTGGCGGAAAATTTCTTTGGCGGTGCGGGATTCGGGGTGGAGATCGGACATGGATTTATCAAGCTTGGTAGTAAAAGTAGCGGCGGAATCGTCTTGCGGAATAGGTGTAATAGTGTGGATTTGGTTAAGATTATCAATTAACCACTTAGCGCCGCTAGTGGCGAGGGTTTGATAGATGGCGGATTTGTCAATGGGCAAGTCGGAAAAAGTTTCCTGATGATAGATGGAGCCAGCATCCATGGCCTTGACGAGCTTCATGATGGAATAACTAAAATCAGTGTCGCCGGCAAGAATGGCCGATTCAATTGGAGAAGCACCGCGATAGGCGGGTAATTTAGAGGGATGGATATTGAGGATGCCGATGGGTTCAAAGAGCTCAAGGATGTCGGGCTTGATTATGACGCCAAAGGAGGCAAGGATGCCAAAGGCTTTGGGATGGGATTTTTTGAGCTCGACGACGGTGGCGAGGTCGTCCTTAGTGCGGGCATGGAAGAGAATGTTCGTATGCTGCTTAAGGACTTCTTTGGAAAAGTCGGCTAGAGGGCCATTGCCGAAAAATATTATTTCTGGTTTGCTACTATTGCGTATTACTTTGTCAGAAATTTCAGTATCGCTTTGTATTGCGTCGATATTAGTTTTATTGTTGGAATTGGTTTCGGTCATTAATCGTCCTCAGGGAAGAGATCCGAGTTATTTTTGATTTCGGTTTCGTAATCGGTGACTTTTTCTAATTCGCCTTTGTCGTTCATGCGATAAAAAGCGTCGGCATCATCACGAATATGGTCGATAAAGAGAATGCCGTCGAGGTGGTCGATTTCGTGGAGTAGGGTGCGGGCAAGATAACCGCTAGCTTTGATACGGACGTCGGTGCCGTCAGCGAGGGTGGCCTTAATTTTGGCTTTTTGGGGGCGGCCGACGAGGCCGTAAATTTCGGGAACAGAGAGGCAGCCTTCTTGATCGTAATTAGTTTTACCCTCGGTACGGATAACTTCGGGGTTGATGAGGGCGGTAAAAGATTGATTATCCTTGTCGTCGAGGTCGTCGCGGACGATGATAATGCGTTGATTGACGCCGAGCTGCGGGGCGGCCATGGCGGCGGATAATTCATAAGGATGTTGATTTTCCCACTCAAGGGATTCGGCGACCATGTCGTCGATAATAGAGCGCGTTTCGGCGTTGATTTCGCGAACGCGGGCGGATTTTTGGCGTAAACGCGGGTCAGGAGTGGTGATTAACTTTCTCATATATAATATTATAACATAAAATTCAAAAAGTAGAGGGAATTTAGGGCGGTGAAAGCCATGATTTTTAGAGTAAGGACGGTGGGTCGAGAGTGAGGGTGTAGCCGGTATTGCCGGCGAAGGAGATGAGGCTAGCGCGAAGCTTTTCTCTGGAAGTGGAGCGAATGATGAGCTGCCAGGTGTAGCCGCGATTGGTGCGTTCATGGAAGGCAGGCGTAGGCGGGGAAATTTGCAAATCTGGGTTATTGCTTAAGGCTGTATAGGCTTCGGTGATCTTAGTGAGGGCGGTTTTTTCGGTTTTGAAAGTGATATTGAGGCGGGCGAGGTAAGTAAAAGGTGGCATTTGCTGCTCGCGGCGGTGTTTGAGGAGATAGGAGGCAAATTTAGGGTAGTCATTGGCGATGGCAGCTTGAATCACGGGATGGTCGGGCTGGTAAGACTGAATAATGACGTTCGCGATGTCGAGGTGGCCACGACCGACGCGACCGATGACTTGAGTAAGTAGTTCAAAAGTACGCTCTTCGGCGGCGAAGTCGGGTAGAGATAATCCGGCGTCGGCTTGGATGATGCCGACGGTGGCAAGGTGAGGAAGATCGAGGCCGCGAGCGAGGGTCTGGGTGCCAATGAGGATGTCGATTTCGCCAGATTTGACGGAATCGTAAAGATTGGCGAGATCATTATGCTTATCATTGTCGCCATCGAAGCGGGCGATTTTGCTATCGGGATAGAGCTTTTTGAGCTCGGATTCGAGGAGCTTGGTGCCGAAACCTTTGTGAACGATGCCGGCATGGTGGCAATTTGGGCAGATTGAGGGAACCTTGGCTTGGTGATCACAGGTATGGCAAGAGAGGGTATAAGAGTCGGCGTGGAGGATGAGCGGTAGGAAACAATTAGGGCAGAGGGCTTGCCAGCCGCATTCTTCGCAAAGTGTCATAGGGGCGGAACCGCGTCGATTATGAAAAATGAGAGTTTGATGGTTAGCTTGGATATTGTTTTCTATGGCTGTCAATAATGGAGTGGAGAAGTAGCGATTTTTAAGGAAGAGATCGCGGTTTTTGAGATCGACGACGGTGATTTTGGAGTCGATAGCAGTGGATTTGGCTTTTTGGCTGAGCTCGACTAGGCTAGATTTGGACTTGGCGAGGTGGTAATCGACGATATTAGGGGTGGCGGTGCCGAGAATGCAAGGGATTTTGCAAGTGCTAGCCATGAAACTAGCCAGGCGTAAAGCCGAATAACGGGGAGGATTTTCTTGATAATAAGCGCCTTCGTGGGCTTCGTCGATGATGATTAGACCAAGATTGTCAATTGGTGACAGGAGTGCTGAGCGTGGGCCTATGACCACAAGCGGAGATTTGGCGGAGGTGCGTTTGAGGATGTCGATCCAGAGGTCGCGGCGTTTGGCGAGAGTTTGCTGGGAATGGATGAGGACGACGCGGTGGCCGAAAGTTTGCTCGAAAATTTTGACGAGCTGGCTGGTGAGGGCGATTTCGGGGACTAGGAGGATGGCGGATTTGCCCATGGCTAAGGTGTCGGCGGTGAGTTTGAGATAAATATTGGTCTTGCCGCTACCGGTGACGCCGCGGAGGAGGCGGGTGGAGCTGGTGATATCGGTAAGCTCGGAGAGGGCTTTGGTCTGGGCGGGGTTGAGAGGGATTTTGGGAGAATCGGTAATGTTTGAAACGGAATTTGGCGAAGTGGTAGTGTTTGAAATGGAGTTTAATGATGCGCTAGTGCTTGAAATGGCTTCTAGTGATGTACTTATGCTTGAAGTGGGGCGGGAGGAAGGTTTGGATTGAATAGAGGCAATTGAGACGTCTCCTGAGGCGATAGGAGGCTCAGAGAGGGCTTTATTCTGCTTGAGCTTGCTGGTATGGCTCTTTGATGATAAAACGCGTTCTGGAGCTTCTGAGAGGCTTTTGAGGGCGTTTCTGGTGGCGATACCGGCGGGAATGACAAGATTAGCGCAAAGTGGTAAAGGGGTGAGATAGTATTTTGAGAGCCAAAAAGCGGATTTGAGAAGGTGGAGGGGGATCGGGATGGGGCAGATGAGCTTGGTGATGGGCTTGGTAGGAAAATTCACCTTGGGGACGCGACGATAGACGATGCCAGTGACGGTTTTCTTGCCTAAGGGGATGAGGACGATTTGCCCAGGGGTGAGCTCGGTTTCTGATGAATAGGTCAAAGCGCCGCCGCCACTGCGGTAGACCTCAGTAGGTATTACCTCGAAAAACATAATTATCCATATTGTAGCATATTTTGTAATGAATAGAGATAGATTAGCAGAAAATAGGGTGGGGAAGTGTGGTATAATAGGCTTATGGAATTTGTGGAATTGACACGAGAAGAGGTAGCGGGGCTGGATTTTGGCTGTGAGAGCTTTTTGCAGTCTTGGGAAATGTATGAGCGCTACCAGGCGATAAGGAAAGAAGCTTATTTTGTAGGGGTGAAAGATGAAAATGGGGAGATACTGGCAGCGGGGCTGATGCAGGCGAGAAAATGGAGGTTTGGTAAGAGAATATTTAGGGTAGCAGGCGGCTGGTTGCTGAGGTATGGTTCTAGCGGTAGAATTGCCGATAATGGGCAGACTTCAGCGTCTGAAGATGCGATGCTCGTTCGCCGTATGTCAAATACGTCTCACTCCGCTTCTCCTTCATCCTTGAATTCTACCCATTCTAGGCAATTGAACGGAGCAGAAAAAACTAATATTTCGTCGGAGAAAAAGTATTCTTGGCAAGAGATTTTGAAGTTTATAACGGAGCGGGCGAAAACGTTTTGTCGGGAGCGGGGCGGGATTGCGATTGAGATTGCGCCGAATATTATGAGCCAGTTGCGGGATGCGCATAATCAAGTTACAGAGGGGGAAGATAATTTGGTGGTGCGGGAGGAGCTGCAGCGCTTGGGCTATAAATATCTGGGGGAGTATGAGCAGGTGAAGTGGACTTTCGTGCTGGATGTGGAGGGAAAGACGGCGGAAGAATTGTTTAAGGCGTTTCGGACGGATCACCGGCAGCGGATTCGTCGAGCGGAGCGGGAGGGGGTGCGAGTAAGAGAACTAAGGAACGATGAGCTGGGGGTGCTAAAAAAGATTGCGGCGGAGGCGGGGGAGCGGCATGGTTTTCAGGATCCAGACGTAAATTATTATGAAACGATGAAAAAAGCTTTTGGCGAGAAAATCAAGTTCGTGGTGGCGGAATTGCCGGCAGAGAAGCTGGAAAATGACCAAAAGTCAGTGGGAATAACAGAGAAGAAGGCGGGGAATGTTGAGAAAAATGACCAGCGGTCAGTTTCTGAGCAAAAATATGTACCGCTAGCGGCGGCGATGTTTGTAATTGATAAAAAAGAGATTATTTATCTGTATAGTGGGTCGGTGCGGAGTTTGCAGAAATATGGTGGGGCGCATTTGATTCAGTGGAAAATGATTCAAGAGGCGATTGAACATGGATGTAAGAAATATAATTTCTATGGCGTGTATCCGGTAGAGGGGAATGGGGTGTATAGTTTTAAGCTGGGGTTCCGGGGTAGAGTAGAAGAATTGCTGGGGACGTTTGTGCTGCCGATTGGGGTTATCGGAAAAATTTATACAGCGAGATTGAAGTATCGGGAATACGGAGAATTGCATTAGCGCTATTTTACCCGTTTTTCTAAATTATGATAAGCTGGGTTTGTCTGGAAGGAGTTGGGAAATTTTAGGGGAAAATGTTGTAAATATTACTTGAAAAACTGGTGGGGGTGGCGTATAATGAAGGAAAAGAGAGGAGATATGCTAGATATTTTTATTACGTCACGAGTGAGGAGAAAAATCGTAGTGGTGTTTGCGAAATATCCAGATTTTAAGACGCACGTGAGGGCGTTATCGAAGCTTATTAAGGAAGATCCGGGGAATATTCAGCGGGAGTTACAGAGGTTGGAGCGCGGTGGCTTCTTGATTATGACTCAAAAGGGAAATACGCGGATTTATCAGATGAATAAGCAGTTTCCATTACTTAAAGAGCTGCAAGGCATGGTGATTAAGTCGCAACAATTAGCGAAGACGAACCGTGTCGACCGTACGATCGGGTGAGTAAAATTTTTGAACAGTTAGTGGCCGCGCGAGGACTGGACGAGAGCTTTTTGCAGCCAAAATATGAGGATTCGCTGGATCCTTTTTTGCTGCCAGATATGGATAAAGCGGTGGCGAGGATAAAGCGGGCGGTAAGAAATAAGGAAAAGTGTATTATCTATGGCGATTATGATGTAGATGGCGTGACGGCGAGCACGGTGATGTATAATACCCTGAAATTAGCAGGGCTAAAAGACATAGAAGTAATGCTGCCAAATCGGTTTACGGATGGCTATGGAATGAGTAATAAAATTGTTCAGCGGGCTACCTCTGAGCGAGTAAATTTAGTGTTCACAGTGGATTGTGGAAGTCGGAACAATGAAATCGTAGATGAGCTAAATAAAATAGGGGTAGATGTAATAATTACAGATCATCATGAGTGCGGGGAGGTGTTGCCGGATGCAATAGCAGTGATAAATCCGAAGAGAGACGACGCACTATTTGAGCGGATTACTCCACTTGGTTCTCCAGTCCGCGGAAGCAGTACCTCTAGTACAGCTCCCTTGCGGGCTTCGAACTTGCCTCGTACTCCATCTCAAATAGCGGCGTCGTCAGACTCGAGGGGAAAGCTAGAGGAAGATTTAGAGAGAGCTAGGTTGGAATTAAGGGGGCTGGCCGGAGTGGGGGTGGCGTTTAAGCTAGCGCAGGCTTTAGTGAAGGAGAGGATGATCCCGGCGGGGCAGGAGAAATGGCTGTTAGATCTGGTAGTGATTGGGACGATCTGCGATAGTATGGAGCTCAAGGGGGAGAATCGGCGTCTCTGTAAATATGGGATGTTGGTACTGGAAAAGACGCGACGGCCGGGGCTAAAAGAGTTGATGGCGAAGGCGGCGGTAAAAGAGCTGGGCGGAGATGCAATTGGTTATCAGATAGGGCCGAGGCTGAATGCAGCGGGACGGATGGATACGGCAGAAAAGGCATTGGATTTATTAATGACGGATAAGCGGACGGCGGCGGCGAGATTGTCGGATGAGCTGGAGGAGCTGAATCGCTTAAGAAAAAAACAACAGAATGAGGCGGTAAAAGAGATAGATGAAAGGGGAATTGGGAGCGAACCGGTGATCGTAGAGCAGGGGAATTGGCATGAGGGGGTGATTGGGATTATCGCGGGGAGGCTGGTAGAGGAATACAAAAAGCCAGCGTTTGTATTAACTGATATTGATGGAGAATTGAGGGGGTCGGGGCGGAGTTTTGGGGATTTTAGCTTGGCGGCGGCGCTAGAGGCGTGCAAAGATCAGATTATCGGGGGTGGTGGGCATGCGGCGGCATGTGGGGTGCGGCTGAAGTGCGACAAGCTGGATGATTTCAAAAAAGCGGTGAATGAGTATTATCGGAGTTTGAAGCTGGAGAATCAAGAGAGGTTTCTGGATGTAAAGGAAGATTTGACGGTGGAGGATTTTGATGATTTATCGTTGGAGTTGATAGAGGAGATGAGACAGTTGGAGCCCTTTGGGGAGGGGAACCAGATGCCGATTTTCCGGCTGAAAGATGTAAGGGTGATGGAGGCGTCGAGATTAGGGGCGGATGGGCAGCATTTGCGACTCTTGGTATGGGATGCGGCGGGGCACTATTTGAAGGTGATAGGGTTTGGCGTGCCGGAGGAATATTTTAGTATCGGGGTAGGAAGCACGGTGGACGTATGGGTGACACTGGAGGAGAATGTGTTTAGGGGGATTCGATCAGTAGAGGGGAGGATTGTGAAGGTGGCGTGGTAGAGATTTTATAAAAATATTTATAAAATCGCAATTTTAATCATGCTTGTGTTTGGTGTTTTGAAGTGAAGTATGCTACGCTTGATTCATGGCGGGGAATTGTACCTTAATTTTGAGCCGGCAGGTAGAAAGGAGGAGTATGTCTAATGAGCATTACTTTAGGTTTCGCAATTGGACGCTTTCGTGTGGAGCTAAAGATAGCTATCTCTAAGAGATAGCTATCCAAGAAAATCCTAACCTAATTTTAACACACGATTAGGTAGAATACAAGCATTTTGCAGGGCACTTTTACGCGCTGTGGGGTGCTAGTGTGTTCAACTCTATCCCCCGCCAGAACCCTGCCGCCAGGGAATTAGTTAAAACCTCACCCACCCGAGGTTTTACCCTTGGCGACAGGCTGCTTGCTGGCTCTATCTAGCGACGCAGCGGACAGGAACTCCGCATTCTCGGCCGCAATCGATATATGCAGATTTGTTAGAAGGATCATTTCCATACGCGCTACTGATGCGCAGGTTGTAAGGATACTTATCGCCGCCGAATACAGATGACCAATAGAAACTATATATTTCTGTACGCTCGAGCAGACTGTTGCCAATACGACCGCTATATACGAAGTTGTATGGATCGCGTGTGAGTTGTTGATGGGTTAGTCCGTTGATAAGCCGATAAAAATCGCTAGTACTGTTTCCGCTAGTGGGCAATCTCCAGCCTTTAGGGCAGATGCTGTTTGACACAATTGTTCCGCTGCTTGTGATAGAACTATTACCACCGCCAGCAGTAGCTGTATACTAGTTGTAATACCCGCCGTATGATTCATGATAATAAGCTCTAGGCTGGTATTGGTCGCTGGTTGAAAAACCGGATATGTTTGAAGGCGGAATGGTAAAGCTTCCTGATTCCATATCGCTATCTTGATAGCTGATAGTTTTATCAACGATGGATAAGTTTTGCGACATCCAACATTTTTCATCGTTGAATTTTGTCACCCGGTATACTTTATTATCTCGTATATCTATAAGTTGCGTAGAATCATTTTTTCTAGCGGTAGCACAGATACTGGATGTCATTTCCTGCATATTGTCGATGCCTCCAAATAATGTTTTTGCTTCCGCCGCCACACTGACGAGAGCAGTGGTCTGGTAATGATCAGCTGGTTTGTCGGCACGGATTTTGGCGGCGAAGGTGAGCTTTAGCTCATGTTCACCATTGTCTGGATTTTGTACAGAAGCATACTGTGGAGTAGTACTGGCACTATAGGCCGGTAAAGTATTATAAGCTAAATCTTCATCATTCACAGTAGTATTATCGGTTAGTACATATCCCCAAGTATTATCACCAAAGTTACTAGTGGCTACATTATTACCAACTCCGGCTATGATTGCACTTGTACTTACACCAGTTAAATCACTTGAAGCTGTAGCGGATTGTACTCCTACATAATACTTACCAATCTTATTCGTAGTGACCTTAATTAAGTTACTAATATACGATACCTGCCCGACGTCCACATTCGTACTTACTGTGCCATCATCTGCTACTTCTGTGCCGTTATTTAGAATACTGAGAGAAATAGTGGAGCCATTGCCAAGGTCTTCGTTGATGGCGGCGTGGGCTGATGGATTATTTCCGGTAATAGGATTGATTGCGAAGACAGATCCAAAAAGGAGAGCCGATGCGCACATGGCCGGAACAAAATAAGAATTCCATCGTTGTTTGTAGAAATAAGTACTTTTACCTTTTATAATACTATGAAGCAATTTATTTTTAGTAAAAGAATTTAACTTTGGTTTCTTTTTGATTCTTGCCGTGTGACGCATTTTGGCCCTCCTTTTGGTTAATGTAAGTTCTCGAGGTATCCAATTCCCATTATCGTCATAACAAAAATGGCACCACGAGGGTGTTCAGAACTTACACGTCATGTTGTTACACAATCAGCATTCGTTCGCCTCATGGCGCCATGTCATATGCTGATTTGTGAAAATCAAATTGTAACAACTAAACGTTGTAAGTTCTGAACATCTTCATTATAGCATAGATTTTGGAAACATGGGCAAAAAGCTTGTAATTTTTACAATGTTTGTATGATGAGGAGTTTTGTGATATGAAAACCGAACAAAACCTGTGCAGCGGTGTCAGGTTCGATAAAAATCTGACCTCTGTAAGCCACTTATAAAACCTGTGAAAGCTACACAGGCTTACCCGAACATGCGCTTTTCTTAGTTTTTGTCGTTTTCCGCCGCCGGAGCGGGGGAGGTGGTAAGTAGCTGGGATGACTTAATTTATATGCAGGATATGAATCCAGAGGCTTGTCTTGAAGGTAATTCCACCGGTAAAACCCTTATTGATGTTCGTGATGGCAAATCCTATACAGTAGCTAAACTAAATGATGGCAAATGCTGGATGACGCAAAATTTATCTATTGTCGATAAAACCATCGATTCTACGAATAGCGACATCGAGACCGGTGAGTTTACTATACCGGCTTCAAATGTATCCGGCTTCACTTCTTCGGATCAATATCAGTCTAAAGCTTACTATCACGCATCCTATGGCGGGTATTATAACTGGTATACCGCTACGGCAGGATATGGCGATTCTTCCGTTACCACGGACGGCGCGAATGTTGATCATAGCATTTGTCCTAAAGGTTGGCGTTTACCTACTAGCGGGAATAATACGACTAGCGATTTCTACTACCTCGCCAATGGACTCACGGGTAGTCAAATTGTCGCCGCTCCTTATAACTTCGTATATGGCGGCCTCGTCTCTAATAGCTCTCTGAACACTGCCGGCAGCTACGGTTATTACTGGTCTTCTACGGCCAACAGTGCGTCCAACGCTTACTACCTGCGCTTCTCTACTAGCGTCGATCCGTCCCTCAACAACGCTCGCTACCTCGGCTTCTCTGTCCGCTGTGTCGCTAGGTAATTAACCATCTACCAAACTAGAATACTGGACCCCTTTCTAGGAGAAAGGTGTGCCAAATTCTTCTAGCGAAGAATTTACGCTAACTGCGTCGCTCTAGGAAGAAAGTAAAAGACTTTCTTCCTACTCGCTATCCTCGTTATTTCAACCTCTAAAGACCAGTAAGATTCATGACCGAAGAGCGCGGTCTCCGGTCATGAATGATTTTAAATAAGCGCGGTTTCTGATAATGAATGGTTTTAATAAGTATAGCCTTCAGAAAACGTACTATTCTTAACAAAAAGCGTCTTGAGGCCGTGGATGATATGCTTAAAATAAAATAGCACCGGGTGAACCGGCACTATCTTATTTTAATCCTAAACGCATCTTCTCGGCTTTCTCGGCGCGGCGAGCTTCGCGAATGATGGCTTTGGCTCGGCGTTCGCGCTTGGAGATAGGCTTAGAAAAGCGCATTTGCGTCTTCTTGAGGGGCATAATACCGCTCTGCAAGACCTTGCGGTTGAAACGACGGATGAGGTTCTCGTTAGCCTCGTTCTGATCTTTTCTAGTTACTTTGATTGCCATATGTTTTACATTATAGCAAACTTTTCCCAATAGTGCAAGATAGAAAATGAAGAAAACGCAAAATCTGGAAAATGTAGTATAATATATAGGAAGGAGAAATATGATTATATTAATGGGGTTGGCCGGATCTGGTAAGAGTACGCAAGGGCAGATGCTGGCCGAGGCGACGGGGAAGGCGTGGCTTTCGGCGGGGCAGGTACTGCGTGACACGGGTGATCCAGAGGTGAAGGCGATTCAGGAGCGGGGAGAATTGGTGCCGAATGAGCTAATAGAGCGTTTGATGATCGATGGGATGCTCACGGCAGTGCGAGAGGGGAAGGATGTAATAATTGATGGTTTCCCGAGAGATGTAGAGCAGGCAGTGTGGCTGGCGGAGAACTTGGCTACAGTGATGAAACTAGTGATAATTATAGACGTGCCGAAAGATGAGTTAATGCGGCGGTTGGCGCTAAGGGGAAGGTCGGACGATACTAGAGAGGCGATAGAGGAGAGATTTCGGATAGTTGAACAAAATATTTATTCAATTTGTGAGATACTACAGAGAAAGGGAATTATAATAAAAAATGTGAACGGTATAGGGACGCCGGAAGAAGTGTTTGAACGAGTTAAAGCAGTTGTAACAGAGGTAGAAAATGAATAAAAATATTATACAGCCAGTGCAGAGTAAAGAAGAACTGCAGCGGAAGATTACCGCCATGCGTAAAGGGGGAAAGATACTGGGCGGGGTATTGAGGGATTTAAGAGAATACGTGAAACCAGGTATGACAGGTAAAGAAATTGATGCTTGGGTACGAGCAGAAATTGAGAAAAGAGGCGCGAAAGTAGCCTATGATTACCTAGAGGATCCATTTCCGGGGGCGATTTGTATTTCGGTGAATGATGCCTTGGTGCATGGAGCGCCGACAGATGAGCCACTAGAGGAGGGGGATAAGGTATCTTTTGATTTGGATGTGCTCTATGATGGTTATTATACTGATTCCGCATTTACGATGTTGGTGGGCGGTAAGGGGTCGCCAGCAGTGAAACAGATGATACGGGTGACGGAAGAGTCGATGTGGGCGGGGATTGAAGAAGTACGAGCGGGGGCGAAAATTGGTGATATCGGCTACGCAGTAGAGAAAGTGCTACGTAAAGGGAAGCTCGGGGTGATCGAAAATTATGTGGGGCATGGGATTGGTAAGAGTATGCACGAGGCGCCAGAGGTGCCGAACTATGGCATTAGAGGTAGAGGATATACTTTGAAAGTGGGAGATACGATTTGTATTGAGCCGATGTCGTGCCTCGGTAAGCCTGCGAATTACGTTGACAAAGATAGTAATTGGACGGTGCGGATGAAGGATGGTTCGATTGGGTGTCACTGTGAGCATACGGTGCTAGTGACCGAAGATGGATATGAAGTGTTGACTTTGGCGGAATAGGGAAGTTAGGGGTGAATCGATAGGAGAATTTGGGGAATAACAGAGAGAAAAGGTAGTTGAACTTGTAAAGCGATTACAAGTTGGGGCGGAACGTTACCTATTCTTTTCTCGCAGGGACGCTTTACACTAGTTTTCCTATGTAAATCCCTAGCATTTCCGCCAACGGAGTCAAGGTGGCGCTCTCGTCAATGCGAGATAATAATTTTGCTCCGACAATCCCGAGCGCAATTGTTACGACTTTCGTCGCTCTCTGTCTGCGTCGCTTAATGAAGAAAACAAGTTTTCTTCATGTTCGCTATCCTCGACATTTCGACCCGCGCCAGCCTATTCAATGTTCAAGACTCCTTATGGCGGATAATGCTAGGGATTTTCCCGGCGCTTCGGGAGTCCCTTGAGAAAAGGATAGATGACGTTCCTATGCATCACTAGTATTATTACCGCCTTCAACGGGAGTGTTGGAGAGGGCGACGTAGGGAGAAGGCGACTAGCTCATTAGGCTGGCTTAACTTGTAAGAAGTTGGGCATTATGAATATGAACTATATACGAAGGTGACTAGCTCAGGAGGCTGAATAAACTTGGAAGAAGGTGGGTATAAATATTTGTCGCCGCCGGAGCGGGGGAGGTGAGTAGCCTATATGGTATTCAATATATGCAA
>CAZOPB010000018.1:0-20663 GCA_964581595.1 uncultured Candidatus Saccharibacteria bacterium
CTCTAGCCTTTGCAGCTAATCTCGAAGGAGCTGCCTCTGATCACTATAAGTCTAATATTACCCTTAGTGTTGCGGCGGGGGCAAATGAAGTGGCTACCTGGGATAGTATCATATATATGCAAGATATGACAAGCGAAATTTGTAGTAATGCAAAGGAGGATGATACGAAGCAACTTATTGATAGGAGGGATAATAAAAAATACTGGGTAGCAAAGCTTAAGGATAATAACTGCTGGATGACACAGAATCTCGATTTAAAGCTGAATTCTTCCAATATTCTGACGCCACAAGATACTGACATCTTAACTGACTGGTACGTAGAAGATGATACTATGACCGGAACCGTTATATGGAGTATGACTTCCGATTACTCACTCGAGTCTTATGATCCAGGTAGATATGTTTATACAAAACCTACGCAAACTAATCAGTGTAGTGGAAAACCTATGGGTTTAGCAGGTTGCACGACTTATGGATGGAAAAACGTTTCAGGCATGAAGGCTTCTAGCGACATAAATTTCGGTGTTGATCCAGTCAATAATATGTATAATTCTCACTACCTTGCTGGAAATTATTATACTTTTGCCGTAGCAACAGCAGAAACTGGCAACAACTTAACTTCTGGTAATGCACCGGGTAGTATTTGTCCAAAATCATGGCAGTTACCAATTGGTAATAGTCTTACATTAGATAAGTCTTTTGGATATCTCTTAAAGAAATATGGCTTACAAGATACAACAAGCTCAAATGGTTATGATATACGTACCACACCATTATATCTTCTTGCTAGTGGCAGTCTAGATAGTGGCGGCGTTGGCAATGCCGGTTTTGCAGGAGATTATTGGACGGCAACAACTTACGGTAACACCGCTTATATATTAGATTTTAATGGAAATGGACAGGTTTACCCATCATCGTATCGAAATCGCTATAATGGCTACTCTGTCCGTTGCGTCGCTAGATAAATAAATTAATTCTATCGGCAAAAAATCTCAAGAGTTTTTAAAAACTCTTCGGAAAACTTGCCGATAGATTCACGCCTGAATAAGCGCAGGCTGTGGAAAAGTCCACAGAAGTTCGGGAGAACTTAGCTAGGTAAAAAGTTAATGCTTATGATATAATTGAATTAGAGAAAGGTTAGTCCTTATCGGAATTTATGTTGATGATAATATCACCGACGTTAATAGCGGTAGGACTAATTTTTTGGTTGACGGTTTGCTCTTTATGTCCGAAGAGTTTTCCTATCTTCTCAAAAAATGAAAGTAAATTTGTTGGCATAACTTCTCCTTACCGCCTAAACAACCCCACCTCTACGACAAACCTTTTAAAACACCTAGCTCCTGCGCTCCACTCGATTATATAGCAAATTTTATCAAAATAACAAGCACATCCATGATGATTTTGGCGATTTTATAAAAACGACTTATACTCGGAAATCATACCTCATTAAAAGCCATCCATAACCAGAGACCGCGCTCCATCAAAAAATTATTTATTGCCGGGAACCACGCTTACTCAAAAACCATTCATGGCCGGAGACCGCGCTCTTCGGTCATGAATCTTACTGGTCTTTGGAGGTTGGACACCTTTCTCCTAGAAAGGGGTCCACTATTCCTACTTCCTAGTTTGGTAGATGGTTAATTACCTAGCGACACAGCGGACAGAGAAGCCGCCGTAGCGATTGCTGTTGTCGGACGGGTTAACACTAGTAGTGAAGTAGAGGTAGTAAGCTCTGGCACCACTGTAGGCCGTAGAAGACCAGTAACGGCCCTCGCTGCCGGCAGCGTTCAGAGTGCTACTATAGACATAGCCGCCATAAATGAAGTAGAGGGGAACTAAACGAATATCATAATCACCTTTTACTAAACTGCTATTGACGCCGTACTGTGTAAGAAGATAGCCAAAGGTTTTGCTGGCTGTGCTGTTATTACCAATTGGCAGTCTCCATCCCTTTGGACAAATACTACGCGTAGCCTGTTCACCTGCGGTGCTACTAGTTAGACTATTTGCCTGCCCGGCTGTTGCCGCCGCCCAAGAGTAATAATTGCCTGATAGATAGTGTGCATCATAATAACCGTTGGTTACGACTTGGTCGTAATTATTCTTATAGAAATTTGGATCAGCAGAAGGAGTAAGCCCGCTAGTACTTTTCCAACCGTTGCTCGTACAAGCGGATAACCCAGTGCCAGTATTAGCGCATTGGCTCTGAGAATTTGGTGTAGTATAAACATACGACCCAGGATTATAAGATCTAGTTACATTTGCAGTAGTATCCCAACCAGATGGAGAAGTCTGTGTGGTATTTTCTGGCGTCCAGCTACCAACTTCGGTCGGAATATCAGATAAATCACTAGTGAGAGCTTTTGTAGTCGATAAATCTAGAGCTAAATTTTGGGTCATCCAACAATTACCGTCTACTAATTTTGCAATCCAATAATACTTATCATCCCGTTCATCCTTTAGTCTGGCAGTATCACCAACTATAGCTTCTTCACAGACACCTGGCTTCATTGCTTGCAGTGAGGATAGTGAAGACAATTGTACCACCTCCCCCGCTCCGGCGGCGACAAATATTTATACACGCGCCTCCTTCCAAGTTAAGCCAGCATACTGAGCTAATCGCCTCCTCCCTACGTCGCCCTCTCCCACGCCACCGTTGAAGGTGGAAAAATTTATCCCTAGGTAGTATCTATTCTTTAGTATTCTCCAGACTCCCGTAGCGCCGATAAATCCCTAGCGTTATCCGCCATAAGGAGTCTTGAACATTGAATAGGCTGGCGCGGGTCGGAATTGCGCTCGGGATTGTCGGAGTAAAAATTATTATCTCGCATTGACGAGAGTGCCACCTTGACTCCGTTGGCGGAAATGCTAGGGATTTACATAAGAAAACTAGCGCGAAGCGTCCCCATGAGAAAAGAATAGGTGATGTCCCAGTTGAACTTGCAACCACTTTACAAGTTCAACTACTTTTTATCTCTGTTATTTCCCCAATTCCCCGCCTCGAACTACCGCTTCTCACTTCTACTTCGGACAAACTCCGCTAGGTCCTTCAGCTTCACCTTCTCTTCAGAATCCCTGAGCCTTACACTCACTTCTTCGCTTTCCTCATCCTTGCTTCCAACGATAATTACCATCGGAATCTTCAAGCTCGTCGCCCGTTTAATCTTCTTCCCTAGTGAATCATCCGTTAGATCCAATGAATATCTCAATTGATTATGTTTCACCGGCTCGTCCAGCTCGACCTCTTTCAGCACCTCTTCCACTCGCTTCGCATACCCCTCCGCGTCGCTACTGACCGTCAGCACCCTTACCTGCTCCGGCGCACACCATAGCGGGAACCATCCCGCCGTATGTTCGATAAACACGCTCATAAATCTCTCAATCGAACCAATCAGCGCACAATGCACCATGATCGGCGTCTTCTTCGTACCATCCGCATCCGTATATTCTAGACCAAACCGCTTCGGCATCGCATAATCTAGCTGCACCGTCGCGAGTTGCCATTCCCTACCCAGCGCATCTACTGCCATGAAATCCATCTTCGGCCCATACATCGCCGCCTCCCCCATACCGATGTAATATTCCATCTCAAATTTCTTTGCCATCCGCTCAATCGAACTCTGCGCCTTCTCCCACATCTCTTTATCGCCGATGTAACCCTCATCCCCCTCCCGGAAGCTCAAACGAAGCTTCAGCTTCATATCTACTCGTCGGTACAAATCCTTCGCACTCTCGATCAGCTCACCAAACACCCCCTCCACCTGGTCTTCCGTACAGAACACATGCGAATCATCCTGTGTAATCGCCCGCACTCTCGAAAGCCCGCCTAGTTCCCCCTTCCGCTCATCACGATACACCATCGTCGTCTCCAGATATTTCACTGGCAGCTCTTTATAACTTCGTGGCGCACTTGCAAAAATCTGACTATGATGCGGACAGCTCACCGGCTTAATCGCCAGCTCATCTCCACTTTCCGAGCTTACAAATTTCAATAATTCCGGAAACTTCTCATAATGCCCCGAAGTCTTATAAAGGTCAATGTTCGCAATATGCGGAATACAAACCTTCCGATATCCGCACCTCAGCCGATACCCTTGCGTAAAATCATTCAACATATCCCTGAGAATCGTCCCTCTCGGCGTAAACAGCGGCAACCCCGCCCCCACCAGCTCCGAATTGCAGAACAAATCCAGCTCCTTCCCCAGTTTCCGGTGATCACGCTTCTTCGCCTCTTCTTGCTGTGCAATATAATCCTCCAGCTCCTTCTCCGTCGCAAAAGCCAACCCATAAATCCTCGTCAGCATCTCGCGCTTCTCGTCCCCTCGCCAATACGCCCCCGCAATTTTCTCTAGCTTAAACGCCCCGATTTCCTTCAAATCATCAATATGTGGCCCCTTACAAAGATCCGTAAATAGCACTTCATCCGTCCTCGGATCCACCAAATCATAAAACGAAATCACCGCATCTTCCGGCAAATCATTAATGAGCTCTACTTTATACTTCTGCCCATTCTCCTTGGCCCATTTCAGCGCTTCTGCTCGGCTTGATTCCCTCCGCACCATCTTGCAGCCCCGCGCAATGATTCCCCGCATTTTCTTCTCAATTTTTGCAAGATCGCTATCTGAAATCTTCTCCCCGTTAAAATCCAAATCGTAATAAAATCCGTTCTCAATCGCCGGCCCAATTCCAAAAGCTGTTGTCGGATAAAGCTCCCGTACCGCTGCCGCCATCACATGGCTAAGCGTATGTCGCATCTTCTCAACTTGTTCTTCCATAGCTTTATCCTTTCTCTGGTCTTCCCAGTTCTTATCCCCTAATTATACCACACTTCCCCCACCCCAGCGCAAATATCTCATGTTACCATCCTCCAAGGATAAAAAGGGCCCCTCCATCCCGGAAGGGCCCAATACACGATTAGCTTTACCGTTTCACCGTCGAATCTTCCACGTATCCGCCCACCGCCGATTCCGTCTCATCCTTCGCCGCATCATTATCCTCCGGCTCCACCGTCTCCGGCTCGCCCTCAGATTCCTCAGCATTATCGATCTCTGTCGGCAAATCACCGGCATCCGTCGGTTCCGCTGTAGCATCCGCACCTGTCGACGCACCAGCCGCGTCCACGGCAGCGTCATCAGCCTCTATCGACGTGTCATCATAGACCACCTTCACGGTAATCACCGCATAGACAGTCTCCACGAGTCCTTCCTCAGACGCATGGAATCCTAATTGACCATTCTCGCCAACCTGCACGCCATTTTCCGAGCTCAGCTTCGTTACAATCTCGTCCCCCAGAGGAATCATCTCCAGTTCGCCGAGATTATCCCAATACATCGCCGCGTTGCCGTACGCATACTCCAGATGAAACTGCCGGTCGCATTCCAGGGTAATTTCGTGCCACATTTCTTTCGCTTCAGCATTGTCAGAAAACACCCATCCGCTCGCATTCAGCTCGGTTCCCCGCGTCGTCGGAATCTGAAATCCCACGCGCGTATTCTCCGATACCGTACCCGGGTTATCGTTTTTGACGCTTATGAGCAGCCCATAAGTACCTTCCTGCACCTTGACCGCCATCATCCCATTGTCTTTTACCCTAGGGATATTCATCAGGCCATCTTCCAGCGCCATCACACTCATGAACTGCCGCTCGTCCTCACCATCATGGATCATCGAGTTCAATACCACCCGGTCACCCAGCTCATCCCCCATGATCTCATCCAGGGTATAAGCCCGCCGTCCGCCAGTATCATCGCCCCACCCCTTGATCGCCGTGAGATTCTCCGGCTGCGTCGTCTTGTTGCGGCCACCGCTCAGTATCCACCAAACGCTCCCCGCAATCATTCCGATCGCCACCAGCGCTATCACCGCGACCACGGCAACAGTCTTCACGCTTACTTTTTGCTTCATTATGGTAACCTCCTCAAAAATTGATAAAATAATGAGTTTATTGCGAATTTAGCCCGTCTTGGCTCAATCAATTCCCCAGCACAAGCCAAAACCGCAATAAACCCACCTCTATCCGAGGAGAGCTAATCTTGCTTTCAATGTGCTTAGGCTACAATAGCCCATACTTCCATTGTAGCACACATCTTCAATTTTGTCAATACTTTTAATGCTTTCTTGCCAAAACCACAAAATAATAGCATCTTCCGTCTATCACCTCAGTTATAAATTCTACAAGTCCTCTGCAAGAAGATAAAACAAAAAACAACTTTGCGTTAAACAAAGCGTCTTTTTTCTCCAAAAACATACCTGGTGGGTTGCGAGGGGCTCGAACCCCCGACCTCCTCGGTGTAAACGAGGCGCTCTAGCCAGCTGAGCTAGCAACCCAACACTTTCATTTTACCATATTTTCTACTTTTTACTAGACTTTTTTGTTGCCTTCTTAGTTCTTTTCTGCACTTTTACGTCTCTAATATATCCAACAACCGACGTCACTAACATCACCATCTCACACACCACCCCAAAAATCGACAACACAAATCCATTATACAGCATCCAGCACAACGCTACCGGAATCCCCATAAACTTATATACCTTCGTACTCTTCTGCCAGATTGAAATCTCATAAATCACCGTCGCCGCCACCGAGAGTAAGCTTAGTGGCCCATCATAAGTCAATATCGCCACCACCCCAATCCCCAACAGCACAATCGCCAGTACTGCATAATCCCGCGTATGCAATTTACTCCGCTCTCTCGCGGAATGTTTATTTTCATCCCAGAGATAATAGAAGTTAGCCAAGAGAATAATAATCGACATCGCCATCCCCAGATCTGCCCCCAGCAAAATAAACGCCACGATTCCACAAATCATCGACGCAATGTCCAGTATTACCACCGCCTTGCGCTTTTTCGCTAGATACGAAGCCCCCAGTAGCCCATATTCCACTACCGTCATCACCTGCGACATAATATATGTGAACAAATTCATAGCACTACTTCCCTCTACCTACTTTACGATAAATCCCTCTGCAATTATTTCTTTCGCCTCTTTCGGCTTGTCCCTAAGATCCACTAGCATATTAAACACCCCAATTCCATCCAACATCGGCGCTCTATCCACAATTGCCAAAGCATTATACCCCTCCACCACCACCGGATCCTCCACCATATAATCTCGCTTTTCCAGCCAATGCAAAAATTCATTCCTAATATCCTCATATTTCACAATCTTATCCAGCAAGAGATGCGCCACCGCCTCCGTACAGTTCTTCTCTTCTACTAAATATTGCCAAATTCTTTGTTCCGCTTCCATCTTACACCTCCACGTGTTTCCCTTGATAAAAATGCTTTTGTTTCCAGCCCGCCCACTTCCGTTTCAAGAGCTCCATCGGCTTCTGGCTGTTCTGCACACTTCTGTCGAACCTTTTCAAACACAAATCACTAAAATACTTCGCCTCTACTTCATTCAGCTGCTCTCGATATTGCACCATATCCATCTCTGGCTTGACATAATTCTGCATATTATAATGATACAGCTCTGCCCGTGCGCTCTCCTTGCTATTGCCTTCTCCGCTCATAAACTTCGCTTCCATCTCCATCTGTTTCGCATGCCACAATTCATGCCCAAGCACCCCAATCGTACTCCTGAGATCCGATCCATCCACAATTGCTCGATTCAACTCTACCACATTCGGCAGCCGTGTCTTCTCATCCCTTATCATCCTCCCTGCTCGCCTCGATTTTGGATCATACACATACTTCACATCCGGCACATATTCAAGATCTAGAATCTCCGCAAAATATTTCACCATATTCTCATCCGCCCGGTCTCGTTGCTTCTTCGTCTCCAGATTGATATTTTGCCGTACCACCTTATTCGCATCCTCCATCGTAATCCGATTCGCATATGGTCGCACCTCTCTTATCGCTTGGAAATGATCCACCTCATCAAAAACTTCCGCTTGCAACTTCTCCCGTTTTCTCACGCTCTCCGCCCATTCATCACGCACCTTCCTCATCTCATCCGACGGAAACATTGTATTTTCCCAATTGCACCCCGGCGCACTTTCAAACACATACGTCGGGACCCCCTCCATCTTGTGATCCTTCATGATTCGCACGATCGTCTTACCTTCATAATCTGGCTCTTCCGCTATCACTCCTAGGCAAGATTTCATCAGATCCACCTTGCTCACCACCGGATTCTTCCCTAGCGCCACAAAACTCGCCTCATCAATAACCGTTCCATCTAGTAGCAGCGTCACCTCCCCCGCTTTCGCCCGCTCATAGCCCGATTTCCATTCGCCCCCCTCCTGACGGTCCGCCGTCAATTCCACATCGCTCGCTAATAAATTCGTCCCGCCATCCTGTCGCGCAATCTCTTTCGTATCAAGAATCCGCTCTAACCCCTCAATATCCGTCTTATAATAAAATTTCACCTGATTCTTCCCGGCGCCAAATTTCTCTGCCTTCGCCTGCATCAAGACCGCATCCCAAAGATCCGCCGCATCCATCCGCACCATCCCCGCCTGCTCACGGAATTTTTCCATCACCTCATCCGGCGTTCTCTCTCCTGCTTCGGAATCTAGTTTATCCACCATCTCCAGAAACTGCTCCTGCCCCAGTACCTGCACCGCCCGATTCACCACCACATCATAATGTTCCAAAGCCAATCTGTCATCCGCTTCTTCCACTATTTCTTCCTCGACCGATTGCTCCGCCACTTTCTCAGCTTTCGACTCCGACGTTTTCTTCGTGAAACGCTCTACCACCCCTAGCGCTCGCCTACCTAAATTCCCCGTCCTTCGCCTTAGCTTCGTCCCAATCGCCTCGACTTCTTCCAAATCCTCATCGTTCACCTTCGGCCGTTTCGCATCAAAATCCTTCAGCACATCCCAATCCAGCAATTCGTGCGTCAACTCCGTACTCTCCACTCGCTTCTCGCTCATGCTTAAATTATATCACATTATCATTCTTATTTTAATAACTTTCTACTTAATTTAACTCCCGTATTAAACAAGTTACTCTAAACCAAAGTTCCCTAAAAATTCTTGACACTAGTAACAAGGTATGCTAAGATAAATACATCATTTTCGACCTAGGGAAAGGCTAGCCGATCAAAGAGTTTTCTTTTTCTCTATTCGTTTTTCCATGAGAAAACCTTGATTATCCCATCTCTTGGCGAAGTGATAAAAGCCTGCTATAACTCGCAAGAGTCCGTGCAGAGTTCTTTATCAGAAAGGAAGTGAATTTCAGTGTTGAGATGTTTTGTACGCATCGCTATAATTGCCAGAGATTCTCGACTTGTTCGAGACACTCAGCAACAGGCGATACGAGCGTTCACGCATACCACCTGTACAACGCAAGTTCCTGGTTTGGTCTCAAAAATCTCAAACCCTGTCCGCGCAGACACCTAACTTCATTTGAGTGCAATTCAAATTGCGCTCAAATGTAAGTCTGAGTCTAACCTAGACTATTTCCTCCAAAACAAATAGTTCTATATCCCAAAGCACTATTATGGTGGGGTGCTGCCGGGTAATAGAACGGCTATCTAGCAAAAATCAGTATGAATCAATCCAAGGCTCAAGCTGCTGTTGGTGTAGTCAGTTAGCACGAGCCACGCAAAATTCCCCTATCCCCATACTAACTGGACAAAAGGTGGTCGGAGGAGCTTGGGGGGGTAGCGGAGGTATGTTTAGGCGTTGTCAGTAGTCACAAAGCAATGAAGAGGTAATCGGCCAAATTTCTTTCTCAAGGGGTCGCCCGCAAGGGTGGCCCCTATTTCATTTTAATATGATATTTCACGCCAAATATACTTTGTTAAAAATTATAAAACAATTTTTTCCTTCTTTTCCTCTTTACTTTTTTCATAAAATCAGGTATAATGGCTCAAAGAGTTATCAATAAATTAATAAACCTCGAGGAAATTTTAATGCCGATTATCAAATCCGCAAAAAAAGCCGCTCGTCAAGCGGTCAAGCGCACTGCTAAGAATCAACAGATCAAAAGCGATATTAAATCTACTTTAAAGGTTTTCAAGGCTAACCCTACTGCCGAAAACATGTCCAAAGCCCAATCCGAATACGACAAAGCCGTCAAAAAAGGCCTCTTGAAGAAAAACACCGCTTCCCGCCGCAAGGCTGCCTTGGCTAAATTCGCCAAAGCAAATAGCGCCGCTTAAAGTACTTAAGGCCTAAAGTACCGATAGTTCAATCGAACCGCCGGTACTTTTTCTATTCTTACAGAGATAATCTACAAGTGAACTTGTAAACGGTTTACAAGTTCACTTTTTTGAGCTCTTTTTTAAAGATTCTATCGGCAATCTTTTTTCAAACTTTTCCAAAACTCCGGGAACTTTTTGCCGATAGCTCCATTCCCCACCTCTGTTATCCATCTCTATCGGCAAGTCTCTCGCAAAGTTTTCAATTTCTCTGCGAAATTCTTGCCGATAGACTTATTCCTTACCTACCTCGCCACGCACCTTATAGACGTACCAATGTTACGAGACGCTGCACCGGCGAGCTGGATGGCGCTACTACCTAACGAAATATTATATGCCAGAGTATCTGTTCCAGCATCAGACTTCCAATAATAACCCATCTGACCGGCACTAGATAGCACATTACCGCCTGTTTGAATTAGTCCTCCAAAGGCATAAGAATACATTTCATCAATAGCCTGTTTAGGAGTTAAATCCTCCAGTAGCGCACGAAATTCAGCACTATTCGGTAAAGACCATCCCTTTGGACAGATGCTGCTATCTTCAATAGTACCATTATCTTTTGTATAACCTTTTCCGGCCGTGGCCGCGTTAAAAGTATAATAATTACCCTGCGCATCGTGCCCGCCATTCCTAGAAACAGTCAACCCGCATTTATCCGTTGCATTATCACTACAATACCGCTTTCCATTACTAGCCTCAGGATCCCACGACATGACCATATTAGGATCATTAGTATTATTGGTAAAATCCGGAGTTATTTCAGTCTGAGTCTTCACAGGCGGATATTTCAAATTAGTTACACTATTCCAATCTTCCAAAATATCTGTATCTGCTGAGTTTAGGCCTTCCTCTGGAATATCCAAATTTAGATTCTGTGTCATCCAACATCTGCCATCGTTTAGTCTTGCTACCCAATACGTATTATTATCTCGCGAATCAATTAAGACTCCCTCGTCACCAATTCCAGCTCCATTGCATATCGCACTCGTCATTTCTTGCATCTTCGTAATTCGAGCTGTTTTGCCAAACCCTAATTCCGTCACCTCCCCCGCTCCGGCGGCGACACTAAGTAACACTCCTGAAGTATAATGCCCTGGCGTAGCATCCTTAGCAAACTTGGTAGCAAAGTTCAGGGTAAAACTCCTGGTCTCTCCAGTTGAGCTAGAAGTATAAGCTGGGTTCATAATAGAAGCTGTATCGGGTACTGGATTATACTTTAAGTTTTCTACTGTAGTTCCCGTATCATCTACCGCATAACCCCAAGTATTGTCGGTAAAGTTACTAACTGGAGTTTCGGTAGTAACAAAGTCTATACTAATGTTACCATTAGTAAGTTTATTAGTACTTCCTGGTGCAGTTTGGACATAGACATTATAACCATCTACGTTTTCTGTCTTTACCGTAAATCCACTACTTATATAGCTCATCTCTCCAGCTTTAGCATTTTGTTGTAATAATGTCTGGTCTGGATCTGCCATGGTGAGAGATACTGACATACCCGTAGTATTCGTATCAGGTTCTGGTGTTCCTGCATATGCGCTAATTCCTTCTTCCGCATACACCTCCTCCTCCCCCTGCGCAAAAGGATTGATTGCAAATCCTGCAACCAAAAAGAGAGCTAAGCTACATGCTACTGGCAGAATGTAAGACTTATTAAGTCCTAGCCTGCCATAAGCATTTTTGCTATAAGGGTTCTTAAATGCTAGGCTGGAGCGGGTCGGATTTGCGCCGTCGCGCAAACGGAACCCGCTAGCAAAAATGTTATGGCAGGCGCTAGTCCAAGAAGACCATTGTTTGTAGAAATAAGTACTTTTACTGTTTTTACTATGAAGCAATTTATTTTTATTAGTAAAAGAATTTAACTTTGGTTTTCTTTTGCGCAGCATCTGAGCTAGCCCTCCTTTTGGATTTGATATTTACCGCCCAAGCGCCAAATTCTATATATCGCGTCACAGAAATACAAAAATGACGCCACGAACGGCGTTCATAACTATTAGCATTAGCATCGGTGACAAAAGCCACTTGGCCTCGCGAATAGTAACCGCTCATGACGTCAACATTATCCACGAGGCACCGATGAAAAAACGATGCTATAAATTTTACTAATAGTTATGAACACTTTTATTATACCACACTTTCACAAACTTCAAGTAAAATCATTCATAACCAACTTAAGTTTACCAAAACTACCAATTATCGAGAACACACTCTATTAAAGATCATTTATAGTCGACCGCGCTCTTCGTCTATAAATTTTACTAATCTTTGGAGGTTAGACACCTTTCTTTAAAAAAGGGGTCTAATAAAGCCGGAGCGGGGGAGGTGAGTAGTCTTTATAGTATCCAATATATGCAGGATATGACACATAGTATCTGTGCCGATGCTAAAGAAAATGATACTGTCCAGCTTATCGATAAAAGATCTAATGCTGATGGCACTAATCCTAAGTACTGGGTAACTAAGCTTCGTGACGGCAATTGTTGGATGACACAGAACTTAGATCTCGATATTCCTGCTTCTGGTCTCACTGCTGCCCTCAGTGATATGACTACTGGTTGGAATAGCACTACCAATGCTAGCTTTCCTCCTGTAGCTACTCAGACTGGCTCTACACCAAGTTTTACCGGATCTAGTAGTGCGCCAAATGTGGTACAATCTTGGGATCCAGGATTAAGGGTATGCGATGCCGCTAATGGCTGTAATGAACCGACTACCACTGATTATAACGAACATTATATCATGGGAAATTTCTATTCTTGGACTGCCGCTACTGCCGGAGCCGGAAATAATACTCTCACTGCGGGTAGTGTAAACCAAAGTATTTGCCCGAAGAACTGGGCTCTTCCGGCTAACGGTGCTTATGGTAACCTCTTCGCATCCTATGGTACAATTGATGTCAATAATAATCTAGTTTATGGTGAACAATCTATCCTAAATGCACCGCTTTACTTCGTATATGGCGGCAGCGTCGGTAATAGCTCTCTGAGCAATGCCGGCAGCCGCGGTTATTACTGGTCTTCTACGGCCAGCAATGCGTCCAGCGCTTACGGCCTGTACTTCATTGCTGGCGTCAGTCCGTCAAACAACGGGGGTCGCTACGTCGGCATGTCTGTCCGCTGTGTCGCTAGGTAATTAACCATCTACCAAACTAGGAAGTAGGAGAATATACCAAACGCACAACTCTATCCAAGTTTAGTTAGCCTATTGAAGCAGTCGCCTTCTCCCTACATCGCCCTCTCCCACACTCCCGTTGAAGGCGGTGTTTTTAGTTTGCTATTCAAGTGTAAATTTAAAGCCCTTCTAGCTTTAATGAGAAATTTTATGTGTTGTCGAGCGGCACAGTTCATAGATTCTCGAGACCATCCGGAGCGCCGTCTTACAATTAGCGTAATCTAACATAGCTTATAAAGTAATAATCTATTTCTCGCTCGAAACCGCGCTTTTGAGCGAGAAATCTTACTATAAGTTTTGGAGGTTGGACACCTTTTTACAAAAGGGGTCCACTTAACAAAAACGCCTTCACCAGCACCCACGGCTCCACATTTGCACTTTTCATCCTCATATCTAATTCTGCTAATTTCTTGAGTAATTCCCTTCCCCTTTTACCTCCGCTTTGCTCAAACTTTTTCAACGCCTGCGTCACCATCAGGCCAAAAAACATATACGGATCTTGCGTTAGCTCAATCTGCTCCACCATCTTCACCGCTTTCGCCCCATCCTCCAGCGCCGTATCCAGAATACTAAATACTAAATTCGCTTCTGGCCGTTTCAGCTCTGCAAATTCCCTCAGCTCCACCCCTGCATCTTTCAACCTCTTATATCCGCTCGACCTCTTATCAAGCTTCATTTCCCAACAAATCACCTCATGCGGCGTCTCCACATAATCCACTACTTTTTCCCACACCACCGCATTCTCCCCCACATCTTTTAATAAAATCCGTCTCTTCTCCGTCTCAAATAACGAAGTCCCCTGGAAAATACTCGGCAAATCCGTCAAACTCAAATTCTCCCCCTCAAACACCTCATAATTCTCCCCCAGCTCCCGCTTTATCGCCTTCTCCGCCCCCATCCGATCCCCACCATAAAACACCTTCAGCATTACTTACCGCTCCGTCCCCACCACTTTCTCTTCACCGGACGAAGTTATCTGAGATGTCGTAGACCGTTCAGGGGACAAATTCTCCGCTCCACCGACTTGTTCCTTGTCATTCTTATCACCAGACGAAGTTATCTGAGATGAGATACATTTATTGGACGAAGTATTTTTCGATGAAGTTCGAGACAGAGCCGAGGAACGGACCGAGCCGTATTTAGGATACGGTGAGGGAGTACTCGCAGACTCTAACGAAGAAATTCGCGAAAAAGACGAGTCCTCCGGCACTTCTTGGCATTTCGGGCAAAAATGCGTCCCCCTCCCCGCCACTCTAGTCTTCTGGATAATCTCCCCGCACCTCGTGCACTTCTGCCCCTCCCTTCGGAAAACTTTCGCAAAAAGCTCCAAATAATTCCCTGTCGTTCCATCTGGCTTAATATACGTCGCCATCGTCGAGCCTCCCGAATCTATCGATTCCAGCATCACGCTCCGCGCCCCCTCTAAAATTAGTTTCACCTGCTCCTCAGTTAACTCTCCCGCTCTCCGCGCTGGATGCACACTCGCATAGAACAGCGCCTCGTCCGCATAAATATTCCCTAGCCCCGCAATAATCTTTTGGTCCAAAAGTACAGCCTTGATCGGCGACTTCCCATGCCGTTGACACTGGCTGAACAATTCTTTTACACTCATTTCCCACGGCTCTTTAGCTAGTTCCGCAATAAACTTCTCTTTCTCCACATCACGGGTCGGCAAAACTTTTACAAACCCAAACTTCCGCTGATCATTAAAATACAATGTTCCCTCTTCAAATTCAAAACTCACCCTTGTCTGACTATTTGGTAACTCCGCCACAAAATTTTTACTCGGATGCCCCGCCGCAAACTGATGTTTCATTATTTCATCATAATCATCTTGACTAATCTCAGCAGACTCGTGATACGAAGTTATCTCTGATGAGCTGCTAGGAAGATTCGAAGCGCGCAAAGGAGCCGTATTTAAGATACGGTGACTGCGCACTGGAGAATCTGACAACGCAGATCGCAGAGAGAACGAGTTATCACGCCAAATCAGCTGGCCGGTCATCCTAAGGTGTATCATCATCGTATACCCATTACTCAGATCAATCAGCAGCGCCTTCCCCCTTCTCCGTATTCCAGTCACTACTGCATCAACTACATTCGCTTCATCCCCCTGGAAAGCTTTTTTAGTATGTGGATCAATTTCCACCCGAACAATTTTTTTGTTCAATATCAACGGCTCCAATCCCCGTCTAATTGTCTCTACTTCTGGTAACTCTGGCATATCCTCTCCATCTTATCCTATTCTTATTCTTCCTTATTTTGCTCAACGTTTACACTACTAGCCTGATTCGTTTCATTCTCTTTTCTGCCATCATAATATTCTGTCTCTATATTTACAATCGGCACTTTAAAGAATGCCGCATGGCGCAAAGTATCCTGAGTTATTTTACCATCCAACGTTATTAAATAATCTGGCGACATCGGCTTTCCCTGCTCATCATAGCGCAGCATTGCCACTTCATTGTAAATCGGATTTTTCCCTGCTTGCTCTAAGATACTAGTCCCTCTCATATTCCAACCTTTATAAGACACTTCATCTTCTCGCATATATCGCGGCGTTGATGCATCGCCATTATATATCTTAATTAATGAATTAGGTCGTACCTGACTAAATCCATATCTTACTGCACTAGTACGTAAATTTGAGCGCATAATTCCACCATCCTGTACCCTACCCATCGTCTCAGAATCAAAATAAGAAGTCGACAATGTATTACCCCTCTGATTTTCGTCTATATTAGATTGGTGTTCAAAAAACTCCTCCGTCGGCTCATCCTCCATCCAAATCGCCGGATCCGCCAAAACCGCCCTCGCCGTCCCCCTACCCACAATTCGCATATACTCGGTACCAGTATCACGTGTTTTATAACCTATATCATGCGATAGAATCGTCACTGGATAGCCCTTCATATCATAGACTGGTATCTGTTCTCCATCATATTCGACCGTACGCACATCCGCCTGCGTGCCACTTTCCGCCGCCGCCGCAAATTCTTCTACACTTGTTAGCTTCTGATTCAATGCGAGCTCTGTCTCCATCCTATTTTGCTCAAACTGTAATTTAGCTTTCTTCCTATATTCTCTCCTTCCACCAGCCTCACCCATTGTCAATTCTAATGCCTTACGGTCCTGCCGTTCCCGTTCTGCTAACCGCTCTCGCTCACGCTGCGCATTTAGCTCCTGCTTCCTCTTTTCCGCTTCTTCCCAGGCTCGTTGCTGCGCCTCATACTGTTCCCGTTGCTGACGCTCATGTTCTTCCCTTAGCTTTCTCGCAGCTTCTCGTTCTTTTCTCCTACGATATTCCGCCACTCCAGTCACCTCTGAGACCTTCCGTCCAACCCCTCGGAAAAATTCTCGCGCCTGCTCTATCTTCTCCACCCTCTGTGCAGCGCGTTTTTCCTGAGCATGCTCCTTTTTCACCCGCTCAGACGCCTTTACCCAAGCTTTGTACTTCTCATCCTCATGCAGAGGTATTTTCTCTCCTACCATAATACCGTCTACAATTCTCCCCAATTCTTACCGCACGTCACATCCACCTTCAGCTTCACTTCTAGTTCTGGCGCCACTTCTTCCATCTTCTTTTTCAACATCCCGCCAACCTCTTTTTCCATCCCTTCATCACACTCTATTATCACCGAATCATGCACCTGACAAATCATCTTCGCCCCCTCCGGCAATTCCGCATTCACCCTAATCATTGCTCGTTTCATCAGATCCGCCTCTGTGCCCTGGATTGGCATATTTTGCGCCGCCCGCTCCGCTGCCGTCCGCACCAAGAAATTACTCGACTGCACATCTGGAGTCGGCCTCTTCCGTCCAAATAGCGTCTCCACATACCCCTTATACCTAGCTTGCTCTAACAACTTCTCCAAATATTCCTTAATCGGTTTTCTTAATTCAAAATAATTATCAATAAACTGCTTCGCCGCTTCATAGCTCATATCCGCCGCCGCCGCTAGTCCGCGTACACTCATCCCGTAGAGTACCCCAAAATTAATCACCTTCGCCGCCCGCCGCTGCGTCTTAGTTACCTCTTCCATCGGAACGCCAAAAGCCTCCGCCGCCGTCTTCGTATGAATATCCACGTCATTATTAAAATCCCGAATCAGCGCTTCATCCCCCGCCAGCGCCGCCGCAAGCCTCAGCTCAAACTGCGAATAATCCGCGCTCACCAGAATCTTCCCCTCTCCCGCAATGAAGCCAGTCCGAATCCTTCTCCCCTCCTCTGTTCGCACCGGAATATTCTGTAAATTCGGATTCGTCGAAGACAGCCTTCCTGTCGCCGTCACATTCTGGTTAAAAGTTGTATGCACCCGCCCCTTCGCATCAGCAAGCTCCGGCAAAGGCGTAATATAAGTCGACAACAGCTTCGCCACTTCCCTATACTCACGGATCGCCCCAATAATCTCATGCTGCCCCTCCAGTTTATCCAATTCCTTTACACCCGTTGAATACCCGCGTCGCGTCTTCTTAATCCCTTTTGTCGACAATCCGAGATCGCCAAACAACACCTCCGACAACTGCGTAGGCGAATTTACATTAAATTGCCTCCCCGCCATTGTATAAATTTTTTGTTCAATTTTCTCCACCTCTGTTGTAAACTCTCTCCGCATCGCCTCGAAATACTTCCTGTCAATCAGCATTCCCTCCTCTTCCATCTGATATAACACCGGTATTAGCGGCAAATCAAACTGAGTAAAAATTGTATTCAATCCCGGCTGTTCATCAAACTCCGCCTTTTGCGCCAAATATTCCGCCTCTTCATCACCATACTCAATATTTCTCGCCAGAGGATTTAATAGAAACCTCCCCTGCCCCAAATCCCAAAATTTTCCGCCCGCCAAAATCTTCTCTGCTACCCCTGTATTCTTATGCATCAAATCCTTCACGTTCCAAGAAATCAACGTTCCATCCGCCAAATACTTCGGGATTTCCAAAGTTTGCTGACTAAAATCCAACTCCACCTGATTTTTTACTGATTTTTTCTCCACTTTCCTCTCTGAGCCGCCCCCCATCACTTTCGATTTCAAAAATCTCCCTACCAAACTTCTGAATTCCAGCTTCTTCAACGCCTCAATAATTCTATCCCTATTCACCACCAAATTCGGCAACTTTTCCAAATCCACCGGCGCATCTGTCATAATCTTCGCGAGTTTCAGCGACATATACGCGCTTTCCTTCCCCTCTTCTAGCTTCTTTCGCGTCGTACCAGCTATCTCATCTAAATGTTCGTAAATTCCATCCAGCGTACCATATTCATTCAATAACTTCACCGCCGTCTTTTCACCAATCCCCGGCACCCCAGGAATATTATCCGAAGCATCCCCTTTCAACGCCTTCAGATCCAAAAACTGTGCCTTCTTAATTCCATATTTCGCTTCCACCCCCTCCACATCCAATTCTTCCAGCTTAGAAAACCCCTTCAAGATCCGGAACATCTTCGTATTCTCATCCACTACCTGCAACATATCCAAATCCGACGACACAATATATGTCTCCCATTTTTCACAATCCCCGCCGTCGAACCCTGCGGAAATCTCGGAGCTAATTCGCGAAGAGTCAGAAGCGCGGAAGGAGCTGGACTCAAGGTCCTGCGACTGAGCACTGGAAGAACTCGACAAAGAAGTAGCCCGAGAGGGCGCAGGCGCCTCCTTGCAAACAGATAACATATCTGCTTGCAAAGCCAGCGCCCCAATAATATCATCCGCCTCATATTCCGGTACCTCCACAAAACTCCACCCCAATGCCTTCACCAGCTCTTCCAAAAGTGGAATTTGTGCATAAAAATCCTCATCCGGCTTCACCCTTCCCGCCTTATAATCCTTAAAAATCGCCTTACGCTTCGCCGTCGAGGTCTTTGAATCCCACGCTACCACTACTTTCGTCGGATTAAGCTGCCGCACCACTTCCATCGCAATTGCCGCGAATCCATACACGCCCCCCGTCGGCGTTCCATCACTAGTCGACAGCGCCCCCATTGCATAATACCCCCGATAAAAAACTGATTTGCCATCGATAATTACTAGTCGCTTCATATTACCAGTATACCACATCTTATCAACCTCGTCATTCCATGCTATACTTATAAGGAGCGGAGGAATGCTAATCTTCCCATTTTCAAATCATCACCTAACTTTCAAGAGGTTAATTTTACAATGCTTGATTCAAGAGATGTCAAAATCGTCGCCATCGTCGGCATGAGTGGTAGTGGTAAATCTGTTGCTGTCGACTACCTTACCGAACACGGCGTGCCAAGAGTCTATTTTGGCGGCATGATTTATAAAGAAATGCAAAAACGCGGCATCGAATACTCCCCCGACAACGAACGCGAATTTCGCGAAAAAATCCGCGCCGAAGAAGGCAAAGATTGGGTCGTTCGCCAAGCCATCGCCGAGACCAAAGATCTCATCGAAGCCGGCCAAAAACGCATTGTCCTCGACGGAGTCTACTCTTGGACCGAATACAAAGTCCTCAAAAATGAATTCCCTGGCGATCTCACTTTTATCGCCGTCGTCACTCCCAAGAAGCTTCGCTACGAACGCGTCGCCAAACGCCCTGAGCGCCCCTTTGACGCCACCAAAATCCGCGAACGCGACATCAGCGAGATCGAGAATCTCGAAAAAGGCGGCCCCATCGCCGCCGCCGACTATTTCATTCTCAACGACAGCACTATCGAAGATATGCATAGACAGCTCAAATCTATTCTTAAGGATATTAATTTCTAAACCAGAATTAAACTATCAAATCATTATCTGCCCCCACAGAATTGAGCGCAGGCTGTGGAAAACTCCACAGAAGTTCATAATAACTTAACTAGGTAAAATCGTTAAAGTTTATGTTACAATAAAGGTGGAATGTAGTTAGTCCTTGCCTTTGCTGATATGGACATAAAGTTCAAAATCGACATTGGTAGGGCTAACTTTTTGCTTAATCTTCTTTTCCCTACGATCTAGGTAAAAGTTGATTAGCTTCAAAATTAAGTTAAATAAATGTATTAGCATAAATTTTCCTCTTTTTATCTTTCCGCCAAAAAACTCCTCACCCTACAAAAACTTCTTTTTAAAGAACCTAGCTCCCACGCTCCTCTCGATTATATAGCAAGAATTCTTAAAGTTGCAACCTCAAGCATGATGTTTTTGGCAATTTTATATTTTTTATAACCACAACAAATCAAAAAGCTCTTTCGTTCGGGAAATCACACTTTTCCGAACGAAATCATACTAAGTCTTTGGAGGTTAGACTGCTTTCTTTGAGAAAGAGGCCTAATAAAGCCGGAGCGGGGGAGGTGGTAACGGGATTAGGATTCAATGGTATTACTACAATGC
>CAZOPB010000019.1:0-20590 GCA_964581595.1 uncultured Candidatus Saccharibacteria bacterium
CGTGTCTACCAATTCCACCACGGGCGCAAGGTATGTTTACATTATACCAAAAAATAAAAATATCGCAAGCCTGTACCTGCGATATTTTAGAGATTTTTGAAGAAATTAATCTTCTTCTTTGACGATGTCCGCCTCGGAAGCAGCTTCGACTTTCTTCTCGCTAGTAGCGGTGTCGCTAGACTTCTTGCCGGCATTTGGGAAGGCGATGTGGAACAAGCCCAAAACGGCATAGACAATCCCCAAAGCAATGAAGCCGGTATAGACAGTGTAGCTCTCACCGGGCTTAGCGGCGTTGTAGGAAGCGAGCGTAGCAAGACCACCGGCGGCAGCAACGGCGGCGCCGATGAGGAATTCTTTGATACCACGCTTGCGTTTATTAATTTGATCTTTAGCTGTATTACTCATAGTCTGATTATATCATATTACCTAAATTTGACTAGGGAGGAATTAAGTATTTTATAAGGCTTTTACTATTATTAGCACCTCAAAATCTATACCTACTTCCAAAGGGTTATCTCTATTGTAGCACGCTTTTGCAATTTTGTCTAGACCTTTTATGCTTATTTTTGATGCTACCTCTGTAAAGTCTTTAAAAATCGGTCTAAATCCCCTACTAAATCACAAATGGCACCCCTAGAGATGCCATTTGCTATACCTAAAATAAATCTAAAAGACGTGCCGTGCTACAATTAGGCTTTCTTCTTCAAGGTCAAGAAGCCATTGCGTGGGTTTTCATTGACGACGCGATCTGCAGGTAGATCACATGGGGTGCCCTTGCCACCTTCAGCAGTCTTAGTAAAGAAATAGATAGTCTGTGGCTTGCCACCGCGCAAAGTAACTTCGGATTTGTGCAGATAGTAGGTTATACCTTTGCTGTTGGTATGTTGATAGGCCATTAGGTTCCTCCTTAGATTATTATACTCTTATCTTATGCCGAAACTACTGGGGCGTCAAGAGGTTTTATTGAGAATAATGAAAAAATCTTATGGTTACCCCTGTTAAGCATGAGAAAAATCGAGAAAAAACATTGTAAAAAATACCTGTTTCCAGAGGAGGAGCTATGGCTATTTGAGAAAAAGAAGGGCAATTTTGAGCGCGGCCCAGATAATAAGGCGGATGATAATGACGACGGCGAGGACGATACAAGCGACGAGAGCGAAGCCGGCGGGCGTCCAGGAAAAGATCGGTGAGGCGTAATTGTGGCGATAGAGCTCGGTAGAGGGGACATTAGCGGTAAGCTGGTTGTCGGAGATTTCGATTTCGGGATATTTACTGAGCTCGTTGGTCCAGCAATCAAGGTAGCGCTGATCCGACCATGCCCAGCCACCGGCAATAGCTTGAGGCTGACAGACGGCAGCGGCAGCAGCATAAATATTACCATTAGGGTTGGAATCGTCAGCAAGCTGGTTGCGGGCCTCTTCGATAGCGGCGTTGGCGGCGCGAAGGTATTGCTGCTCGAGATAAAATGGGCCGGTACCGAAGGTAATCTGCTGAACACCGTTGTTCTCTGTAATATTAACAACGGTATGGGAATATGTGAAATCTTTCAAGGTATTAAGCGCATTGATGATTTCCTCTTCGTTCCCTGATTCATCGGCATTGAGCACGGCACGGCGCAACTCGACCATGCGGAGATGATCAAAGCGAAGCAGAGTAGCGGTAAAGAAAACTAGCGGTATAAAAATAATAATCAGCTGCCAAGTATGGACCGATTTAAAGGCCTTGCGGAGGAATTCGCGAATTCGATTTGATTTTTTACCACCCATTTCTATCCCCATTATAACACAAATATGATACAATAAGCTCATGAATATTTATATTTCTGGAATTTCTGGGACTGGGATGGGGCCGCTAGCATTAATGGCACACGATGCCGGAATGACGGTATTTGGGTCGGATAGGCAACCTGGTGCAGTGACACAAGAATTGACGAACAATGGCATAAAAATTTATCTAGGCGAACAAGACGGAGAGTTTCTCAAGGCGCGAGCGAAAGACGAAGGGGTGGACTGGTTTGTATATACCTCGGCGCTACCGGAAGACCATCCTGAACTATTGATGGCAAAAAAGCTAAAAATTAAGCGGATTTCGAAGCGCGATGAGTTGATTAGCTATCTGATCAAGAAGCTCAAACTAAAGATGGTGGCAGTAGCCGGTACGCACGGTAAGACCACGACTACCGCGATGATTGTTTGGACTTGCATGAAGCTGGGGATACCGATTTCGTATTTAATCGGGACGACGCTGCCTTTTGCGCCGGCGGGGATGTATAATCCAGATTCGGAATATTTTATCTATGAAGCAGATGAGTACGATCGGAATTTCTTAGCATTCCGGCCGTGGCTGGCGGTGATTCCGACGGTATCATATGATCATCCAGATATTTACCCGAGTGAACGGGCGTACAAGGAAGCTTTTTGGCAGTTTGAGAATCAGAGCGAGCAAGTGATCCATGGCAATGAAATCGCGGCGGATGTGCGACTAGCAGGCGAGGCGAGGAGATTTGACGCAACGTTGGCGATTGACGCAGTGCAGAGGATGATGCCGCAGCCGAAGGGATTGGCGAGGTTTACGAATAGCCAGCGCAAGAAAATTGTGAAAATTATTAATGAATTTCCGGGCGTGGGAAGACGATTTGAGCAGGTGTCGGAGGGGTTCTACTCGGACTATGGACATCATCCAGAAGAGGTAAAAGCTACCGTGCAAATGGCGCTAGAGGAGGCGGAGAGACGCGGGCTAAAGGGCGTGGTAGCCGTATATGAGCCGCATCAAAACACACGGCAAGTGGGGCTAGTGAATGCTTATGCGGATGCTTTTGAAGGAGCGACGAAGTTATATTGGCTGCCGACATATCTCACGCGCGAGGATCCGCAATATAAGGAATTAAAGCCGGCAGATTTTATTGCGAAACTGGATAATCGCAAAATCGCCGAACCAGCGGAGCTAAGCGAAGAGCTGGGAGAGGCACTGCTGAAGTGGCACGAGAAGGGATATTTAGTACTACTGATGACGGCGGGGCCGGCGGATTTGTGGCTGAGAAAGCTAGTGTATGCAGGAAATCAAGAGTCGGCGGCGACACAGTTAGTACATACGAGCCGCAACGCCCTGGAGGATGGGGATAAGCTGTAGATAGGGGCGGTGCTTAGTATTTATAGTGAAAGCTTTCTAGTGTTTTTGTACTTCTAGTATTCAAAAACTAGACCTATTTGCAAGGATTATCTCTATTGTAGCATACTTTTGTGATTTTGTCTAGACCTTTTATGCTTATTTTGCATAAAAATCAATAAAATTAGGTAGCTTTATAAGTATTCTAAACATAGGCTGCCCTTTGATCTAAGAGTATAAGATTCTTCCCTGCTATTCTTTTGGCTCTTCTTCGACCTTAATGCCCAGAGATTCATCGGAGAGCGGACCGGGGGCGTACGGATCAGAAAGAGCTTTGAGGCGATCATCAAACTTCTTGAGTTCTTTGAGATATTCTTCGAGATCGGTTTTAGTCAAAGGGCCGGTCTCACTAAAAGTAAAATTACTAGTAGTCGTAGAGTTATCATCGACTTCCTCTTCGTCCGGAAGATAGCCAGGACGTGAACGATCAAGGTAAATGTCGCCGGAGCTGCGATAAATCCAGAGGCTAAGACAGGTAGTCGCAGTGGTAATAACCAAAGCGCCGGCACCAAGGATAATAAGATTTCGCTTGCCATGATTTTCCATTACAAGGCCTCCTTTAGCTCTTCGACGGTCTTGTATTGCTCGCTGGCGAGGTCGGAAATCTTTTTAGTAGAAAGCCGGAGCTCTTCGCGTTTGTTACGGACGGAAGTAAGGAGATTATAAAAATCTTCGGGGTGCGCGGAACAATCGGCGGCAATAAGGCTCTCTAGCTCGCGCATATAATCGACGTATTTATTACGGAAGTCTGCCTGAGCGGCGACGAAATCATTTTGGATGCGAAAAAGCTCGGCAGATGGAATATTATTACGAATGAGACGCAGGTTTAGCGGGGTGATAAATCGCCCCGAGATTGCCTCGTAGGCTGAGCCGAGGTAGGTACGAGTGCGAGAATCGGCATGCTGAAGCTTAATGAGTGACTGCTTAATCTGATTACAATTCTGGACGATGGCGTCGCTCTGTTGCGCACTAATAGCTATAGCTTCGCCAGAAAAACCAAGCCCCGCCCCCACTAACGCTGCTAGGATTAAACAGCTAATCCGCTTTATAGAGACCATTATGCTTCTTTCCATCATAAAGTAAAGTCGGGATGCCCTTGGCGTGAATACGGTTTTCTACCATATCGCTAACTTCTTGCATGATTTGAGTGACCGTATCGCTATCGACGAGAGCTACGAGCTCGGAGATTTTGTTCTTTTCTATGCCGAATTCTTTGAGCCAGCTCTGGAGGAGCTTGGCGGCGTCTTCGCGAGAGCTCTGCATGATGACGGTTTGATACATAATACCAGAATCGTCATTTTCCGTAAAGATACGGTTTAGGATCTGCGAGGCATAATCTGTATCTAAGACGTTTGCGGCGTGCATATACCGGGCGACGAGATCGGAATTATTAAACTTATAACTGCCATCGGGGAGCTGGATAGGGTAAATCATAAGGACGGTGTTATACTGATCGAAGAAACCGGAGGATTTTTGATTGCGATAGCTCTGGACGCAGACGGAACAGCCTGGATCAAAAATGTCCATGGCAAGCGGCCTACCATCTTGATATTTATTAGCAAAACTATATGGCTCAACAAGATAATCTTCAACATTCCAAGAATGGAAGCGATCAGGAATATTAGCGAAGATTTCGCCCCATTCGGAGAACCAGCGTCCAGTCCACTCGATAGGATTCTTGGGCTCTTCGGCGTCAATACCGCAGACTTCGGCGCCAAGAGCACAACTAGCAGGCTGGGAGACATTGCACGTACCGAAAACCCAGAGCGCAAGGATGGCCTTAATCGCCTCGACGAGCGACCAAATAGTAATGAATACAATGAGGATGGCGCTGACTTCGATGGCGACGCCAAGAGGCTTGACCCATTTGGGGTGCTTGAGGACAACTTTGCTAAGGAGTGAGTTCTTGACATCGTCTTTGAAATTGGTCTCACACTTTTGCAAAGTGACTTTTTTGCCGACGCAGCCCCAGGCTTTTTTGAAAACGGCCCAGTATTTTTTGCCGATATCACGGCGGAAGATACTCAGAAAAGCAACAAATATACCAACTAGACAAAGAATAATAAATGCTGCGATACAAACCATGTATTTATTATAGCACATAGGGGAACTTTTGGAAAAAGTTCCCCAGCTGCTAGTCCCTGCTCCACGAATATACCTTTTCTCAGGTCGCGTCGCGCGAGCCCGTCGTTACGGGTCTTGCGCGCTCATCCTCGCTCGTAAGCTCCGGGAGTCCCTCAAAAAGTATATTCGCGGAGCTAGGCTTGACCATCAATTACGGCTTACTCTTCCTCTTCGACGATTTCGAGATGAGCTTCTTCAAGCTGCTTGTCATCTACTAGTGATGGTGAATTCATCATGAGATCGACACCAGAGCCGTTCTTCGGGAAAGCAACAATGTCGCGGATGTTCGTAATCCCTTCGAGCACCATAAACATGCGGTCAATGCCAAAGGCGCAACCAGCATGCGGCGGGGCGCCGAACTTGAAGGCGCTAAGCATGCCGCCGAAGCGCTCTTCGACGTACGCCTTATCATAGCCAAGCACACCGAAGACTTCGTACATAATTTCTGGACTATAGTTGCGGACGGCACCGGAGCAAATTTCGTAACCATTCATGACCATATCGTATTGATCAGCAACGATGTCAAGCTTATTCTCGGTCTCACGAATGGCCTTGAGACCGCCCTTAGGTAGAGAGAAGGGGTTATGGCCGAAATCTAACTTATTAGCGCCATCATCCCATTCATAAAACGGAAAGTCAACGATCCAGCAAAGCGCGACAATATTATCATCCTTTAGCCCAAGCGCATCAGCAAAGGCAATGCGCATCTGCCCGAGGACCTTATTGACCTTCTCGCGCTCATCAGCGCCGAAGAAAACGGCGTCACCATCTTTCGCGCCAGTGAGCTCTTGGATGGCTTTTAACTCAGTGTCTTTGAGAAACTTTGCGATTGGGCTACGGACAGTACCGTTCTCATATAAGATATAGGCAAGACCGCCAGCACCATTCTTACGAGCAAGCTCGGTAAACTCATCGATTTGCTTACGTGTGAATTTGCTGCCACCAGGGACGCAAATAGCTTTGACGCATGGAGTCTGGAAAACCTTAAATTCACAATCTTTCAGAGCGTCGGTCAGATCAATAAGCTCAAGCCCATAGCGCAAATCCGGCTTGTCGACACCATATTTTTCCATAGATTCCCTATAAGGTATACGTGGAATATCTTCGCTAAGGAGCTGTTTGCCAGCGAACTCGGTAGCTAGGCGTTTGATTAGTGGCTCCATAGTAGTACGGACGACTTCACCATCGTCGACGAAAGACATTTCGGTATCAAGCTGATAGAAATCACCGTAGAGACGATCGGCGCGGGGATCTTCGTCGCGGAAGCAAGGGGCGATTTGATAATAGCGTGGAACTCCACCAACCATCAAAAGCTGTTTAAACTGCTGCGGAGCCTGAGGCAAGGCATAAAACTGACCTGGATGAAGACGAGATGGTACGAGGAAATCGCGAGCGCCTTCTGGAGAAGAGTTGGCCAGAATCGGGGTGGTAATTTCAATAAAATCATGCTCATCCATATATTTACGCATGAAACGATAGTACTCGGCACGACGCTTTAAGACTCTCTGCATAGATGGGCGGCGAAGGTCAAGATAGCGATAGCGCAAGCGCATTTCTTCGCTGGAAGCATCACCTTCGTCATGAGTATTGACTGGAAGTGGCTCGGATTTAGTAACGAGCTCAAGGTTATCAACGACGATTTCGATATTGCCTGTCTCGATATTAGGATTCTTTAGCTCGGGCGCGCGTTCACGAACGGTACCATCGGCGCGGATGACATACTCATCGCGCAAGCCTTCGGCGATTTTGAAGGCTTCGGCGACATCCGGCGTAATGACGAGCTGGATAATTCCCCTATGGTCGCGTAAGTCGATAAAAATCAGGCCGCCATGATCACGGCGAGAATTCACCCAGCCGGCGACTTGCACTTTTTTACCAATTTCTGTCTTTAAATCTGTTGATAAACTTCTCATAGGGTAATTATACCACTAATCTAGATGATTGGAAAGTAGAAAAAATATTGCGATTAGTACGTCAAAAATTGTACCAATTCCCATGGGTTATCTCTATTGTATCACACTTTTGCGATTTTGTCTAGACCTTTTATGCTTATTTTTGCAAAAAAGTCTAGTCCTACGGGGTGCGATTCTTCATGGCGCGATTAACCGCCCAGAATTCGACATCTACAAAACGATCAGTAGCGTAGACTAGCCGATCATCCTCTGAGAAGGCGCGGACATTCTTATTGAAATAATAGACTAGGCTAACCTGATAGATACCAATGGCTGGGACATCACTCACCCAGCGACGAAGGAAAGTCTCATACTTGGCGGCGCGGCCGGAGACGCTCATGGTCTCGCGGGAGCTAAGAATGAGGTCGTCGACAAGGGCGTTGGCATAATTGGAAAGGTTGAGACCGGTAGTGGTGGCTTGAGAAGAGTGATAATAGGCGAATAGATCTAGATCGGCGCCGAATTCGACTTCGTAGAGGAGAATATCGTAATTGCGTGGACGGATGATATTCACGATGAAATCTTGGCCTGGATTATAGACGGAGAGATCAACTTTGAACCCAAGACGCTCAAGCTGGATTTTCCATTGTTCGGCGAGAGCTGGGAAATATCCGGTATTAATCGTGGCAAGGCGAAGGACCTGACCTGCTGCGCCGGTCTCGGCGAGCATGTTTTTGGCTTCGTCTAAGTTGTAGGCAGGGATGGCGGGGTATTCATCCATATTAATTTCGGTGGTAAGTAGCGGATAATCAAGCGGATATTCATAGCCGAGAACCGAGCGGATTTCTGACATATCTACGCCTTTTTGAATGGCTTGGCGAGTGGTAACGTTATTTAAGAGTGGGCTAGTAGTATTAAGAAAGGCAAAAACGCCACTAGCAAGAGAGGTTTGCTTTTCATAAATAGTGTCTTCGGGGAGCTGGCTGCGATATTCGGCAGAGAGCTCGGCGGTAGCAGTAACTTCTCCGGTAGAAACGGCAGTGGCGATATCCTCAAGACTGGAATAAGTGTGGATGGCGAAGCTATTGAGCATGGGCTTGGACTTATAATAATAAGGATTCGCAGCAAGATAAACGATGCGCTCGCCCTCGCTGGAGACGTTTTGCATGGCATTGAAGGTGAAGGCGCCGCTGGTGACTGGATTACTACTAAAATTATGCTCGAGAAGCTGGCTAGGGCTGACATCAGCTAGGATATGTGATGGCAGAATTGGAATATTCAGAGTAGAGTCAAAATCAGCATAGGCAGACGGCAAGGCGAAGAGCAGGGAGTCGCCGCGGCGTTCAACCGTTACACCGGAAAAATTGGAGCTATAAGAGGTATTGACAGTGGCGTCTTTAGTAAGATTAACGGTAAAGAGCACATCTTCAAGAGTAATCGGCTCGCCATCAGACCATTTGAGACCTTCTTTGAGGGTGACCGTCCAGACTTTGCCAGTCTCGTCTGGAACAATAGAGGCGGCGAGCCCTAGCCCGACGTGGCCAGAATAATCAATTGTAGAAAGTGTAGCAAACATTAATTTCGAAAGAACTTTCTCGCTATCGGTAGTAGCAAAAAGAGGATTCAATGAATTAACTCGACCGGTGGTAGCCTCAATATAAGTACCTCCATCGACGTACGCCTGAACGGAGTAAGACTGACGATACCAGAAAGCCTGCGTAAGCGCTAAGGATATAATCACGACAACAAGCAAACACCATTCAAGAATCAACAGACGGACGCGCTTGGCATTAGGCAAGCGGTCAATGAGGTTTTCTTGGATATGCTCCTTACTTTCTTCGCGGGCGCGTTCAGAAAATTCCTCCCAACGTTCCGCTAATTTCTGCCCACGCTTTTTTGTAGTAGGTTTCATGCTACAATGCTACCCTAATTCCCTTTTTATGCTGCTGGAATAAGCAATAAACATAAAATCGATACGACAAAGACTGTAACGCAAATGATAGTAGCATTATAAAGTGAGCGCTCGAGACCACGACGTGTAGTATATAATTCACCGGAGCTACCGAAACCGGCGCCGAGTGAAGCCCCGCGCTGTTGCAAGAGGATGAGTAAAATCGACAAAATTGCCGAGATGAAAGTTAAACTCTGAAATAGTGTTCCCAAATTCATATATCTATTATACGCCAGGTGAGTAAGAAAAGCAAGTTTTAACTAGCTAATTATTAAGTTCAGTACGGCATTCATGACACTCATGACGGCGCTGGAAATGAAGGCGCCCCAGAAATCCATTTCTACGCCGGGTAATAAGTAAATCGTGAGGACAACCATGGCAGTATTAATAATAATTGTAGAAATGCCCATCGTAACGATGGCGAGCGGAAGAGCTAAGAGTTTGACGATAGGTTTGACGATGGAATTTACTAAGGAAAAGATGAGACCGGCGACCGCAAAAAGCATCCAGGGCTCAGAAAAGGTCTCGGCGGAATCGGGGCTAATAGTGCCGAGCCAAGTAATACATAAGTACATGCCGAAGCTTGAAGCTAACCAACGTAAGAGAAAAGTAAAAATTTGTTTTTTGATCATGGTTTTATTATAGCACGTTGATGAAATTTATTATGAGAATAAGTTATTTTGATTCATCCTTGTGTCTTCTGTTTAAAAGATATAAGAGAAGCGCAAACGCTAACGTGGTCATCACAATAATAGTGACCAATAAGACATTTCTTACATATTGTTCGTGTCGTTCGGAACCTCCCTGGAAGATCTGCATGCAAGTTTCATTAGTTTCTGGCATACAAGTGCCAGCAAAAAGCTTCATGATGTTATACATATTTTTATTTTAGCATGTTCTTACGTTTTAACAAAGTGTGATAGGTAATGGCGAAGCGGTGAGCCTCATCATCAATACGAGCGATGAGCTTGGCAATATGCGAATTCGGATCAAGGAGAACGAGACGATCGTCGCCTTCGGCTTCGGGAATGACGATGCGAACGGCGGCGTTGCGAGTATGATCGCCGGATTTGTCACGACCGATAACTGTAATCTTATGTTGCCACAACATTTCTTTAACCGCATTAACCTGACCACTACCACCATCGAGAATTACAAGATTCGGAAAATCCCATTCTTGATGTTTGAGCCGGCGCTCGATGACTTCACGGAGATTTGCGGTATCATCATTTTTTTGCTGACGAAGCTTGAACTTACGATATTCAGAGCGATCAGAAGCACCATTGACAAACACTACCATAGAGCCAACGACATTGGTGCCAGATTGATGTGAAATATCATAACCTTCAATGCGACGGGGCGGCTCGGGTAAATGTAGCATGTTTTGTAAGTCAACCAAAGCTTGGTCGGAAGAAATGTCAAGAAATTCCTTGTCGGAGAAAACGATTTTCTTTTGTAACTCTTTAAGGCCGTAGAGCTGGCGCTTGAGCTCGGCGGCTTCTTCGTAGCGCTCTTCCTTGGCGGCGAGCTGCATTTGTTTCTCAGTATCGCTGATAAGCTTGTGGCGGCCACCTTCCAGATAAAGTCGAAGTTTACGGAGATTCTTCTTGTATTCTTGCGGGGTAGTGCGGCCAACTTCAATACCCGGAGTGAGGCCGAGATCGGTATTCAGAGTTTTTTTGCCATCATAAGGCTTATCATAATATGGAAAAACTTTCCGAAGTACACGCAGAGCATTAGCAACGGCAGTCTTACCATAAAACGGGCCAATGTAAGTCGCCTTATCGTCTTGCGGAGTACGAGTAAAACTAATATACGGCACTTCGGATTTCATATCGATGCGTACATATGAAACAGTTTTGTCATCGCGAAGCAGAATATTCCATTTCGGCATATAACGCTTGATCATTTCAGACTCGAGGAAGAGTGCGTCCATCTCAGTATCAACGACAATCCAATCCGTATCGGCGATTTCGCGGACGAGAGCCTGGGTCTTGGCATCTTTGACGGTGTTATGAAAATACTGGCGCACGCGATTCTTAAGTACGGCAGCTTTACCAACGTAAATAACTTCACCATTAGTGCCTTTATGAAAGTAAACTCCTGGCGCAGCAGGGAGAGTTTTGAGCTTTTGCAAAAGCTGCTCGCGCATGGCGGGCGTAACCGGATCAGAAGACTGTAGATTTTTATTATCCGATATCATCTTTATATTGTACCAGATGACAGGCGGGGTGACAAATTATTCTGAAGTTTGGTCATCGACCTTGTCGAGATAAAGTTTGACCTGAGAAATTTGGGATTTATTATAAATATAGCGCGATTCCCCATCTGGACGCTCAATAGCGTAAAATTCATAAGTGCCTTCTGAGTCGCCACCTTCACTCCAGAGTTTTTCTAAGACCTCTTGAAGTTTAACGGCAATTTTATCGCTGAGAGTTTTTTGGTAAACAATTTTACCTTGATAATCATACTTGTGCATGGGACCAAAGTAACGATCTTCACACTTTTGAATTTGGCGATCGGTGAGATTTATAAGGTAATAAACATTCGTGTTGCTGCCGCCGTCATTTTCCATAGTAGTCCATTTAGAATCAGTGGTGACTTTGTACTGCCAGGCAAACTTATTTGAATCGAGTGTACGCAAAAAGGCGAGACCGCCAATCGCTACAAGGAGGACGATAATTACTCCAATCATAATTTTGGCGGTTTTTGGTTGCATAAGCTTATTATAGCTTATGCTAAGTTTTTAGACAAGTTTTAGTTAGTATGATTATAACGAAACTGCACATCGGCGGGGAGCTCATCAAAACTAACTTCTTCCCAATTAACGACGCCGCGAATGCTCATAGTCTCAAGACGCAAGTAAGCATCCTCGCGCAAAACTTTATTAGCCTTAAAAGTAACATCCTGCATCTTACCATGTTCATCATAAGCACGAAGTGAATATTCGTATTCGCCGTCGGAAAGATTTTTGGAATATTCATTATCAATCTGAGTATACAAGTTGGAGGTTTGCACAAAAACTACGAAATACGCCCAGACACACAGCGCAACGAACATGAGTGAAGCTAAAATAATAGGTAACTTTTCTTTGATTGATTCCATATTTCTCCTTTTTATGATGATAACAAAAAGAGAGAAGGTTGTCGTGCGTTTGAGATAACAAATAGATTACTTTTTTGTCACGGTGCGATAAGCTGGGGCGAGTTCATTACTCGTAATACGTGAGCCGCGGCCACGTTTCTGGACGGCACGCTCAAAACGCACAGCTGAATAAGCGAAAATAGCCATCGCAACACCAAAGACGGCGACGATTGGCGTCCAGGAGGACATGAAAGCCATAGAGATAAATAATATATTACTAAGTACACGACCGCAGACCAAAAATTTTTCATTATTCAAATAAAATTCGGGCTTATATTCGCGCTTGACCTTAGCGTCATTACATAAGTTAGCCACACTGTTGTCAACGATAATTGAAGTCATGTCCTTGGCAACAATGCGCCAGAACTTAAAGAGAATAATAGTAACCGCATTGCATTCTATCAACATAATTGCAAGTGAGGCGGTGGTAAGCGAGTAGAAAAGTCCGACTAGCTTAGTATAGTACTTTTTCTTAATAACTTTGGCATAGAGAAAACCGATAATTCCGCTAACTGCCGCGAAGATTGCAGTGAAGATACCAAAACTAAAACTGTCCGAGAAGAGGGTAAGGGTGTAAATTGTAATAATTTGCGAAAAAGCGCTCGATGAGGCAGTGAGACCGTTGAAGAAATTAACAATATTCAGCCAGCGAAAACGTTGATCGCCACGGACGAGCTCACGATATTTCTTGAGATTGGTCTTTTTGCCGCGCGGGAGGTTGCTATCACGGAAGATAAGCGAAAGGACCATACGAGAAGCTACGATTGCGATAATAATAAAAATACCTTTAGTAAAACCGGCTTCATAGATTAATGAGCCGAAGACAATCGGAAGAATGATAGAGAAAATCGAAGCGGTAGCCTTGTAAGTGCCAGTAAATCTAGCACGGTCTTTATTTTTGACTCCATCAGATTCCATAATGTTATAGACTGAATAATAAAATCCTTCCTCAAGGCCGCGTAGTAATCCTAATAAATAGGCAAAATCAACAATCTTGGTTTGGAGAATAATAATTGTAAAGAAATATAGCAGGTCAAAAAGCATAGCGATACGCATTAGAAAAATGCGATGCTTAGTGCGCGCGAGATTGCGCAGACTATAAATGGTGAAGTAAATAGTGATAACCGTGATGATTTGATAAATGCCGAGCGGGACAATGTTTTCTTGCGAAACATCCATGAAATAAAGTACGAAGAACGTATCGATAAAACTATCGGTAATATTTTTGAGCAAGCGAAGACCGAAGAGAGTTTTTTGATTTTTCATGTTGGTTTTTGTGGTTATTGGTTTTATTATAACATAGCTTTAACACTTCATTCGCTAAAACCATTCAAAATGATAATTTTCGAAATAATTAGTTTTTTCTAAGTTGTCATGCCAACGTAAAAATGAGTAATGAATTTGTTCTGGATCATTTTCGTAGCGTTTATTGCGAAGAAGAAACTCATACATCATAGTGAAGGCAAGTTCTTTGTGGAATTCCTCGGGAATTTTATCCTGAAAAATTCCGCGATAAATACCCCGATAGACGGAGCGCTCTTTGTCGACATTGTCGCCAGTCCATCCCCACCAGCAATTACCACGAAAATTGAGAGCGCGAAATTTAATTTTGCCACCTTCGGTATCGATGAAATAAGGTTGATCTTGATGAAAGATAATGTTATTGAGATTAATATCGCTGTGCACAAAAACCGGCTCGGTAGCATAAATAAAAGTTTTTAGATGATTGATGGATTTTTCTAGACGGTCTAAATCAATCTCGGGAAGTGGCTCAGGATGCGATTGGTTGTATTCAAGCTGTTTGGCGCGATTTAGTTTTAATAAATCTTCAAGTTCTCGATCGAAAGCTTGCTGAAATTTCTCGGGTTCACCCTTGATCGTAGAAAACTTTCTAACTTCTTGGCCGACTTGATAACCTTTTTGCTCAAGCTGAGATTCGGAAAGGATTGGTAAAAGTTCATTGAAGGTGGGACCGTCGATAAATTCATAAATACAATAAGTAGTGTCAGTTTCTAGCAAGAAATCTACTTGGATGATTCTGGCGGTATTGATATTAAGGATGTCGTAAATGGATTCGATGTATTTTAATTCATTGACACGATTATCGCGGTAGACTTTGATAAAAAGCTTAGTTGATCTAGAAGTTGCTATGTAGCATAAAGCGCGCGAATGCCCGCGCAAATCACGCTCGATATTGTAGGCGCGCAAGAAATTGACTTTTTGGCATAACTCGGCCAAGACTTTTGCAGAATCCATATTCTATTATTGATGCTTTTTAATAATTTCTTTGAGTAACTTAATAAGTTCGACTGAATCGTGATATTGATAAAATTCATTAGTCAAAACCGAAAGCGAACCGGAAACCTTTGCATCGGCTTTGGAGATGCAAACAATAGGAACTCCTGCATCATAAGCCCAGCCTAGCTCAATACCGAGACCGGTGGCGGGATAACTTACCTCGGCGATGAATAAGTCGAGGTTCCGGTAAAAGTCGGGTGAATTATAGCTAGTTTTACCATCATGAGGTAGAATTATATTTAAGCTGGATAGTTCTGGACTACTTTTAATGGGTTGATAAAGTTCCGTTTGGTAATCAAAACCACGAGAATGCCCGAGATAGATTTGCATAAAATTCCTTCAGTGAGACTTGTTGGTATTTTGTTCTTTGATAATATAGATTGGACGCCGCTTGACCTCAAGATAAGTCTTGGCGAGATATTGCCCGATAATACCGATAGAAAATAGCTGCACGCCGCTCACGAAGACGATAATACAGACTAATGACGGCCAGCCGCTAGTCGGATCGCCCACGGTGAGAGTACGAACAATAACAAAAATAATGGCAATAAAGGCGGCAACACAGAAAAGCAAACCAACAATAGACGAAATGATGAGTGGAACGGTAGAGAAAGCAGTGATGCCGTCGATAGCATACTTAAATAATTTCCAGAAAGACCATTTAGTTTCTCCGGCGACGCGCTGAACGTTCTCGTACTCGAGCCATTTAGTGTTAAACCCGACGAAACTATTGAGCCCCTTGGAGTAACGATTATATTCACGCATGGAAATAAGTGCATCGGCAACTTGACGCGTCATTAGCCAATAATCACGAGCGCCATCGACCATTTGGACATTAGACATTTTGTTGATGATTTTGTAAAACTGGCGAGCACAGAAGCTGCGAATTTTCGGCTCGCCTTTGCGAGATACACGGCGAGTACCCACACGGTCGTAACCATGCTTAGTGATATTATCGTACATTTCGCGAAGGAGCGCCGGAGGATCCTGCAAGTCGGCGTCCATAATAGCAACGTAATCTCCAGTTGTGGCTTCGAGACCCGCGAGCATGGCGGCTTCTTTGCCAAAATTACGCGAGAATGAAACGTATTTAACTTTCGGATCACGCTGGTTGAGCGATTTGATAACATCTAGGGTATTATCACCGCTGCCATCATCGACAAAAACATATTCAAATTCAACACCCAAATCATGGAAATCTTGGTGTCGCACGCGCTCCATTTCTTCATAAAACAGAGGAATAGCCTTCTCCTCGTTATAACAAGATATGACAACAGAAATAGTTTTCATGATACCCTTATTATACCATAGTTTACAGGAATAGTGGCGGTAGTTCTGCTGAATCACCACCACTAATGTCGTTAGTTACAGATTATTATAATCTTCATCGGAAACCGGTTCGCACCATTCATTGGAGGTTTCTTCGCCAGGAACTTCGATGGCGACGTGACTAAACCAGCTGTCGCGTTTGGCGCCATGCCAATGTTTGACGTTGGCAGGAATTACTACGACGTCGCCTGGCTGAAGACTTTGTGCTGACTTACCCCACTCCTGGTACCAACCTTCGCCGGCAATGCAGAGCAAAATCTGTCCGCCGCCGGATTTGGCGTGGTGAATATGCCAGTTATTACGGCAACCTGGCTCGAAACTTACATTGATAATACCAACTGTGGCATCTTTAGGGGAAGCTAAGTTATTTATAAACGATTTACCGCTGAAATACTGCGCAAAGGCATCATTCGGATTACCGAGTTTGAATAGATTATATTTACTGAATTCTTCTTGGCTATTGATTTTTGTCATATTTTCCTCCACTTAGTACTACTATTTTATACTATTTAGCCAATTTTGAATATCGGAATCAGTGGGATTGGAAGAAAAACGATACCCAGGGAGCCAATTGCCAGTACCGGCCATAGCTTCTAGTAGCTCGCCACTTTGGCCAAGGCCAGATGAAGCGGAAGTGCAAAATGGAATAACTGTTTTGTCGGTAAAATCATTATTTTTGATAAAGTTATTAACTGGCCAAGCGGCGATTCCCCACCAAATCGGATAACCGATGAGGATAGTTTTGTATTCATCCCAGTTTGGAACTTCAGTAGAGACGAGAGCAATATTACGCAAAGATTCGTTTTCGTGTTCGCGATTGACCCTAGAATCGTCGGCCGTCCAATCGAGATCAGCATTAATATAGATTTCTTGCGGGACGATTTCAAAAGTATTGGCGCCGAGATTGGCCGCGATTTTCTCAGCGACGGTTTTAGTATGATTTTGCGCCGAGTAGTAGGCGACTAGGATTTTTCCATTTTCCACTTTGGGTTCCTCATTGTTAGATGCTGTTTGATCGTTGGTTTGATTATCCGAATTATTGTCTTTCGGACGATTTAGAAAATAAATTGCGGCTGCGCCAGCGGCTAAAATAATTAAAATCGCAACGATAATGCTAATAAGGCTTTTCTTGTCCATGTTTGCTCCTTACCAGTTTTTCTTATCCTTACGGCAATCTTGATTTTCGCGGCGCTCTTTGACCATGCCATCAAACCACTCGACCATCTTTGGATCTTGATGATCAAAGAAGAGGCTAGACTCAGTATCGAGAGACTTGATCTTGGCCATATCGTCATCGGATAACTTAAAATCAAAGACGTTGAAGTTTTCTTGCATACGCTCGATATGTGTAGATTTGCAATTGACAATCACACCGCGCTGAATTAACCAACGCAGAATAACTTGGGCTGGAGTTTTACCATACTGCTGACCAATTGCGAGAAGAACTTCATTATCAAACATGCCATTACGGCCCTCACCGAAGGGAGCCCAAGCTTCCATTTTTACGCCATATTTCGTCATAATTTCTTGGGCTTTGTACTGAGCGTTGAGGGGATTCGCTTCAACTTGATTGACGGCCGGGATAACTTTGCGCTCGAAGAGGCACATATCCACTAAGCGATCAGGATAAAAGTTGCTAACGCCTATAGCCTTAACTTTGCCTTCGGCATATAGTTCTTCGAGAGCGCGATAAGCTCCGTAATAATCTGCAAAAGGCTGATGAAGCAAAACTAAATCGACATAATTAGTTTGCAACTTTTCTAGCGATTCAGCGAAAGATTTTTTGCATTTTTCGTAACCATAATTATCAATCCAAATCTTAGTCGTAATAAAAAGTTCTTCGCGTGCAATACCACATTCGACAATAGCATCACCAACTTCTTTTTCGTTGAAATAACTTTGCGCAGTATCGATACCGCGATAACCAACCTTGATGGCGTCGAGCACACAACGCTTAGTATCCTCTTTGGGAATTTGGTAGACGCCAAAGCCCAGAATTGGCATTTTGACGCCGTTATTTAGTTCTGCGTATTCCATATTCTGCTCCTTTCTTGACAATTGTTACTACGGAGAATATAATTACATTGTAACATCCGGGAGTTACTCCCGGGCAAGGGTTTTATATGAAAAAAGCAGAGAAAAACTATACGATGAAACAAGTTTGCGCAGAAACTGGGCTAACTTATGATACGCTGAAGTTTTATTGTAATGAAGGGCTAATTCCTAACGTAAAGCGTGATGAAAATAATCACCGGATGTTTGATGAGAGAGGCGTGGCCTGGATAAAAAGTCTTTCTTGCTTAAAGAGCTGCGGGATGAGTATAGCGGAAATGAGGCTTTATACGGAGCTATGCCTACAGGGTAAAAAATCAATACCTGAGAGACAGGCGATACTGAGGACAAAGCTTAGCGAACTAAAGAAAAAAGTTCAAGATTTGCAAGAAAGTATCGATTATATTCATTGGAAGCAAAAATTTTATGATGACATACTGAGCGGTAAGACAGGGTATTTTAGCAACATTCTGCCGGACGAAGACGAATAATTAATTATCGCTGTCGAGCGCAGTGAGATTATCAATGTCTATGGACTTATAATTATGGTAATAGCGGGCGCTACTAGCGGTGAATTTAAGCACGCAGTAATCTGGGTCTGTCACGCCTTCGTGATAATAGGCAACATCGCCCTTCTCCCAGAGCATGGTCTTGGAATCTTGGTCTTCAAGAATCTCAACAGTACCTTCAAGCATGAGTCCGCGAAAGAAAATACGATCACAAAAGTAGAGACAGGCCTTAGGATTCGCGCGGAGAGCTTGAACCTTATTGGAAGAAGTATTAGTAGACAAAAAGAATTCTTTAATACCGTTGCGTTTGCGTGGGCGGAGCATGGCTTTGATATGTGGGTAACCATCTAAGCCTAAAGTGCCCAGATAACAAATGCGCTGGCGGTCGATTAATTTACCTAGGATACGTTCTGGATTTTTCATATCTCTATTATAACAGATATAGGTAATTACAGTGTAATTTTCTTGATAGGATGGCGAATGACGGTCTTTAACTTATCTTGCGCACAGCGGCGCGGATCGCTGAGGTAAATTTCGTGATGATAGCGAGGATTATTAATGTCTAAAGCATAACCTTGGCTTTGCATGAATTCGTGCATGAGCTGAACAGTAGCAGGCTCATTATCATAGGCGCCGATATGCATACATTGCACGCATTCACCTTCATCATAAGTAAAGAATTCAACTTTACTAAAATCTTGCTGTTTTTTACGAGTAGCTTCATCGATAACCCAAGTATAGTCAGCTTTCGTAACAAAATCTGGAAGCCTGATTAGTGAAATGAAGTTAAAAGATTCCTTTTTACTATAGTCAATACCGCTATTGCTCCCGTCTTGCCACCAAAGCCCTTCGAGCGGCGGGACGACATAGTCAAAATATCCGTCTATTTCGTGATTTGATTTTTTGCTCATCTTGATAGTGAAAGCGATAGCATAAAGCAGTCCGATGGATTGCTTGTACTCTCCATCCTCGGTATTTGGATCGCCTTTGCCGCGTACGGCGAGATAGTTCATACGAGGAATAGCGATGATAGATGGCTTATTTTTCGGTAAATAAAACTCTTTATATTCTTTCTTGTAGTCAAAAGGCATATCGCTCCTTTATTTTTTAATAATCATAGATCAAACGCATTATGACAAATGCTAATGCCGGACTAAGATAGATGATGATATATGTCAGCGTAATCCAGGGCTGATAATCACAGTAAAACTCTTTGAAACTGAGTGACCATGGATGTTTAATAATGACCCAGCCAAACAAATCAATGACGATAGTAAACGTGCCCCAGAGGAGGCCGACTGGCAAGATTAGTTCGGATATTGCTACATCATGCAAACTCATAGTATAAAACCAGAAGAATAATGGAAAGACGATGAGATTGTATAGTGGATGAAATGGCTTAGTTTTTTCGTAGGCTTCACCCATGCCAGGGCTATCTTTCATAGATTTATAATGAAGTACATAAATATTAAAGACAGTATGTAAAATGCCAATCACCGTAACGACGATATAGGCTAAAAAGTAATATAAAAGTGATGACCATAAGTCTTGCATGTATTAATTATATAGCATTATGACGAGGAGGCATAGAGCGAACTGAATAATTATAGATAAAATCTGGAGCAGTAGCTGCAATTGGTTCCAACTAGGAAAACGTAAAGCCACCCGTCTGGGTGGCTCTAACGTATAATTTGGCACCTTGCTAGTTTCCCGTTTGGGACAGTATAATCGCCGCGACCAGGCTTGACTTCTGTGTTCGGAATGTAAACAGGTATTTCCCTGGCGCTATGGGCACCAAAGAGCTAGTGGGCACTTTTCTTTTTACTCAAAAAGAAAAGTTCCCAACGTCAAAAAGAAAAAATATTTCTTTCTAAAAGTCACGCACATGTCGCGACTTTTAGAAGTTTTTACAACTTTTAACGTTGCTATTGATGTCCATAAAGGTGTGATGAAATTGTAAAACTTCTTTCGATATTCGTTAAATTCTAAAGAATTTAGTTCAAATACCGATTGCTAGCTAAGCATTATTTGATTATCTGATGGATTTATACGAAATAAACCCGATAATCAAAGCATAAAAAGGCAATGGACCTATTAGTACGCTTCGACTCCACACGTTGCCGTGC
>CAZOPB010000020.1:0-19031 GCA_964581595.1 uncultured Candidatus Saccharibacteria bacterium
CTTCCTTGCCAAGGAAGAGGTCGAGAGTTAGAGTCTCTTAGCTCGCACCAGGTTTGTGTTTTAGGAAAGAAGCTCCCATTTCAGGGGACTTCTTTTTTTGCGTTTTTTATTCCCTGCCGCCTTAAAGCAGCAGAGCTTACATTTTATCCTCGTTCTTAAGATTCATAATGACTTTCATCCTCCGCTACTATGACTAGTGATAAAAAGGGCGACTTCTTCGGCGGGGATGGCGTTTGGCATGGTGAGGATTTCATCATAAGCGATCATGTCAGCGTCGCAAAGATTAGTTTGCATGCCGAGCCATTGCGAATTCCAGACGTGCGTATCTGGCTCGAAAAGTGTTTTGCTGAGACGATTTTCGTATCGATAGTACGGGTTTTCTTTGACGCTAAGTCGCTGCAACCAAATTTCGAGATATTCAGTATTAGGAACATCGGCAAATTTAGCCCGGACTGCTTCGATAATGCGGCTAGCGTCGGCCGATTCATGGGCATCAATATATTTACTTAATATTGCGATGCCGTGCGGCCAGACACCAGGATTGGTATACATAATATCGCTAATTACACTCACGGCCTGCCAGATATCATCATGACAGCCAGAGTCATAAATTTCCCTGGCATAGAGTGTCGATAGGGCGGCTTTGAGGCTGCCGCAGTTTGGATAATTACGACCGAAATTCTGGATAAGTAATAAACTTTTGAGCACACTTAATTTATTATTACCAAAAATCGTCGGGCCAATAGTGCGCCAAGCAAGACGATCAGGCTTAAAAGCATGTTTGATTACGTCGGTAGTGAGAAAAGTTTTGGAAAGATTAATCTTTAAGTTGAATTCGGCAAGAGTTTCGACGATAACTTTCATAATCTGTTTAGCAGTAGTAGCTTCATTGGCAAAAATTCGGTAATCATCGCGATAACGCAAGATTTTGGCATCTAAATTTTCCGGCAGTCGCACATAAATTAAACTATCAAGATAGCTCAAAATAACTTCCGCCAAAAAGTCCATCAGAATTGAACCTTGCGGAATGCCACAGCCTTGCCCATAGGACATGTCTTGTAAAAGCGTAACAAGTTGATACCCGATGAGCGGCAGATTATAATCAACAACATTAGTGTTGCCGTAAAGTGCACGTTGCAATAAATAAAATGGCAAAGTATCATAACAATTTGTCATATCGGTAGCAAGCATATATTTGTATTTGAGGGCGCGACGGACGGTTTCGTTAGTAAAGTTCCCTGCCCAATTAAAAATATCCTGTTCATTACGATTAAGTTTACTGGTGGGAGCGGGGATCATGCTGGCGCAGGTAATCAAAGGATTGCGAAACTCTTTAGTCTTAGCTTTGACAAAATCCCAGTTAGTTTGCGCGGTAAGCAAATGAACCATTTCGGTATAGAAAAACGGATGGATGATTTGATATTTACGCCAGGCATATTCACCGTCTTTGTTATAAATAATCGTATAATTAACATCATCAAAATGTTGCGGATGAAGATCGGGGAGGTAATAATTTTGCAGGTTATGACCGATCAAAAGTTCACGCGCATGCGTAAGTAGGCGGTTAAATTGATAATATGACGGCAAGGCGAGAGAAAAATAACTGCGGGGGCGAAAGAAGAAACGTTTTGCCGCTTTGCAGTTCATGTCTAGGATGGTTCTCATGGATTTTGGTGTTTGGGTTAGGAATTAAAACTTGATAAAAATTGAGTAGAACTAATTTTTATCATTATAACATAAGTCATGATATAATGGATATATTATGGGAAAGTTAGAAGATATTGTAAGTTTGTGTAAGCGCCGTGGATTTGTTTTTCCAGGGTCGGATGTTTATGGCGGCATGGCTGGGACCTGGGATTTCGGGCCGTTGGGCGTAAGTTTGAAAAGAAATTTGATGAACGCTTGGTGGAGTTTTTGGGTAGACCAGCGCGATGATATGTATGGCGTAGATGCAGCCATTCTAATGAATCCGAAAACTTGGGAAGCTTCGGGGCATGTGGCGACTTTCGCGGACCCTTTGATTGAGTGTAAAGAATGCCATGGAAGATTCCGAGCGGACAAATTAGTTGATGGTGCAACCGAGAGCATTACGACAGAGGAGTTTCTAAAGGCAAACCCCAAATGCCCGACTTGCGGCAAGCAGAATTGGGGTGAGATTAAGAAATTTAACATGATGTTCCAGACGCATGTAGGGCCAGTAGAAGATGACAGTAGTATCGCATATCTTCGTCCGGAAACGGCGCAGGGGATTTTCACGAACTTCAAGAATATTGTGGATACAATCTATCCAAGTATTCCGTTTGGGATTGCGCAGCAAGGCAAGGCCTTCCGCAATGAAATCTCACCGCGGGATTTTATCTTGCGCGATCGCGAATGTAGTCAGATGGAGATTGAATATTTCGTAAGACCAGATGATTGGGAGGAGCAATTCGAGAAATTGCGCACTGAGCAGCATGTTTTCCTAGAAGAGATTATGGGGCTGCCAGAGGCGATGATTCATGAATTAGACGTACCAGCAGAAGATCGAGCGCATTATAGCAAACGGACAATTGATTTTATGTTTGACTATCCGAATGGCGAGGGAGAGCTGATGGGGCTAGCTTATCGTACAGATTTCGACCTTGGCAATATCCAGCGCGAGAGCGGCAAAAGTATGGAATACCGCGACAAAAATACTGGCGAAAGCTTTATTCCACATGTGATTGAGCCTTCGATTGGCGTAGAGAGATTGTTCTTAGCAGTACTGACGGCGGCTTATTGGGAAGACGGCGATAGAATTGTATTGAAGTTGCCGGAGAATTTGGCGCCATATAAGTATTGCGTAAGTCCGCTACTAAAGAATAAGCCAGAGTTAGTAGAAAAAGCGAAAGAAGTCTATAATAAATTGAAAGATAAATATACTTTTGTGACTTGGGATGATTCGGGAAACATCGGTAAGCGCTACAAGAAGCAGGACGAAATCGGTACGCCGAAGTGCGTGGTGGTGGATTTTGAAAGCTTAGAAGATGGCTGCGTAACGGTGCGCGACCGAGATACGACTGAACAAACTCGGGTGAAGATTGAAGAGTTGTAAGTAGAGAGTAGGGGGGGTGTCTGCAGTTGAAAATGTAGAGTACAGGGTTTAGTGTAACTATTTAGAACAACATGTAAAAATATAATTATCTACATTATAGAATAATTCTGGTTGATTGTGGCGTAATTGATGTTCAAGGAGTAAGTATTGGAAGTCCATGTAAGAGAAAGATAGGTTACCATGTACTCTTCTAATGTGCCGTTTAATTACGCTCCATACACCTTCTATTCTGTTTGTTGGACCAAATACTCCAATCTCATGATTACAATCTTCATGTTCGTAGCCAAGTAGATGAAGCTCATTGTAGGATCCCAGTGCATCGGTTGCTATAAGGCTTCCTGGAGCAATAGAACGCTCAATAAAACCCTCACAAGTCTCTCTAGTACGATCAGTAATGATTTGTAGCTTAATTCGATTTGTGGAACGTTCTATAGCTCCAATTACTAACCTTTGTTTGCCAAACTTACGTTTGCCAAAGAAGCTCTCGTCAACTTCTACTTCACTGTACAGTTTAGCCGTTCTGTCCTCGGGTAATAATTGACGCAACTTCTTAAGCCAACGCCTAACGGTAAGATAGGAGAGATTAAGTTGTCTTCTAATCTCTCCTACACTAGCTCCATGCTGCCATAACCAAATCATTGCCCAAATTTGCCGGAAGGATAATTTACTGTTCTTGAAGGCGCTTTCTGCTCGTACAGATGTTTTCTTATGGCAGCATGGACAATACTCATAGTTCTTCCGATAAAGTAGTCTATGACAACAATCTGGACATTTTACCGTACCCCATAATATCTTATGTAACTCGTGATGGCACTTTAGTTCGCTTGGTAAATCTGCTAAACTATTCATTAGGAACAGTCCTTTCTTTGTAATTAGTTGTTTTGCTAACTACATTTTACAATGAGGCTGTTCCTTTTTGTTACACTAAACCAGAGTACAGATGATACTTCGTGCGGAGCATTATCTGTGGTATAATATATAGTATGAAAAAGTTCAATACGTCTCCAATTAGCGGCATGCAAGAGCTGTTGCCAAGTTTGCAAAGTGAATTTAATCGATTAAAAAGTGGTATTTGTGAAGCTTTTGCGGCGCATGGATTCCAGAATATTGAGACGCCGACGATTGAGCGGACGGATATTTTGCTGGCAAAGGCGGGTGGAGATACAGAGAAGCAGATTTACAAAGTAGTAAAAACTGCCGAGACGGCGGATGATGCGGATCAGGCTTTGAGATTTGATCATACGGTGCCACTAGCGAGATACGTAGTAGAGCATACGAATGATTTGACTTTTCCTTTTAAGGTTTCACAGGTGGGGCGGAACTTCCGAGGAGAACGAGCGCAAAAAGGGCGATTTCGCGAGTTTTATCAGTGCGATGTCGATGTGATTGGCTGGCAGAAACTGCCGGTGGCTTATGATGCGGAAGTTATTAGCACGCTAATTGATGCGCTGAAAGTTTTGCCGATTGAAAAGTTTGTGGTGAGGATCAGTAATCGTAAATTGCTGAGTGGGCTGCTCGAAGAGTATAACTTACAACATCAGGCTGCAGAAATATTTAATATTATTGATCATGCCGAAAAGGTGCCGGAAGAGATTACGGTGAAGGCGTTAGAAGAGCTGGGAATTGGCAGTGAGAATGTTGCAAGAATTACGGCATTTAGCAAGATTTCTGGGGAGGCCGAGGATGCGATCAGGGAGTTAAAGGAGCTGGGCGTAAAGAACGACAAGTTCTGCGAGGGAGTTAGCGAACTAGAAGAAGTGCTAAGGCTGCTAGGGCAGAAGTTAGACCAAAGGTTCGACGTGGTGGCGGATATGGTGATCGTGCGGGGACTAGATTATTATACTGGAACGGTGTTCGAGACGATCGCGCCGAATTATCGAGAGTTTGGTTCGGTCTGTAGTGGCGGACGCTATGATAATCTAGCCGAAAATTATACTGATCAGCAAATGCCAGGCGTAGGCGGCTCGATTGGGCTGACGAGGCTATTTGATGTAATGCGCATGAGCGGACTAGTAGTGGCAGGCGATACGAAGCCGGTAGATATCTGCGTAGTGCCGATTAGTAGCAGTGAAGTAGTAGCGGCGAACGAGCTAGCAGAGAGGTTGCGAGATAGAAGTTTTAGAGTGGACGTAGTCTTAACAGACAAGAAATTTGGCGACAAGATGAAATATGCCGAAAAAGTCGCTAACTATGCAGTTGTAGTAGGTGAAGACGAAGTGAAGAGCGGGCAATATATGATCAAGAATCTGGAGAGCGGAGAAAGCCAAGCACTGGAGGTGTAGGCAAGGGGAGCTGGTTAGCTGGGGAGTAAGCGAGTAGACTAAGGCTGAATTTTCTTTACTTGCTGCTCAATCCAGCATTGAGATATTGCTTGACGTATTCATAACCCCAGTTATTATCGAAACCGGAAGTAGTGAAACGATTAAACTTAAAATAGGGCATGCCATTGGAGACTTGAAGGGCGCGGCGGGTGTTGTTTTCTAGCTCGGCTACAGTGTCGTGGTTTTTCACACAATTATCAAACTGTTCGCCGAGGCCAATACGGTGGCCGATCTGCAGCCAATAATCATCTGGCATGTCGGTGATATGAGGAGCGTTTTTACTAGAGCCAATGCCCTTAGAGTGATAATCTTTCCAGAGGCTACTGATAGCTTCGTGATAGTAATCCCAGAACTTATTTTCCCTGGTAGCACAATAAGCAGCCTCGGCTGAATCGCGAGAAGCCTGGATATTATTACCTTCATAGAGATAATCAGTCAAACGAACCTCAAAAAGCACATCGTTATCGGCGAGGAACTGTTCGAAATCATCCCAGTTGTTCATGGCCTCGCGCGAAAAGACATCGCAATATGGACACATGAGGTCGGTGTACATAATGTAGTAGTTTTTAGCTTCGAGATTCCCCACTGTAGTAGCTTCATTCCAAACTTGGTCGCCGGGAGTAGGTTTACTCGTAATGCTGATGATTAGCAGAAGCAGAAATATTGCGCCGACAGCGATGATAGCGACTGTGCGCCAGATTCTTCCTTTGGTATTTGCTTTGGCATATTCGTCCATATTACTCCTTTTTGCGGTGACGTTTCATAAAATCTTCACTGATGATCATGGCGTAGGCTTCACGGCCGGTACGTTTCAGGGTAAATAAAGCAAGCAAGACGGCAGCAAGCGTCAAAATTCCCGAAACTGCGCCCGCCAGAGCATAGCTACTGGAGCTAAAAATTGTACCGATAACTGGCATAAGCAAAGTAGTACCACAAGTCGGGCAGCCCGAACCGAGAATAGCTAGACCGGCAACTAATCCAGCATTTTGGAGATTATCAGAATTATGCACGTCGGCCAGAAGCTGCTCACGGCGGCTACGGCGCTTTTTCTGCCAGACGAGAACGACTAGGCCGATAAGGATGCTCTGTAATAGCGTAATCAGGAATAAAAGTAGCCAGTCCCAGAAGTTGCGCCCTACACCAAAAATCGCCAGAAAACTATCGCCGAGAATAGACATTTTACCAGCAAAATCCGTCGCCCAGAAAAGATTAAGTGCGGCGGTACTGCTAGATAATAAGTTCATCAGCGTGCCAAAGACTAAGAAAGCAATAATAGCTGCAAGGTCAAAACGCCAATCACGAGTAGCTAGCAACACACCAGATAAGGCCATTTTCCATTCATCTAGCCATTTATCTAATTTAGCGCCGATTTTCGCTCCACTTGCCATATATCTATATTATACCATACTCGAAGAGCAATCCGAGAAATCCATTGCTACGAAAATGAAGATTTTATAACTTATTTGGTTTTTGTCATGCTAAGAGAAGCCATATAGTTTTATGACTCTATCTTTCCATTGTAGCACACTTTGTTCAAAAAGTCAATAGGCAAGTGTTCGGTTTTTGGATGATAACAGGGGTAGGATTGTGGAAAAATTAGGTATATTTTGGCATGAAATTTCTAAAATTCAACCTTGACGTTAGCCATGAGCGTGATAAAATAGAAGTAGGATTTGGACGAGATCTGACGTTGAGGGTCGCCCAAGTTCAGAAAATCAAAAAATAAATTGCATGGTGGTAAAATGCGCCAATTAAAATAAATCCTACCTGAAGAGGTAGGATTTTTAGTATTACTAGAAAACCTCCGAATCGAGATCCGGAGGTCGGTTATTACTTGTTGTAGCCTGCTAGAATTAGGCCTATCGCACAGGACTAGTCGGTCTTTTTCTTGAAAAATTCTTTGCCAAGACCACAGAGTGGGCAACGGTAGTCATCTGGCACTTCGTCGCCATAGTAGATGTAGCCACAAGCGGTACAGACCCAGGCGGTTTTTCCCTGCTCGGTTTCGGTCTTAGTGAGATCTTCTTTATGCTCTTGATAGTAAGCATAAGACATTGGCTGAGATTTGTCGTCGAAAATATCGCCTTCGACTAGCTTGCCGATGAAGAGAGTATGGCTGTCGTTTTCGATGGCATCGACTTTTTCGAGAATCATATAGCCCAGAGACTCAGTGATGACTTTGATGCCCTCAATTTCTTCGGTCTTATGATCGGCGTATTTATCAATATCGCGCGAAGATTTAAAGCCAAAGGTCTGAATTAGAGCTGGATTAGCATTCTCGCCGAGAACAGAGAGAGCGAATTTGGAATTTTGGTGCAATAATTCATTAGTTTTATTAGTTTTAGCTACGGCTACGGCAATAAGTGGAGCTTCACTACCGCCAACTCGAGCTACAGCATCGACTACGCAGCCGCCACCGGCGGTGGTTAAGATATACATACCCTGAGTAATTTTGCGGGTGATTTTACTATTTTTCATGATTTTCTCCTTAGAACATCTACATTATAGCAAAAAATTATTAAAATTGTATGTAGATTATTTATTATTATGATTATAATTTGATTTCACGCCGAAGATAGGCTTGCCTTGGGCGTCTTCAGGGAGATAGCTCTTATTGAGGTGGAAACCGGCCTCCCATTTTTGGCCATCGCCAAAACCAAGGTCTTTCATGAGCTTGGTCGGAGCATTACGCAGATGAATCGGCACGGGGCTGCCCATGGTCATGGAAGCGACTTGCTTAGCACGCGCCCAGGCATCGTAAGAATCACGGTTTTTCGGGGCTTTGGCTAGGACGGTAGCGACATGACTCAAGATGATCTCGCCCTCGGGCATGCCGACACGTTCGATGGCTTGGAAGCAGCTTACGGCAAGATTGAGCGCAGCGCTAGCAGCAAGACCGATATCTTCAGAGGCGAAAATTACCATACGACGGGCGATGAATTTTGGATCTTCCCCGCTCATGACCATGCGAGCAAGATAATACAAGGTAGCATCGACATCGCTGCCACGCATGGATTTAATGAAAGCGGAAATGTTGTCATAATGGTAGTCGCCGGATTTATCATAAATCGGCATCTTTTTACCGGCAGCAGTCTTGACGACTTCGGCGTCAACCTTCTGGGCGAGACTAAGGGCAAGCTCGAGATCACCTAGGGCAGAGCGGGCATCACCACCGCTGAGCTCGGCGATAAGATCTATCGCATCATCGGTGACGCGGGACTCGGCTTTTTCGGATTTGATGGCGCGTTTTAAGACTTCGATGATGTCTTTCTTGCTGAGGGCGGAGACGATGACGACGCGCGAGCGCGAGATAAGCGGAGAAATAACCTCGAAGCTAGGATTCTCAGTAGTGGCACCGATTAAGATAATTAGCCCGGATTCGACGTGCGGCAAAAAAGCGTCTTGCTGAGCTTTGTTAAAGCGGTGAATTTCGTCCACAAAGAGAACCGTACGAGTCTGAAGGTTCCAGTTTACTCGGGCGCGCTCGACGACATCTTCGATGTCTTTTTTCTTGGCAGTGACGGCGGAAAGTTCAACGAAATCTGCTTGATATTCATGAGCAAGAATGCGAGCGAGAGTAGTCTTGCCGGTGCCGGGAGGTCCCCAAAAGATAAGATTGACGGGCTCGCCTTTTTTGACGATTTCAGTGAGAATCTTACCGTCACCAATAATGGCGTCTTGGCCGACGACTTCATCCAAAGTTTGCGGGCGCATGCGCTCGGCTAGCGGAACTCGATTCATAGATTAATTATAACATATTTTACATGAAACTGCGGGCAATCGGGTCGAGCGGCAAGATGAGGTCGTTAACTTGGTTAATCCGAGCTACGGATAGGAGCGGTTTTTGCATAAGAATGCGAGCAAGTTTAATCTCGCGACCGCCAATCAGGCCTCGACTATCTGGTCGTAAGGCACTCTCAATGCCATCCCAAAAGTATTTAGTTTCGGGCTGTAACTCTTCGCCATTAATATCCGTAATGAGGTTAATTTCTTCGCCAGAAGCTTGAGCTAGATTGAGAGTGAACCAAGTTTTGACAAGCTCTGGAAAGACCCGGCGATGAAGCCCGTCAAGAGATTGATTGACAATGCTAAAATAATCTGGGTTATCAATTTGCTCAGAATATTTCTCGACTTTACGCAGGATTTCCGATGCAAGCTCTAACCTATTCAAATCCGATAAAATATTATTATAAAAATGTAACATACGCGCACTTGTCAAGGTGCCAAGATTTCCGCGGCCTTGGCGTACGACAATATCGGCAACTGAAAAAAGCTCAATACCGCCAGCAAGTTTGGATTTTTCCTTGCGTGCGCCTTTGGCGAGGACAGAAATTCTACCATCCGGCGTAAGGATATTCAAAATACGATCGGTTTCGCCGTAATTAGTGCGACGAAGGACGATGGCTTGGGTGCGCAGATCACTTGGCATAATGTAAAGCCTTTTGAGCAGCATAGCCAATTTGCTCGGGAGTCATGGTTTCTTTTTGCAAAATTTCGATGACGCCATAATGACTAAGATCTTGCGTATCCAAATTAAGTGAAGTTACAATGATAATAGGAATTCGCATAGTATCAGTATAAGAGACAAGCTCATTAAGAAAACTAAACCCATTTGGCCCACTCAGAAGAATGTCTAAGAAAATCAAGTCTGGTAATCCATCACTTAGCGCATTCATAGCATCAATGGCATTAGAAAAAGTAAGAAATACATTTTCCTCCTTACCATGATTACCGGAATCTGACAATGACTTGCGGACGGAGCGAACGATACATTCGTTCATAATTTCATCATCTTCAATTACAAAAATTTTGGCCATATAAATCATCCAAATAGGCAAGCTTGAGCAGAAACCGGCAGCTCAACATAAAAACTCGTACCATCACGATGGCGCACGGCGCCAAGATGGGCATGCATATACTTCGCAAATTGAGTAGCAATAAATAAACCTAGACCAGAACTACCAGGACGCATCGAGATTTCAGTGGGCTGAGTGAGGTCGCCTTGCTGAAGTTTGCGCCAGATTTTGGCCGGTAGGGCTGGCCCATAATCGCGCACATCAATGCGAATATGACTTTTTTCGTCGCTCACAGTGAGTAAACTTGTGGTTTCGGCGTCAGAATATCGCATAGCATTTGTACAAAAGTTATAAATTACGCTATATAATAACTCCGAATTAGCAACAGCTAGTTTTTGGCGATTTTTGTATTTGATGGTGAGTTTCTTACGGTCATAACCAAAAAGCGGTTCGACGTCACGAATCACAGATTCGCAAACTCCTCGCACACTAACAGGCTCCATGGCAAATAGTCCATCTTCTAATCGTGCGATTTTCGTCAAGTCATTGACTTGCAGAAGTGCACGCTCGGAAACATTGACCATTTGCTGGCAAATGCGACATTGTGACGCAGCATTATCTTCTAGCTGAATAGATAACGCTAATTGCCGCATCAGACTAAGTGGCGCTTTTAGTTCGTGTGCTGCCACAAAAATACTTTTTACCTCACTCCCCATGAAGTTATTATAGCACGAATTGAGAAGAAACAGGGAGATAAGTTTTGCGGCTTTGTTGCGTAAATACGATTTTCTAGGGACGTGTCGCTCAGTCCTGTCGTCACAGGCTTCGCGCACTGCATGCTCGCTCGTAAGCTCCGCACCCCCTAGAAAATGTACTTTACGCAACAAATTACATTCCTGTCGGTGAAATTATGCAACGAGGTTTTGTATTATTTTCTTCCTAAGACTCTGCTTAACCCACGTTTAAACCGATTTGCTGGGCGGTGTGCTTCAGCATACTTTTGAACAAACACTTTTTTGCTCTGTTGTCCGAAATACTCGGCTTCTGCTTCAACCAACTGCTTTTCATAGCCCTCGGCATCTAGTTCCAGCGGGATGTAATTATAAAAGTTGTATTTATACAGCTCTGCTCGACGTTTGGCGTCGCCGTCCAATTGATGTGCTTCTAGGCGATCGATATAATCCTTTTCGCGACCATGCCACAGTTCGTGCGCAAAAATTTCGACTAACGTTTCTAGATTTACCGCATCCATTCTAGCGTCATTGACATGAATGGTCGAGAACGGGCTGCCACTCTTATGCTCATAAGTAGCAACGGAGTGATCGTTTCCGTCGCGGTAGTGTCGAATCCGAACTTCGCTTCTTATGTCTAATAAGTTACAGTAATATTCTAGAGCGGCTTGCTCCGCTTGATGCCTTTCCTGCTCACTAGATAAGTTCGGACTGAGCCGCATTAATTTTTCTGCACTAGAATTCTTATCACGCTCCAAGCTAATCTTTGTAGCTTCCTCTATTCCTTGTTGATTGACACGATCATAGACTTCGGCGGCGATAACCTTCTCAGCTTCCATTTGAAATTGCTTGCGATCACGCACAATACGAAAACTTTCTGCGCCAATAGGATTATTAGACCAAAGATCGCGTCCGTCTTGATCATAACGTTTATATATTGGCAAGGGCAATTTGTTCCGCCGTGATAAATAGCGCAGAGTTGTAATATTAGCATTATCACCTTCATTAATAATACCGACGCAAGACTTACGCAGATCGATACTTCGTGTACGCGGATTGCGACCGATCGCCATAAAACCATCCGTATCTAGCAGCGAACCATCTAGGATTAATGTTGCATTACGTTCAACATCTCTACCATCTAGATTGTAGCCAGACTGCCAATGCCCATCGTCGTCTTTATAATCAGCAGTAAGCTCTAAACCGCTCTCGAGCGGATTATCATTGCTCGGACCTGTAATTTCTCCGGTTTTTAGAAACTCAGCAGCCTCGTCGGCAGTTAGTGGATAATAGAATTTCAGCTTTGCTTTGTCAGGTTCATACTTTTCAGCTCTTAGAAAATCGTTTGCTGATTGCCAAATTGCGTTTGGTGACACTTTTTCAGACTTAGCAATACTTTCTACTTCTTGCGCAGCATCCTCTGCTGACATTGTATCGACTACCGATTCTACTTGGCGCGCTACTGGCTCTTGGCGTTCTTCAGGCACTTCGCGCTCATTGATCGGAGTATTAGCAAATTCTAGAATTTTACGTCCACGTTCTTTCTCGTCTAAACGTTTATTCTGCCGCTCGATCATTGCATCAAGCTCGGCTTCAGAATAAGCCTTCTTTTCTGGCATATGATTATCCTTACCTGGATAATCTAAAGCTTCTTTCCAAACATTTTGCGGAATCTCGGCATAATTATTTCTCATATGCTTAAATTATACCATATTTCCTTCTCAATATGTTTGGTTTAGGCTAAAGAATTTACTCCTTGTTCCGCACACACACTTTCCTCAGGTCGCGTCGCGCGAGCCTGTCTTCGCTTCGCTCAGATTCTCGGGCGTCGTCTCGGAAGGATAAGTTATGTGGCTTATCCTTCTCTCGTCTCCTACGAGATTCGTTACGGGTCTTGCGCGCTCATCCAACGCGACAAAGTCGCTACCAGTAGGGCGTCATCTCAGAAAAGAAAGTAAAGCTTTCTTTTCTTTCGTCTCCTACTACTGGACGGCCGTAGCCTCCGGGAGTCCTTCGAAAAGTATATTCGCGGAACAAGGCTACTTTTTAGCTGCTTTAATTATTCAACTAACGTAACCGAGTCGAGGATACGATAAAAATCATCCATAAAGATCTCGGCGTCGGTTTGAAGGATGACGGTTTTGTCGCGAAGTTTGAGGATCATAGCGGCACCACGAAGGCTATTTGACAATTCGCCAGTGTAAATATTAGCAAGGACACCACCGACAGTATCAGTCTTGAGGGTGAGCTTGCCATTTTTAATACTGCTCTCATAAGTCTTCGCAACGCTGTCAAATGAAGCATCGCGAATACGGACGCGTAGGGCATTGATCGTATTATTGCCGACCGGATTTACCTGAACTGGATTGAGGTAAGCTTCGAAATCGCCACCGTTCACGGCATCTTTGGCGATATAAACGCTCCAGGTGCGAGGATACTGAAAGCTTAGGCTACCATAGTCGACTGGGCCAGAAAACTCTAGATAGGGAGATTTCTCACGCTCGGCAAATTCCGCTTCCATTTCGGTAGTGTTCTCAGAAACTGCCACTGCAACAGCAGCCTCAATTCGGCCATCGAGATCTTTGGAAATAGCATCCCATTCAATGTATTTCTGTACGTAAAGCCAGACGAAAATAATCGCTACGAGAATCGAGATGACTAGTAAAATAGTCTCGACTAGAGTATTATGGGTCTTTTTCTTGACGTCAACCGGAGCGGCGAGCTGACCATCAGAAGTAAGCTGAGCACCGGTATTCAAAGGCCCAGAGCCAGGCGCAGCGGGTGCGAAAGGCTGAGCGGCTTGGGGCTCAATAACGCTACCAGTAGGCATAGATTTATCTTGCATATTCTTATTATACTTCAGACTTTAGCTTTTTGTAAAGTCCTCAATTACTTCAACTTTATTTTTAAGCTTAGCAAGATCGTCTTTGATGGATTTGGCATTTTTGATAGCTTCATTGTACTTATCAAGGGCTTTGTCAAGCTCAAAATCATCACCATAGAACCATTCGACGGATTCGTCGAGCAGGGCCATTTTCTCAGTAATAGTTGGTTTATGATCGGTCTTGGACATGTTTTACCTCCGCGGTTATATTTTTATCGATCGTAGTTAATTGAATTTCGGTGCCGACTTTAAGCTGGCCGGTAAGAATGGCGTACCCCCGTTTCAAGACATTTTCAGGATTCAGGCTATGAAGAACCTTAATAGACTCATCAATGTGCTGCTCGGCTTGAGAAATTTTTAGCTCAATGCGACTACGAATATCATCAAGCTGGCGCAAAATTTGCTGATCTTGCTGATTTAAACAGTCGAGAATTGTACGCCGAATACTAGTCACCATGTCTTCGACACGGCGTGCAACCGTATGACGATCCGGCGTGAGACGTTCGGCGGCATTAGACGGAGTAGAGGCACGCACATCGGCGGCGAGGTCGGCGAGGCTTTCATCAACTTCATGGCCAATACCGGTCATGACAGGAATGCGACTAGCGGCAATGGCGCGGGCGAGCCCCTCATCGTTAAAGGCAGAAAGATCATCGGCACTACCACCGCCACGAACGATTACGATGGCTTCGACTTCAGCTTTTTCATTAAAATGCTGAAGAGCACGAACGATTTGCTCGGGGGCGATGAGACCTTGGACTTGGGTATTGATAGTCTGAATCTCCATGCCGCCCCAGCGATTATCGATAATTTTGAGAAAATCAATATAGCCGGCAGCGCCAGTAGAGGAGATGACGCCAATTTTAGTCAAGCCCTGAGAAATGGGGCGCTTCTTGGCAGGATCAAATAAGCCTTCGGCAGTAAGTTTTTTCTTGAGAAGCTCAAAACTTTTCTTAATACTTCCCTTGCCGACTGGCATGACTTGTTTGACGGTAAGAGAGAATTTACCCCAACGGGTCAACTTTGGCGTAGCTTTGACACGGACTTTCATACCGTCTTCTAGAGCAGCTCTGAGCTGACTAATGACCATGAAACAGCTGACGCTAGAATCGCCTTCTTTGAGATCAAAGAATACCCATTTGCCCTGATTAATCTTAAAACTAGCGACTTCGCCTTCTACGACGACATCGGCAAAAGCATAATCAAGAGATTGGTTACAAACTTCGATAAACTGCGAGACGGTGAGATTAACTTCATTCGGCATTGTCGAGTTTGGCTTTCTCTTGACGTCCAATTTTGGAAATGGAATGCTGATAGAAACCGTAGCCGCTAACGATAGTGCTGCCAAGTACGATGACGCGAGTCATCAAGACGACGGTGGTGGCGAGAGAGATCGGCACCCCGAGGCTAACCATGATGCCAGCCATGCCTAATTCATAGAGCCCATAAGGCACGATAGCGCCCATGACCGATCCAATAGCTTCACCGATCATGATTTGCGGGAGAATTTCGGGGTGACCGAGGCTAGCGGCGACAATCCAATAGGTTGCAATCTCGAGGAAACTGTAGACGATGCCCCAGATAATCGGGCGAATAAGAATCTTTTTATTACGGCGAGCCGTCATGAGATCATCATGAATATCGTAGAGATATTTATCAACGATGTTGCGCTTAAGAGCTTCTGGGAAGTGACCAAAAGTGACTTTACGCACGACGAAATTAATAAACTTGGTAATATTCTTGGCAAACCACTCAATACGTTCTTTGCCGCTGGCGACGACGACAAGGATAGCGATGCCCACAATGATACCAACGCTAAGCAGGGCGGTCACCCAGATGACCCACTTGCCAGCGTCAGGAACTGTACCGAAGATAAGTAGGCCTAAGATAGCAATAATGGTCTGGAGCTGATTTGCGCAAATGGTAATGACGTAACGCAGGACATACATGAAGCTAGACTGCCCGGCAGTAGCGCCAAAAGGTTTGAGGCGCCAAGTGATATACCCAAGCCCACCGAGCCCACCGGCCGGGACGGCATGATTGACAAAGTTTAGCTCGAGCGAAACGCGCATGAGAGTCCAAGCGGTGACTTTTTTAGCATCCTTTTTGGCGGCCATATAGGAAAAGAACATTTGCCCGCAACAGAAGTACATAAAGAGCTGCTCCGGAATAAGCAGTAAAAGTACTAAAATATTAGTCTCACTAAGATGATTGATTGCTTCGAGAATATCATTCCAATTAGAATAAACTACATAGATGATCAAAATAAGGGTCAAAACAGTTAGAATAGTGCGGAATGAAAGTTTAAACTTCTTTTTTTCTTTACTCATAAAGGCATTATAACATATAATTTTAAAGCTTTGCATAACTTTAGGAAATTTTTAGGTTACATGATATAATATATATTATATATGAATAAATATGTTGCGGTACTAGGGCGGCAGCCATTGATTTCGGTGGCGGAGTTGGAAAGTCTGTGTCAAAATGTGCGCCGAGTAGCGCCGATGTTGGCTGAATTTGAGACAGAGATTAGCCCGGAAGTCCTGATTCGGAGATTGGGCGGGACACTAAAAATTGCCGAGCCAATAATGGTGCCGCTGACAGATTTTTGGAAAAAGTTGCCGGAGACTGGTAAAATCGTGCTGGGGGTGTCGGATTTTTCTAAAGGTACGAACGCCTATCTTGCGCAGAGAGAAGCCCTGAAATGTAAACGGATTATCGCGAAAACTGGTCGGAACGTGCGGGTAATTCCGAATAAGTCGGCAGTGCTCTCGAGCGCAACGAGCTTCCATAATAAACTTTTTACGGATACGCATATCGAATTACTGAAAAACGGGCGGAATTATTATAGAGTGGTAGCAACCCAAGATATCGAGGCTTATGTGCGGCGTGATCAAGCGCGTCCAGCTAGAGATGCAAAGGTAGGCATGTTGCCGCCGAAGTTGGCGCAGATTTTGATAAATTTGTGCGGTGATTTACCAAGTGGAGCGAGACTACTAGATCCATTTTGTGGGACAGGTGTAGTGTTGCAAGAAGCGGCGCTAATGGGATATGTTCCCTATGGGACGGACCTGAGCGGGCGAATGGTAGAGTATTCAGAGAAGAACTTGAAGTGGTTAGAAAATGTTGTAAAATTTACAACATTTGTGGACAAGGCAAAAGTAGAGGTCGGTGATGCGCAGGATTTCCAATGGAGCGCGCCGATTGACGCAGTGGCTTGCGAGACTTACCTTGGTCCGCCGATGTCGCTGGCGCCGGTCGAAATTAGGCTAAAACAAGCAAAGCAAGATTGCAAGACGATAATTTTAGGCTTCTTGAAGAATCTCGAGGGACAGATTACGGAGGGTACGCCAGTGGTGATTGCGGTGCCGGCATGGCTGCGGCCGGATGGATATTATGAGAGATTGAATATTCTTGACGAAATCAGTAATCTGCGCTATAATGTAGTAAGATTTAAGAATTTGGGGCAGAAGGATTTGCTTTACCATCGTGATGGTCAGGTGGTTGCCCGAGAAATAATAGTTTTAAGGAAGAAATAATATGTCACACGTCAAAGCTGGCGGTACCGCCAAAAATATACATAATAATGCCGGTCAACGTCTTGGTGTCAAGCGCTTTGGTGGCCAGAAGGTTCGTAATGGCGAGGTTCTCGTCCGCCAGACTGGTGCGACGAAGATTGCCGGTGAAGGCACTTACATGAGCCGTAATTTCACGATTCACGCTGCAAAAGATGGCGTAGTCACCTTCGTGAAAACAAAAAAGAGCCACTTCTCCGGTAAAAATGTACCACGCGTACGCGTAGAAGTACGCTAATAGGGAATGCGTCTCCCAGGAGGCGCATTTTTGTTAGAGGTAGTTTTTATTGGTTGCCGTGTACTGTTTTCTAGAGAGATAATTGATTTTTGCAAAAAATAGCATAATTACTATTGACTTTTCTAACGATGTGTGCTATAATGGAGGTATGGGGCGGGATTTTACCGTCCTCGCAGGTGGTTTTTGTGTGTAAAATAACATGCCGAAAGCCATTTTTTACCAGAATTTACATTATTTTAGTAATATTTTTGGTTAAAGGGGTAGAGTTGCACATCTAGCCTTTTAAAATATTTAGAAAATGGGGGATATTACTATGAAAAAACGGATGATTACCCTGCTGCTGGCGGTACTCATGATGCTGAGCGTTATGATAATGCCGGCGGCTGCGAAAGCCAGCGATAACGAACTCAAACCGACGGCCAATACCGTCATTATCAAGCGGAACGGCTATCAGGGCAAGAGCTATAATACCTATTCCACGCAAAAGAAAGCAGATCTGCATACGATTACTATTTATGCAGCAGCCGACAACTTCCCGATTGAGGTGGCTATCGCTGCGCCCGAGACGTATTACAATCCGAAAAATTACACGCTGACCGCCTATGGGATTCACCGAGTGAAAAGTAGGGACACGGGGCTCTTCTTCTCGAATTGTAACTACGCTACTATTTCCGTCCAGGCTCCGCCGAAGGAGACTCCGGAGACGGTTGTCACTAGACAGCCTACCGCCGAGGAAATCCTGGATCAGAAGTGGAAGACACTGCTCGATCAGATCGATTTTCCCTTCTACTACCGTGAATATTCTAACTACGCGAAGGAAGTCAAAGCCTTCCTGGCGGGCGAATGGGATGGTAGCGATAGGGTTGATGATGGTGACGGCTGGGGTAGTTATACCGCATCGCGCTATGTGATGAGCCGAACCTATTATTGGATCGCCAGCGACCTCATCACCGGCGAGAGCTATAATCTCAGTGCGAATGTAGACTACGCTGGATACAAAGAGGTAATCCCGGGATACATTCCGTCGCAAAAGTATAGCCTGGCGGTAAGCTACGTCGATGGCGTGATCGAGCAATGGTCGACCTTCGACATGCTGGATAGCTGGAAGATTGACGCCGTGGCGAACTGTAGCGAGACGATTAACTATATCATCCCGCTGGCTACCGAAAGTAGCGGCGAGGATGACGCCAAAGTTATCGTGCAGACGACAGACGCCGACGGGAAGACACACCATTATTCCCTGATGCCGAAGGGTGAGATTATCAGAAAGTAATGTAAATTTGCATTTTTGGGTATTATTTAGTAGGTGCAACTGCTGGATGATACCTGCGCTGCCCCGACTTCGGTCGGGGCATTTTTTGTTATCAGAAAACCCCCGGATTGTCCGGGGGTTCCGTGAAGTTCTACATTTAA
>CAZOPB010000021.1:0-17701 GCA_964581595.1 uncultured Candidatus Saccharibacteria bacterium
AGACACCCTCGTGGTGTTTGGCATATTTTGACGGACACCGGGTATATTTTTCCCCGGATTCAAGATTTTCTTGATTTTAATATGCTTTCGATATTTTCATTATAGCGCACATGGTTCTAAAAGTCAACACTTTTCTGCTTATATTTTGCTCCCCCAGATATTGCACTGGGGGCATTTGTTTAATATAGTTCCGGTTCCGAAGCGGAGTATTTGAGGGCGTATAGCTCTCTAGTCTCTTTTCCAGGAGTTAGCTCGTGCAGGTAAATTTGAGTAGTTTCTTCACGACTATGGCCGAGAGCGTGCTGAATGCTTCTAGTAGTCGCTCCAAGGTCTGCCAAATCACTTGCGTAGGAGTGCCGGAGCTCGTGCGGACAAAGCTTGTAGATATTGCAGTTGTCGAAGGGTTTGCGAATAATACGACGGAGTGTGTCTCCAGTTTTTGGCTGACCTGAGTGAGCGAAATATCGACTCTCCCAGATATAATCGGTGACATTCTCTCGCTTAATCCAATCCTGTAATCTCTTCACCACCTCGTCACTTAATACTACAAAACGATTCTTCCGACCTTTTCCGTGGACAGTGAGCCTATTGCCATTGAGGTCTTCAAGGCGCATCATTCGTAATTCATTAATCCTTAGCCCGCAGTCAAAGATGATTTTAATAAGTAGCCAAGCCTCGCGATCTGCGTACTTTAGAGCTTCATATACGATTTCCCGAGTAAATGCTCGCTTCTCAGATGGAGCCTCAATCTGCTTTTTAATCTTCTTATCGCGAAGATGCTTGAATGTCATATCTTCGTCATCCCTATAATACCTAACCATGGCGAGAATATGTTTAGTGCGGTTATTGATTGTTCTTGGTTTAAGGCCTTGATTGGTCTGGTAGGCGATGTATTCCTCGATAATCTCATTATTGAGTTGATCGAGGTGTTTAATTCCGCTATACCGCAAGAAGTGGTTGATAGAGGTGATTTTGCCATTCATAGTTGTTGGTGTAAATTTCCGCTCATATTTACAAATGTCGTAATAGTGCGAGACTTGTTTATAGATAGGATATTTGGGGTTGATGTTGTATTTTTCTAGGCGATACGCCATATAAAAACTCCTCCCCACCCACTAAAGTTAATAATGAATGGGGAGAAGGCTAAATTAGGCCATTTGGGGCTGCGATTTAGTCACTGCTAGGAAATAGGCTAAGCTATTGCGAACAGTGTGCCTTCTGGAATCTTCGTAGGCATTCCAGATAACATTTTCTGGCAAGCAGTAAGCGCACTTGCAAAAATAGCTGTAGCAATTGCTAGACGAAGAGCCGAACTTCCGGACTAGCTCGTCTGCAATGCGTTGCGCCCGCCTAATGCGAGCTTGGCTACTTCCACTGCGTTTGAGTTTTCCACAGCTGTAACGACCTTTAACGTTAATGTAGCTTCTTTTAGAAGCTTCTTTAACGTTATTAACGTTTCCGTTTCTTCCCATATTTACCTCCATTAAAATTTTACCAACAAAAACCAGACCGCTCGTCATCGAGTTCTTGCACTTCACCATATCACCACTCACTTCACTACTCATCATCCACCCTAAAAATACTAATTGGCGGGTGAGTAGATCAGTGACAGTGACATTATGACGAATATGTCGGTTTCGAGCGCGAACCAGCTATACTCGTATTTGTACCTAAGAGGGTTAAAATCAAAACCCTCACCACATAAAGTGGCGGGGTTTAGACTCAGTTCATTTCTATTGTTTCCATTATAGCAAACAGAAGCGGGTTTGTCAACACGAATATTTATACAAGTTTAGTCAAGTGGCTAAATTACCCGACCCTGAACGCGCTCATATGACAATGATCGACGCTAGCCGAGACCTCGTTGTCTTTCAGCGCTTGCAACCTGACATAATTCTGAGCCTCTGCTTTCGTGAACTCCCATCCAATCGTGACTGAACGAGCCCAGCTCGTGGTGCAGGAATACTGATTAGAATTTTCGCCGTTGTACTGTAAGCGGCCAAAGGTAGCAACATCCGTCCCTCCGGCGCCAAAATCAATCTGACCTAATACGAACATTTTTGCACCAGCAGGAAAAGCTGCAACATTCAAAGAGAGAATACTGGTGAAAGATGTTGTCAGTGCGGCAGTTCCGCCGGTTGTCTGTGCAGTTGGGAAGGCATCACCCCAAGCAATTTTATTATTTGTGACTGCTTGAGTGGCTAGCGCTAATGTTCCTATAGCTCCATTAGCAATCTTAGTCGCGGTGACTGCCCCGTTAGCGATATTCTCTGTCTCCACGGGAAAGAGGCTAGCGAGATCGTTGATATTAGCAACGATCTGATTAAGTTCTTCGGCTGTTAAGACGTCGAGGGGTACAAAATTAAGATTAGGATTTGGTAATATGTGCGCCATTATTTTAGATCCTTTCTATCTTCATCGAAAATAAAATCTGTGTACTTAAATTCGGTCATAGTGGCACCGTAGACAGCCTCAAGCACATATGCTTTGTCTAGCTTCTTTGCGGCGGCATCAAGAGCCTTCTCGACAGCTTTTTCATCTTCACAAAATGTACGGACGAAGAGAGAATACTCGATTTTCCCAATCTTGTAGTCTTTTGCGTACCGAATCAGCGGTTTAGTCGCCAATTTGAACACAGGACTATCAACGGTTTGGTATTTTTCTCCGAGCGGAGATGGGCGTGTCATCAGCTTATCGAAGCCTAGCGGTCGCCAGATTGCTATTTTGTCTAGAACGATGTACATTATTTAACCTTTCTTATGTTATCTATTGAAATTCTTGCGTAGATGTCGCCATCATCACTCTTGAGCACGACAGTGTTATCACTCTTGCGTGTCTGGAAGACGGTATATGGCGTTTTCTGGAGTTTTTTGAGCTTAGTACCATTAACATCAACATACTTAATGACCTCTACCAAGTCGCCCCGCTGAATAGCATCGGCGACCACATTGCCTGAAGGTTTTCCGGATTCTGTCGGTTTTTCGTCGATTTTCTGCAAATTAGCATATAAATCCGGACGAAAATAGCCTGCAAAGCCTTCCATCGGCAATCCTAGCAAGTTGAAGGCGTTGCCTACATTGCCATCGACAGCAGCTTGGTTCTGGCCGAGCCATTTCCCTTGGTAGTACATGGCTACATGGCCGTGCTGGCCATTTGTCCAAATACCCCAGTCACCATCTTGCAACCCAGCTGCGCCACTGTGCCAAGTGAATCCTAACCCACAGACGGCAGTTCTCGCCGGCTCAAAAGCGTAGTTTTTAGCAGAGCCACCAGCGGCGACATATCTTCCGCAGAGCGAGAACATAAATTCTTTGAAGCCCGCTACGCACTGCAGGCCATAGCCCTCGTTGAAGCCTTTGCCAAGGAGATTCTGATAGGCTTTTTGCGGCATCGAAACGTCTAGCTTGTAATAGGGCGCCGCTCCCATCTCGGCAAGAGTTTTGGCGCTTTCTTCGAAGATGACCTCACCTGCAACGGCTTCTGGGTTTTCTTGTAAGGTATTGATGGAAGAATAGAGCGCACTAACCGCGCTTTTGACATCTTTGGCGATGCCGGTATAATCTTGCTCGCCAGTGATTTTAGCAACATGGTCAGTGCTAATGAATTCGGCAAAATTCCTGTAAGCCTTCATGGCGTAGTTGGCTGTTCCTCCGACAATGACCGCAAGTAGCCCGACAGTACTAGCCCCATCGAGGAGCGCAGAAATGTCCATGCCGAGCTTCGAAGTGTACCAGTCAATCACGTTCATTAGTACTACCCAAGAGAGGATACCGACGCCCATGATGAGGGTTTTGACGATGTCTTCAAACATGCGCTTCCATGACCATTTCTTTGACGAAAATAGGTTATTGGCGACACCCGATAAGAGCCAGATGAACCAGGCTCCGGCGAGGATGCCAAGGCCAGCGCCGACGGTAATAAGTTGATTTAGTATTTCTTCCATATTCCTCCTATTGATGAGTTACGAATGTCAAATCCCCGCCATATTCCTTAGCCCAATCTGAGTAAATCTGACTCATGTACCAATCTCCGCCAAGATCAATAAAGTAATAGCGCGCTACTTTCTCGATCTCGAAGATGTTAGTGGGGTTATGAGAAATCAGCATATTAAGCTCAAGTCGCGTGCGAGACTGAGCGCTAGTATAAGAATTCTCATCAAGCTTTGATTCTAAGGTGCTAACTTGCGATGAGATAGAGGCGATTTTACTGTCAACGAAGCCATCAAGCTTCCCGATACCCCAGTTAAACATTCCAACAAACATTCCAGCAATCACGCCGAGAGTAGTAATTGCACCAATAACTCTTTTGACCCATTTGTCGGCATTGTCCCACTTAGCTTCGAGGCGTTTCAAGCGACTTTGTTCGGTTAAAACTGGCTTCATTTCTCCTTCCTTTCTACTGCTTTGATTTTCGTGCCATCAATATCGAAATCAAAATGCTTCTTGCATTTAGAGTTAGCGCAAATCACATTCTTAACTTCTCCCCCGGTTGATTCGAACATATACCTCTTGCAATGCGGGCAAAATACTTTGACGCTCTTCTGTTTAGCTCTAAAATCAATCGTCATCCAACATCGGCAATGGGGGTGGTCATGCGGTACCATGTCGCCATTGGCAAAGACTTTGTCTGCGCGTACGCTTGTGCCATTGAGTGCAGCGCAATGAGCGCAAGTTGATCCATCGTCATGGGCGTGCCAAGTCTTGACTGGCTCTAGGTCGGCAAAATCGCCAGTTTCTTCGGCAGAAAGAAGGGTGCCCAACTCTTCAGCTCGGTGTTGCTCAGATGTCGCCCAGCGGACGACACGATAGTTACTATTTTGGATCAAAGTAGCAATTGTGGCCGGGATTTGCTCAGTGTCCGAAAGCTCGAGCAGAGCATCTGCCAATTGGTCTAGTGTTTGAACGGCGAAGCTATTTAGCAGCCAGATTAGTTGCTCATGATAGGTCTTGACGTCTGGGTCAACGCTCATAACGGCTGCCAGACCGTATTTATCTATTTCTGAATCAATCTTGCTAACCGTCTCTTTGATGATGTCATCGATGTCGATCGGAGAGTCAGCGTTAGTAGTAAGCTGGGAGGCGGCGTTTTGGAGGCTAGTATTGAGGCTATCTCGCTCATCAGCAGAAAGCGTGATAACCGGCGCGTCTAAATTCAATCTCTCGGCGAACTCGCCTGATTTTGCCGTTTCGTTTTGTGATAAGAGGTAGTACAAATCTGCCACCACTAGCTCACGAATCGTGTTAGCCTGGTTGTCTGTACCGACCCTCTCAGTGGCTTCATTAACCGCTGACAGTGCATTCTCTACGGAGTCTCCAGTCATGCGGCTCTGTGCCATTTTTAAGATGTAGGTAAGGTAAGCTATCATTAGGCTTTTGAGAGTGGGGTCGGTAAACTCTTCGACAACGGTAGGGTCAAGTGCTTTTTCGTTGCAGTGGTCGCAGTGATGTACGCTTTTGCTAGTTGCCGCTTGGCTCGGCTTATCCTTTTTGTCGTCGCCAATTTGTAGATTTTGGTCATCTTCTTTGATTGTCTTGTCTAACTTCAAGAATGACCGAGGAAGTCGTAGGGCGTCTACTGAGCTTTCTACCGAGAATCCGGCATTTAACATTTCAATGAGGGTGTCTGCCTGCACTTTTCTGGTGTCAGTTAAGACTGGCAGCTCGTAATCAAACCCAATCGAGAAATCAATCCCGCCCGGAATAATTCGATTAAACTCATGTGTGAGCTTAGAATAGACTTTGACTAGCTTTGGGTAGATAACACGACGAGAAAAAACGTAATCGGCCACTTCGGCGCTAGCGTAGTTCGAATTCTGTAGATAGCCTTTGACCTCTTCTGGCACGCCGAAATTCATGTCGATCTTCTTGTTAGCTTGATTGAATAGACTGTCAAGCGTCATATCTTTGTTCGACTGGGCAAACGGCGTCCATTTTACTCCTGCTTCCTGTGGTTTTCCATCGATGGCAGACGTCGGCACATGGGTGTAGATGACTTTGTTGGCGTTATTCGGGCCGGTATGCGCCGCTCTAATTCGATCGACGGCTTCATCATAATCAGCGACTGTTCTAGCGACAATACTAATAATTCCAGAGGGGACTCCACCATTAGCAAACTGAGCCGCTTGGTAGTCGGCGATATAATCGTCAACAGTCGTCCATCGTTTGACGGCTTGGGATGGAGAATAACCTGAAGAAATTTGGTATGGATTGACGTTGAGGCTTAAAGTAATAACATCTTGCTTAGTATAAGTGGCGCCAGTGGTGTAGAATTTCGTTTCGCCATTGATGACTGACATAGCAGCATTTTCGAGAAACGTAAGTCCAGCGATGTTATCTGCGGAAATCGGGCCGCCCGGCTGCGCAATGCCGTTTTCGTAGTGCCAAACTAGGATGTGGACTAGCGGATGGACTAGTAGCATTGTGATGAGGGTTTCTATGAAATCGCTCCCGGACATCTCTTCATTTGGATAATAAAGCGCGTGCATGATCGCCGGTTGCTTGACTAGACGGCGCCCATCTTTGTCGACAGCAAATGGCGCAACTTCAGCAAAAGCTTCAGCGATGCGCGCAATGTCAGAAAAAGAGTTGTCGTATGTATTATTGTCTTTGCCACAGAGGAAGGGGAAATCAGCTGGGCAAGAGCCGGGGCGAATACCGTCCTGCCAAGTAATCCCTTTAGATTTTTGGCGGTTAATATAAGATTTGATTTTCTCGAACATATTTTCATAATATTTAGAAATCGAAGTGGTACGCAACAAAAAAGTAACGCCCCACATTGAATGAAGCGTTACTAATTGAGATAAGACTAGTCTCCAGAGGTGACTGGTACAGTCTTCTTTGTAGTCGGGTCGTACTTCGATGGCTGGGTAAGATCGCCAGTACCGAAGCGAATGCGAGGGCCAGCAGAGTTTGGCTGAGCGTAGCCAGTAACATCGAATGCGGCAGCTTCGCTAGTACTAAATGTTGGGTTGAATGAAATCTTAAAGAGTGCCGCAGGGATAAAAATGTCGTTGTCATCCGTTGCGTCGCACTTGTTATGGATGTTCACTGCGACCGGCGTACGGGTAGTACAGTTTAGATCACCAAAGTTGATGGCGCCGCTCTTCTGGGCTTCGGCGGTTGGCGCAGAGTAAATCTCTGGCCAGATGTAGCTAAGGTATTGCTGTGCATTCTGGCGTGGTAGCTTGAAATTGAAGCTGAATTCAGAGGTTGCTGCTTTGCCGCTTGGCGTGACCGTAGTACCAGCTTGGCTATCAGTTGAGATTTCACCTTCCTCGTAGTTGACAGTGATGTCTCCAAGCAATTCTGCCGGAATGACAATGGATCCGACGGCGATTTCGCGCTCGCCAACCATTGGATCATATGATTCTGTATTATTCATAAGATTGTTCCTTATTTATTTTTTGTAAATAATTGCAATCGTAATGGTGATAGTAATTGTAATGACCTCATTATCTTCAGAAATCGAAGTGGTATACAACAAAAAACTCCCGTAGAATACGAAAATTTTTATCCGTACTCTACGGGTTGTTGATGACGAACTATATAGCTATTACTTTTGTTCTGCCATATATTATCTCCTTTTTGCTTATTATTCCTAGATTAGTTTTCGGTAAGGACTTGATGTGCTATTCGGTAAAGCGCTTCGCCATGCCGATGCGTATGTACCAAGAATTTGCACACCGTGTACATATTCAGCGGCGGTGCTTATATTTGTAGAAAGTACATTTGTTGTAGCGGAAAATACGCTCGCAGGACAGTTTACTGTTAATCCGCCGATATAGCCAGTACAATTGTATAAAAATCCTGTACCAATGTTTGTGATAGAAGATGGTATTGTCAATGCTGAAGATAAAGATGTGCAGTTGGCGAGAAAGTTATTCCCAATCTTTTTTAGGGAAGCTGGAAGAGTAATCTTATCACCTTTAAGCGCATAGCAGTAACCCATAAAATCATTACCTATTTCTTGTAAAGAAGTTGAGATATAAATAGCTGAACGATAGCTGGAGCACCCATACATAAAACTATTACCAATCTTAGTCACTGTATTAGGGATTCTTACGCCGCCATTAAAAGCAGTACAATCACTAAGAAACCCTGAACCAATTTCAGTTATAGGAGATTGCCATTCGAGCATATTATTATTATAACTTCTACAACTTTCCAAAAAATAATTTCCAATTTTTGTACAGTTCGTAGGTAATTTAGGGACAACATTTAGTCTAAAACATTTAGCTAAGAAATAATTAGGTATTTCAGTAATATTAGTTTCAGTCAAATCTGGGCAGACCGTCAGAGATGAACAGCCGTAAAGAAACTCTGCACCAATCGTCGTTAATGAATCAGGAACAGTAAAAATAGCATTAAAACGTGAACAGTTTTTAAGAAAGCCCGAACCAATATTAATCACTCCTGCCGGCACATCAGATATAGAACTTAGATAAGTACAATACATTAAAAAATTATTTGGGATGCTCGTAATCGTGACCGTCCCAAATATATATTCGAGTATTTGCGACTTGGCAATCGTTACATTACCAATAGTAATCTGAGTCGATGCTCCACTGGTGGAACATAAAGCATTGAAGTCGGTGAGAGTATTAACCTTTACAGTTTTTCTATTACTTATCTCTCCATCATAATAAATTATAAGACCATATTGCCCTACTTCCGTGACTCCAATACTACTGATGCTATCCGCTAAATTAGCTAAATTTTTATTCGTAGGCACTCTACCACTTTTATTTGCAATAGAATTGTATGCTGCCGTGATGTGCGATTGCATACTTGTGATTGTATCTACTGTACTCATCTTACACCCCTGCTCCTGTGTCTAATGTTATTAATGCGGTGTTAATATCCCCGACTAGATTGTCCACATACGTTTTACTCGCTCCGCCCAGTGCCGTCAATGCCGCCGCAGCGGTACTCGCTCCAGTGCCACCATTTGCGATAGGCAAAATGCCGCTTACGCCTGGAGTGATATTGCCGCTACCATCAAAAGTCGAAGCGCTAGTACTCGCTAGATTTGTTCTAATGGTTCTTCCAGTCGCCAGCTTAGTCGCCGCCGCTGCAGTGCCAGTTGCAGCTAGTGCGTTCACGTCGGCTGCGCTGAGATTGATATTCTCACTCAGCGCCTTTCCATTCACCGTGCGGGTTTTTGGGACATATAGGCCAGTCGCTTCATCTTTGGTGAGGTAGCCCGTCAAATCCACGGTCTGCGCACCGAGTTCTTCCCACTTGCTATCTACATAGATATACTCAATGTAAAGATTCTGATTCTCTGGATCTGGACTAGTCAAGAGATAGACCGTAGTTGCACTAATGTTCTCAGTGGGGAGAGTAGAGACTACTTGAATGCTAAATTTCGGGATTGCCGAAATCATGTTGTCGACTTGAGTTTTGTTGTAGTAGTTCGCAAGGTCGGTGGCAATCTGAGCCTGCAAGCCATTTAGCTGACCGAGATTGACGGCATCAGTTTCGTTCTCGCCGGATTTGACGTGGGAGATAAATCTGGTGACTGTCCCAACAGATCCGCCTGCTTCTACTCCGCCCAAAGAAAATTCATAAGGGCGAGTGGTTTTGCTGCCCCCTCCTAACGCCATGGAAAAATTATTTGTAGCGCTAGGAGCCACTACTGTGCCCCAACCATTACCAAGCGCAATGGAGTTTTGACCAGAGGCAGCCGCTCCTGCGCCTAGAGCAAGTCCGTCGTGAGATTGAGGATTTAGTTTATCGCTCAAAAACTTCTGCGAAATCGACCCGTCGGTATTTTGTCCGAATCCGTCATAGACCGTTGCCCCTTCGCCAGCAGGGCCTTGAGGACCTTCTGCTCCGGTTTCGCCCTGTGGGCCCGCCGGACCTTCTGGACCTGCGGGGCCTTGTTCGCCTGGGTCGCCTTTTGGACCTTGAATCCCCTGCTCGCCTTGAATGCCCTGTTCTCCCTGTTCGCCTTGGTCACCTTTATCACCCTTGTCGCCTTTGTCTCCTTTAGGGCCTTGAGGACCTACGAAAGTCGTACCTGCTCCATCTGCTGGGAATGATGTGCCGCTCCAAATATAAAGCAATCCATCCGCTTTGACAATGTAAGATTTTCCAGCATCGGCTTCGGTAAGATTGGATGGTAAGTCGGCGTAGGTAGCTACTTCACCAGAAATGGCAATACCAGCTCCGGGCTCGCCTTTTTCTCCTTGTGGGCCTTGTGGACCGGTCGCGCCATCATTACCAGCGGGACCCTGTTCACCGGGTACTCCTTGTGGCCCTGGGATGCCTTGCGGACCCTGTGCACCCTCTAGGCTTTTGAGCCATTCTTCTTCAGTGCCAGTAAACCCGTTATCTTGAGCGATCTGGTAGGCGCTCTTGCCGTCAGTACCGTTCGTTCCGTCCGTACCATCTTTTCCCGGTGCGCCTGGAGCTCCGTCTTTCCCTTTGAGCAGATTCACTGGGATTTTTTGGGTTTGCCCGCCATTGACGCCTGCAATGACGGCGTCGTCTTCGAGGCTTGTTGCTCCTGGTAGTTCGCTAATTTTGATTTTGTTTTCTTCCATATTACTCCATTTCTATTTCTTGGTTATTTTGCGTAATAATTACTTTGTTATTTTCTGTCGTGATAACGCCTTCCGATGGTGTTGGCGGTTTAGGCTTGACCTTGTGGCCTAGATAAATCTGACCGGTTAGACTGTAAATCATGCGTCCATTGATGTCTTCGCCGGCGTTTGAGATGCTACTTGGCGGCATAAGCGTGCAGTTTCGCCATTCGTAATCAGTAACTGGAGGAACTGCGGGGAGCGTGCATACTCGGAAGTGGTTTTGGATGAATTCCATCACCGCTTCAAGCTTCTTATAGCCGTCCACATCATTCTTCCCCCTAGAATAAATCTGATAGGTTACACTATTGCGGCCGCCGCGCAGGTTACTCCCTCCAACATCAGAGATGTAAAGCCCTTCTTCGCCAATGCTTAGCTTCTCCCAAAATAAATCTTGGTCGATAGTGCCAAAGCCGTTGTTTTCTAGGAACTTAAGGAATGCGAGAGTAACCATTTAATGCCTCTTTTTACTACTTTTTTGCCAGAATCTTGGAGATATTCTTTGCCTGTACCAGGGGTTGTGTACTTCTTGACTACGCGCGTTCCGTCTCTGCGCATACCGCGCTCTTGGTAGTCGCCATACTTGATGGCGCCGCCACCATAGATCACGGCGACTGCTTTAGGGTTTAGCTCTACGACCCGGTGAGAATCTCGCAGAGCATTGCTTTTTCTCGGCACACGCACGTCTGCCTCGTTGATGACAGTCTTGCCCATGATTTGCAAAACTTTGCCCATCAGCGCTATATTATGGTTGAACCATTGGCCAGAGTTGTCCGTCAAGGTAACTCTAACCTTGGTTAGTGTCATTTCCGCCATCTGAATCCTCCACAAAAACTGCTTTTTGAAGTCTCATATACAGGTGCTCGACTACGCCCGTATCAAAATTCATGCCTTCCGAAATCCCCTCGATGGAATAATTTTGACCGTTTACTCTGACGCCTTGCCCAACTAGGTCATTTGTATTGATACCGGCGAAGTCTTCTGGATGAGCGTGCAAGGTAGCGTCACTATCTAGAAGCTCCATGCCGTTCGACTTGTCCATGCCACTTTTGAGCTTAAAAACGCCCATCAGTGACCGAGTGGATACGATACGGTTGCCATAGACCTGACCCCGCTTGATTGAGAGGAACTCAAAAGGGATCTGGGTGAAGACGTCAAAAACAGTCACAGCAACACACCTCCGGAGCGCAGCGCATGCCACCACTCTTAATTTGACCTTGGCACTGGCCATATTTGTCGATTGTAGCGGCATTTTGCGCTACAAAAGCTACCATAGGACTATCAGCGTCTGGGTCTTTAGAAATAGAGAAATCTTCCACTTTCTTGTTAGTAATACCGTGCTCCTGGGTTGCCGTTTGCTCCATACGGATTGTTTCGAAACAGCGAGCGATGAGTAGTTTGAGGTCTGCCGGAATCTCCGCCATCTCTTCTAACTTGATGCAGAGAAGATCATCAAGGCGCAACACTGCGATTTCTAGATAGAGCGCGTAGTTGGTCTTCTCCACATCAGTCAGAGGACGACCGAGCAAAGCCGTCATCTCATCTTGTGAAATTATTGGATTGTCCATGTCGTCCTCTTTTAGTTAGTTGATATTAGCTTATTGTCTTCCGTCGCCAGAAGTAAACCGTCTTGGGTAGTCAGTAGGCTACCCACGGAAGGCGGTATTATTTTGACGCGTAACCAGCAACGACCTTGTTACCCTCGAGAGAGCCAGTAACAGGTTGCTCGACGAGCATGACGTCGCGGTTAGTATTGCCGTCGAACCAGTTACGGACGGTAGCCTCTGGGCCACCAAGCGTGTAGCCTTGATCCTTGTAGGCGATGACATCGTAGCCGGCAGCAGTCATTTCGGCAGCGGAGAACTCGACGATGTAGGAAACTCCGAACACCTTGGCGAAGTCGGTATCCATCGAGTAGAGGTAGCCACCGTTTTCGTTCTTGGCCAGGCGAAGAGCGGATAGGTAGCCCTTCGGAAGTACGAGGACCGCCTTTTCTCCATCTTCAAGCGCAACTGCGTCCAAAGTCTTAACGATCTTGGCATAGTTGTCGTCAGTAGTAACATTCGCGATGACCGTAGCGACTACAGAAGCATAGGAGCCAGCCGTAGAAGAGCCATCCAAGTCTGCCTTCATAGAATAAAGACCATTGACGCCATCGAATACGCGATAGTCTGGCTTGCCTTCTGCAGGAGCACTGAGACCGTCGCCGAGAATTGCGCCCTTTACGATAGCATGCAAGACGCGATCGGTAAGTTCGCGAGTGCGGAAGACATAGAGTTCGCCGGATTCGTCGTTGACAATGTCGATCCAGTCGAGCGGGAGTTTCTTGTAGATGACTTTGAGGCCGCCGTTGCGTGGGATGGCAACAATGTCCTGGTCTATCTTCTGCTCGCCCTTCTTGTGGCCTAGAGCAGTAGATGTAGTAGTCATTGCATAGAACTTGAACGCTTTTGCGCTAGTCCTGCGGAAGGTCTTGAGCGCGCCTACAGCGTCGTGCCATGCTTTGAACATTACTTGCTCGACGCGGGTTGGCAAGAAACTATCTTGACCGGTGATAGTCACGCCCTTGCTCTTGATGAAGTTGCCCCACTCTTCATTTGTGGTAACAGCATCACCATTGCAGCGCTTTGCAATTTTTGCGTAGTCCAAGACTGCCTCTTTGCTATCAAGGTAGCTCTTAGTGTCGCTCATCGCAGCCTGAGATGGCAATTTAGTTTTTGGCTTGTCGACTTGCATTGCAAGCTTCATTTTTTGATCGGGTAGATCGTGCATAGATTTCTCCTTTGCTTCATCGTTAGATTGACTTTCTTCTACCTTGCCTTCGCTTTCTGGAGTAGCGGGGTTAGCTTCTGCGCCAGCGTCGCCATTCGTTTCAGGCTCTGGGTTAGTAGTATCTGTTTTTGGAGCTTCTGGCTCCGGTGTTTGTGGTGCAGCCGGGGCAGCACCTGCTTCGCCTTCTGGCATAGCTTCTTCTCCTTTCACGGATTTAACGTCGAGGACTTGCGCCTCTTTGTTAGAACCTCTGGTAACTAGTGAGACCTCCATGATTTCGCCATTGGAGATCATGTTAGTTTCTGGATTCCAATCGTAGTCGCCAAAGCTAATCGAAAATGCGTTGTTGAGATGGCCTTCTTGAATCAGCGTGAACATTTCTTGCGCATATGGTCGGGAAGAGATCCCAGCCTCGAAGATAAGTTCACCTTCAGTAAAGTAAGCTCGCCTTACTGAACCAATGATTTTGTTGACCTCGCGGAAATCGTGGTCAGTCAAGAATGGAATGTCAATCGCATCTGAGCCTTCAGCTCCGAGGTCGCGGACTAGCATATAGCCGCCGCCTTTCTTTGGTAGCCGGAATGAGCCAATATCTAGTTGCTCATGATCGCGGTCTTCGTTCGGGCTTGAGGCTACGAATGTAACTCGATGCTCTTTGTTTTCCTCCGAACCGGCATCAGCGATTTTTAGCTTTGACAAACAGATTTGCTTAACTTTCTGCTTGTCCATAATGTTCCTTAGTTGTTAGTTTTAGACGCCCAAATGGGCACTGTCTATTTTCATAATATTTAGAAATCGAAGTGGTACGCAACAAAAAAGTCCAAAAATAGTCCAAAATTATTTTCAGACTGTCCTGAATCTGGCCGTAAATTAGAAAAAACTATTTCCATTTTGGAAATTATTTTTTTGAATTACCTCTGTTACTGATGGAAAATTTTTGTACTTTTTATAAATCGAACGGCGCCATTGCTAAGCGCAAGATGCCAGCGACAGTTGAGCTTGGCACGGTTACCGTAGTGCTAGCGGTATTAGTCAGCGCAGCCTTGAGCTCGTAGGTACTGGAGTTAATCTGGCCGAGGGAGATAACAACCCGAGCGTTCGTATTGATAAAGTGAGTGATTTCGTGGGAGACATGGTTAATATTTCCATCCAGAGAAGTGCGAATCAGCGGAGTTTCGACATAGACACCCGCCGGCACGTTGACTTGCACCCTTCCAATCGTCACACCAAGAGAATAGCCATAGTTCCCGCCGATCTGGAATGACCCGCCATATTGTTGCGGGAGTTGCTTGAGCCCTGTATAGTGGGTATTTAGCCTATATTTACTAATTTGCGTCATCGAGTACGTCCTTATAGATGTGATAATAATAACCTAGCTCTGAAGCGTCCAGTCCTGCCGTGCTCGTCGTGATTACTCCGGGCACAGCTTGGATACGCCCATCGTTGCTAATCGCCCAAAATCTAACTTGGGGGAGATAGCCTAGCCCATGAGCCACTGTACTGTTGCCTGTAGCTCGGCCTGCCATATAGATAGATTGATAGCGGTAGTGAGAGTTGAAGCGGAATTTTGAAGGATAATCTACTGGAGTGACTTGTCCGGTGTAGTCGGGTGGCGCAAAAGCCATAATTTTGAAGTAGAATGTGCGGTCTTCGCCATTGTTAATGACTGTAAAAGTGATGTTGGCCGTATCAGCGCTTACTTGGCAAACCGTGCGAGGTTGCCCACCGATAGCCCCGCCTGGAATATCGATAGAGATGTCATAGGATGGGTTGAAGTTGGCATTGTCGCTCCACTGACCAATTAGAAGCGGTATGAAAGGCAAATTATGGGGAATTCTTTGCGTAATATAGTCGCCGGTCGACACGGGAAATGAGTAGGTCGTTTTGTAAACGATCCACGGGATGCGATAGTGGGAATTGACTAAAAACGAACTGTAGGCCATCAGTCCGCCTCGAGTTCATCAATGACATTCGCCCCAGCGACCACGTTGGCGATGACAGGCGAGCCGTCTTTAGGATCTTGACCGATGAGAATCTGCGGCGTGCCAGCGTCGTCATAGACAATAATCTGTTGTTTACCGGCGGTATCCTGACCAAAAGAAATGCGCTCAGTGCCATATTTGTCATAATACTTGAAGCCCGTCTTATCAATCCGCACGACTTCTACGTCGCCATTCCTAATGACGATTTCGCCGTTAGCTTCGTTGATGGTAAGCCCACCAGAGAGTGACGAGGTAACCTTCGCACCTTGGCTAGTGACCGTTTCGACGATTGCCATTATTGAATCCTATCCTCTCCGTTAAGTCTTGATACGTTCAAAGTAAATACCCCCTCCTTAATGCCCGTACCATTCAGGGTCAGATAAGTAGTGAGACGATTGTTGCTATAAGAGTAGCTAATCCCTAGAATTTGGTAGATGCCGTCATAGTCGCCGCCGGTGTTGATTTCTATCAGATCGAGTAATTGCAAGGCAAAATCTCCCTTGATGCCGACCTTGATAGAGCGATTATATTCGGCGTGTTGTTTGATGAGAGTGCGAGCATAGGCATTAGCTTGACCGTAGGTCTGGAAGAATTGGTTGTCGGTAATTTCTAGTATTTGGTCGCCGTACTTTTCCACAGAGACATCCTCGTAGGCGTCGTAGTTAAGCACGTCGGTGACTTTTGCCGGCTCACCCCAGAGTTTCATCTCAGCAATCTCCACATCATATGTGTTAGTATTCGTAAAAGTAACAGCATAAGAGCCAGAGGACAGCACGCCGGTTGCAGTAATGTTCCTAGTGACCTGAGCCCCACTTGAGGTAATCGCAGTAAACCATGAGACTGATGAAGCGCGCCCTAGAGTAGGAGCGACAACGTCGTAGCACGGATCACCTAGTGAGCAGTTGACGGTAATACTTTCGCCAGCCGGAACTACCCAAAGTGAGGTTGAAACACTCTCCGTTGAATCAGATTTCGTGTAGACCTCTTGATATTCTTGTACCTCGCGAATCTCTGCCGTTATCTTGACATGGTTGACGATGTCAGAGAGGTCTCCCGTGTCGATTGACATGACATGGTAGCTTCCAAGAACTGCTTTGGTATCAATATTGTTGGCGCTCATGGCCGAAGTTGCAAAGCGCACCACGCCCACTTCGTCGAGCCACATAAATCCGCCTTCCGACTGCACGAGCTTCTTCAAAGCGTCACCAATACTATCACCGACATCAAAGAAAACGAATGGGATGCGATAGCGCCCCGGTTCGAGATTGTACTGGCTGGGGGCTAGGCCGTATGACTGCAAAATTGCCGCAATAACTTCATCTGTGCGAGCGTTGCGCATGTTGATGACAGTTTTGAGAGACTGATTGCAAATTTGGTAGAGGAAGTCAATAGCGTGGTAGTCGACAGTTTTAGAGCCGCTCTGAGTGACTGGCATGCCATCAGTAATCCCTGCCATTTGCGGGATAACTTCGGTATTTCCCTGGTATTCAAAACCGGCAGCTAGTTTCATGGGGCGAGCAGGCAAATTATTCTCTCCGATTGGCGAGTTAGGATTAAGTGGCGTAAAGAAGCCGTCGGTATTACTAACCGTAAAATCTGCCATGCCACACTGGATTTGGTAGGGGAATTGCAGCGTTCTCTCCCAGCTTAGAGAGACTAGACGATCAGAATAATCCACGTAGTTATAAAAATCCCAACTTTGAGTGTCAGCGTCACTTCCGGCAAAGCGGAGCAAGTCCGGCCCGTTGAGTTGGGATTTGTCGAGCGTGAAAAACTCCCCTTCATTGAGAGACTTATCGAATGAGACGTAGAGCTTAAGGATTGGCTTAATAATCTGGCCAAAAGCCGCTTTGTGAAAATTGTCGCTTACACCAATCATGCCATCTGCCTGCTTTCTCTGAAGGTTAGCTTGATATTTTGTACTAGGCCGCATATATTCACAATTTCCTCGGCGCTAAGTGACATCTTGGCGGTCATGCCATTGACGTTAATCGTTTCTGCTCCCTCGATAGTGATTTCTGGGTATTTGAGATTTTGGTATTGTCGGTTGAGGAAAGCCCGCAGCGACGCATAGGATTCTTGGTCGAGTGGCAAAAGAGTGATCTCGTATTGGCGTTTCGTGGAACCATAGTAGGTGGAAATATTGCCATCCACCGTTTCTACGTCCGTCTCATTGAAAATAGGATTGTAAATAATGGGCGTAGCTAATTGGACGCCGAACGTCATTGAATCTGATGAATCGGTGATAGTAAGCTTGATCATGCAAAACTCCCTTGGTTAATTAGCTTTGATTGTTGCGCCTGTTCGAGCGCACGGACGATGTCCGAGGCGAGTTGGCGCTTAGCTTGCGGACTATCAGCTA
>CAZOPB010000022.1:0-17205 GCA_964581595.1 uncultured Candidatus Saccharibacteria bacterium
CGCCGCCGGAGCGGGGGAGGTGGTAAATCGTGAACCAACTGGATTTGAGTGGATATTTAACATGCAAGATATGACGTCAACTAGGTGCAATAATGTGCCGATTGGACATAGCGGCACATTGAGAGACATTCGTGACAATAAAATATATTGGGTAGAGAAGCTTAATGATGGTAACTGTTGGATGACGCAGAACCTCGATCTAGACCTTAACGCCAGCAAAGCCTTGACTAGTGCGGACTCAGATGTAAGCAGTAGTTGGACGCCGACAGAAAATACACAAGTGACAGCCAGTCCAAGCTTTGGTACTACAAATAACGCAGTTAAATCCTGGGATCCAGCACGCGGTGGAGCAGAAAAGTATTGCATAAACGGCAAATGTAACAATACCTCCGCTACGACATCCAATGATTACCACGATGCTCAAGGTAATTACTACTCTTGGACGGCTGCTACAGCAGGAACGGGAAATAGTTCTATCACAAGCGGTAATGCCTCAAGTAGTATTTGTCCCAAAGGCTGGAGACTTCCAGAAAATCAAGCTTCCACTGCTGGTACGACCGCAGTAAAGTCTTATCGTAACTTATTGGATAGCTATGGCTGGAGCTGGAATCAAGGCAATGATCCAAGCAAATATAGTAATAGTCTTACCGGAACCAAGGACGGTATCACTTATAATATTGCGAGCAGCCCTCTTTACTTCGTATATGGCGGGCGCGTGAATAGTAGCTCTCTGAACCTCGCCGGCAGCCAAGGTCGTTATTGGTCTTCTACGGCCAACAGTGCATCGCAGGCTTACCACTTGTACTTTGATACTAACGTCTATCCGTCCTACTACTACAATCGCTACTACGGCTTCTCTGTCCGCTGTGTCGCTAGGTAATTAACCATCTACCAAACTAGGAAGTAGGAGAGTACATTAAGTAAAAACAAAAGCGACACCGCGGACAGCCCAAAACTACATACTCGCAACTACTTCCAAGTTAAGTTAGTCTACTGAATTAGCCGCCTGTTAGTTTACATCGCCCTCTCCCACACTCCCGTTGAAGGCGAAAAGTCCAAGTAGATACTATGATTAACATTTAGTAACTTTTAAAGGATGCTCAGAGCTTATAAGAGTGGGAAAATAATCAATACGACGTTTACCTAGCTTGTAGAAACCATCCGCAGGGCAACGGCCCGAGGGAGAGGCGCGTGAGTCCCGTGACGACGGGAACGAACGACGCCGTGTTTCGGAAGCTAGATAGGCGACGTATGAAACAAAGATAACTCCGTTGGCGGAAATGCTAAGGATTTGCGCAAAAGCCAATAATGTTATTCTTTGCTAAAACTCTCCTCCCACGTCGAGTTTTCCAATTTACTAACAGGGGTCGCCCCGCCAAAAACTCGACACCCTACATTCTAATCCGAAGTGCATAGAGCATGATTACGCTCCATTACCTTTTGCGGGGTATTCCAGTTTAATCGTTTTCTAGGTCTATTATTGATTTCTTCTACAGCTTTGTCAATATCGTTTTGGGTGACGTTTGTAAGATCCATGCCTTTTGGAAAATATTGGCGAAGCAATCCGTTGGTATTTTCATTAGTGCCACGTTCCCAGGAATGATATGGATGAGCAAAGTAGACCTTAAGATTATCTAGACACTCTTCTATGTGTCGATAATCGGCATTCTCGGAGCCGTTATCTAACGTTAGAGTCTTTAAATACTTTGGAACGATGTGTGCTAGCAAATTTTACAAAACTATCAGCAAAACGGAAACTCATATTGAGCTTGAGCTGTGTCTTGGCGCATTTATCCATTTTCTGTTCGATAGACGTGTAGGCAGGAATTTTTATGGCAATGAGATAACCTGTTTTTCTTTCCACAAATGTAGCAATTCTGCCAGTTGCTCCTTGCCTACTACCTAGTATAGTATCACCTTCCCAGTGGCCGATATTTAGCCTTGCATCAATAAATAAAGGTCGATTATCAATGCTACGTTCCGGCTCTAAGCTTTGCTTCTTTAGATAGTTTTCTTTATGATGCTTGTATTTTTTATGCCGGCGTAAGTATGGCCTTAAATCTCCACGGTAGCGGTAAATATAATCATAAATAGCTTGTACTGCTATGCTAAAGTCTTGCCGTTTACCGTTGACTAGGATTCCACGTTTCTTAAGAACTCCGGCAATCTGTTCTGGCGACCAACGTTGTTTTATACGTTTAACGATATAGTTTCTGATGCGAGTATTTTTAGCTAGCTTATTATGTGTGTGATTAGCTAGTAGGCGTCGTTTAGCAGCTTTGTATATAGCAGCCTCTGCATCATAGCAATACTTATTAGTGGGAGGATTGACATCTCCACGTCGTTTGTAGACATGGCCATTGGCTAATTCTTGCTCAGTCAAGCTGTTACGCTTTATTTCTCTCCAAATCGTAGACAAGTTACATCCTATATGTAATGCGGCATACGATAAAGTTCTACCTTCATTAAGATAGACCCATAGTCTATACCGATTAGCTGTGGTAAAATGTTGATAAGACATCTGCAGTGTTCTCCTTGTGTTAAGTTTTGTGGTAAAAACTATTATACAGGAAACCCTGCTAGATGTCTTTATTTATGCACTTGGAGATGGAATCTAAGCACGCATGTCAAGTTTTGAATTTTACTGATTCGCCAGCTTTTTCAACTTTTCCACAACATTTTCACTATTTTCGACAAAACTATGTTATAATAGTCAAATGGATTAGCTAATGTGTCAAATCCAGAGTTTATTGAAAGAAGGAAAATTCCATGACTTATGCCGAAGCCGATGAAGCCCGCCGCTTCGTCGCCAAAATCCCCCAGCCGACCTTCCAACAAAAGTACGCTCCTGTCGTCGCCGGTAAAAATTTCTCCGCGCTAATCGACAAAAGTAGCAGCAAACGCCGCATCCTCGCCGTCGCCAGTGAGCTGCACGACGCCGGCGTCCCTGGCAAGATGCTCAACGAAGACGATAAGGTGATCGACATCGCCGGTCATCTCCTCCAGTTGTACATCTATTATGCCAACCGCGCCAGCTGCTAGCCATCCGCCCGGGCCTCGCGCTCGGGCATTTTTCTGCCTTCCACGTGGTAAAATCTCACTAAAAGCTCTTGATTTTTTCTCTCTAGTAGAGTATAATACCTACAGAGTTTCATGCCCAGAGATTATTGCTGTAAATCCGCGGGCGAATATTAGTTAAATAAGGGAATTTTATCGTGCCAACTATCAATCAGTTGATTCGCAAGCCACGCAAGAAGACCGCCGCTAAGTCGAAGGCTCCTGCGCTCGGCTCTATCGTCAATACTCTTAAGACTCGCCGTTACGAGCAAGCCGCTCCTCTGAAGCGTGGCGTCTGTCTTAAGGTTACTACCAAGACCCCAAAGAAGCCAAACTCTGCGCTTCGCAAGGTCGCTCGTGTCCGCTTGACGAATGGTCAAGAGGTCTGGGCTTACATCGGTGGTGAAGGTCACAACCTCCAGGAGCACGCCGTCGTGCTCGTCCGTGGTGGTCGTGTGCCAGATCTTCCGGGTGTCCGCTATCACATCGTCCGTGGTACACTCGATTTGCAAGGTGTTCAAGGTCGTAAACAAGGCCGTTCTAAGTACGGCGCTAAGAAGGGAGAATAATCATGCCACGCAAAGTTACTAAATCTCTTGAGCGCAAAGTCTCCCCAGATCGTAAGTATCAATCGATTTTGGTCCAGAGATTGATCAATAAGTCCATGCTAGATGGCAAGAAGCAAGCTGCCGAACGCGCCGTTTATGAAGCGCTTGAAGGCGCTGCTAAGAAATTGAAGAGCGAGGATCCAGTAGAAGTTTTTGAGAAGGCTCTCGCCAACGTCAGCCCAGATTTCGAGGTAAAATCTCGCCGTGTCGGTGGTGCCAACTACCAGATTCCATTCCCGATCAGTGGCCACCGTCAGCAGCATTTCGCTTTCTCTTGGCTCGTCCAGGCCGCGCGTGCTCGCCAAGGCATGCCATATGCCAAGCGCCTCGAGGCCGAGATTGTTGATGCCTACAACGAGACCGGTGCCGCCTTCAAGAAGAAGGAAGATTGTCACCGCATGGCCGAGGCCAACCGCGCCTTTGCTCACTTCGCTCGCGCCTAGTAGCGACATTAGTAGGAATACAAAAGGGAAGACCCCTCTCGCGAGGGGCCTTTTCCATGTAGATCTCAAGCCTTAAATCTTTTCAGCGCTTCACGATAAGATAAGCTCTCAAAGCCGAAACCAAACTGTTCGGCGGTTGCTTGACAAACGTCAATCAGACAGTCTTTAGCGTCAGCTCTGCTGATGTTAGTAATCTTGCCGTTTGGCAGCCTCCTGTGGTGGACGTTTTCTAGACGATAATCCAGATAATCATTGTAGAAGCTTTCCACATCGTCAGGATCTAATTGCCAGCAGGCTTCGGTGAGCGTCAGAATATAGACCATTTCGCTCGCTACCACAATGCTAGCTGATGCCTGCAGCTGGATCGCCGATACAATATCGCCATCAGAAAAGGCAGAGTTAGAAAGAGGATGGTTGTGTAGTTGAATCGCACCGGTTTTGCCGATTATACCCAGGTAATAGTCCCCAGCGAAATCCACCCCGTCTAGACAGAGTGAAGTGAACTCTTCTGTTTTTAGACGTGTAACTGGGTCAAAGATGCAAAAGTATTCGACTGGTTCGTTGCGCAAGCCACGCATGACTTTGCCTAGGGTGCGTCCGTGGTTAGCGCGGATCGGCTGATAGCCTAGACAAGGCTTAGCAGCTATCACTGCCAAGGACGGGGCAGACTTTTGGATAATCAGGCATAGCAAGACTGCTACGGCGCAGAGACACAGGCTGATAATTGCATTTTGGCGAAGTGTCGTCAGGTGCTGTATGGTCGCAGACGACAATTGGGCACTCGGACCACAAAACTGTTGCAATTTCGCTAATGTCTCGGCTGCCACTTGGTGCCATGTGTAGGTATTCTTAAGGATAAGAGCTGTGGTATAGCAACAGAAGCACGGAGCGGCAATACTAAAAACTAACATTAGGTAAGCAAAGCCAGCCTTTAAACGGTTGATTCCATCGGAATGACGTAAAACGAGTAGAGCTGTTTTCATGAAATTCCCCCACTTTCATTTATTTAGCTTGAGATCTTAAGGTACGGTAAGCTGCATCTATTTGGTGTAATCCGTATTGATAAATCTCATACTTCCATTATAGCACACCATAACCATTTTGTCAATAGTTTTATGCTTATTTTTTGCTAAAAAGGCAATATTTTGGTATAAAATTGATAAAAATAGGCATTTTCTATTAAATCTCACCCGAAAATCAGCATCCTGCGAGGCAGAGTCCCGAGGAATGAAACCTGGCCAATTGTTCACGAAAACAGCGCCCCATTTCTGGGGCGCCGTAGTCATAAGGTACTAGTGTTTTGCAATCTGTCAAGTGCGGAGATCCTCGGTTCGATGGAATTAAATCGATAGGGAATTATTCGCCAGTAGCGCTAATCGGAAGCAGATTGTTTTCAATCGCTTCGGCGGTATCCTTCATACCATCACTCCACTGAAACACCGTCCCTACGGGGAACGGCACTGCGAAACAGGGGCTTTCCAGCTCTTTGAGCACATACGGCCAGTAGCGGACGGCTACATCCGTCGTCCTCTTATAGAGATCTTCCAGTTTGTCCTGGCCGAGCGCTTCAAAAGTAGCCAGATAGTTGCTCGTCGTTCCGTTCATTGCTATCTCGTAGGTTTCGCTCATCACCTTCCATTCGGGATGCTCGTTCAGGAATTGCTTTACCGCGTCGCACAGCTCGCTCGGCGTCATATCGTCGTAATCCATGGGGATCGAAGACTCATAGAGCGCCGTCGCCGGCACGCGCTTAAATTCGGTGATTTGGCTCATCCCTTTGGCCGCCTCTTCTGCTATTGACGTAATGCAGTGCAGACTATAATCCACCTGAACTCTAAGGAGATCATCTTTCTTATAGTCCGAACTCTGCTGGATCTGCAGCAGAGCTGCGTAGGCATCCAAGCCCGAGTCGAGCCCTACTTTGGCGGCCGTCGCTTTCGAAAGTCGCTCGCCAATCGTCTGCTCGTACATGCTGGTCTCCTTATCCCAAATCGCTGTTTTCAGGTCGTTTTGCTTTTGCAAAGTAGCCAGATTACGCTCCAGCCGGAAAGCCGGGTGATACGAATCGATGAGCATGGCCAGCTTGCTGCTCGTACTCAGGCTAAATGCCAGATAGTACTGCTTCATGCTGGCGTCGTAGTGAAGGGTCGGATTAGGATCCAGTACTTGCGTCACCCAGTAGAGGTAGGCATTATTGGCATGCGTTGTCAGGGTATTCAAGCCAGACTCGGATTCATCCTTATAGACGAATCCCGCTTCATGTGCGGTGCCGGTGCTCTCGTCAGTGTCCATCTCGTCCGAGACTGCGACGTCATTGGTCGGCTGCTCGTCGGCATCAGGCAGCTTGTCGCTCGCCGCCGCATTCACGGTCAGCCCGCAGATCAGAATCAGCGCCAAAATCAGAGCGCACGCCTTGCGATACAAGTTGTAAGATTTCATTGTTTCTACTCCTTTCGAATTTCGGTCATGTGTTGGTGGATAATGGCAGAACAGATTACTAATTGTTAAGATTCTTCACCCCCCTACTTCCATTATAGCACACTTTGTTCAAAAAGTCAATGCTTAAATCATAGATTTAAGCATTGCGGCTACGTACCAGCCCGAAAATCATGGAATATACTCTGAACCCACTCCCAATAAAAATCTCCCCCGCGAACGGGGGAGAAGAGTCATTGCTGGAAAAATAATCCGGTAAGGCTAATCATTCCGAAAAATCCGCCAAAGCCGATTACTACTGCTATCAGCATTAGAATCCAGCAACCAATTGCCTTGCCAAATTTGAGTTCGCCCCAACAGCGTTGACCCAGGTCAAATAAAAGCGCTATTATTCCCAAGAGTACAATTACGGCTATGGCTACGTAAGCCCACACCGATATCAGGATGAATATCTGACTTGGATTCATTTCCTGCCCCTCCTTTTCCAAAAAATAAGGTACAACCTTCTATAATTTTATCATGCCATTGCATAATTGTCAAAAACCCGAGTTTCTAACCTTGCTGAAAAAACCGAGATTTTTCACTTTTTCTACTTCACTTTATAAATCTTATGTTATAATAGTTATAACTAGTTTTAGGAGGTAACATGGTAAAATTGGCTATAAATGGTTTCGGGCGGATTGGGCGCTGTGCTTTCAAGATTGCTTTCGAACGCCGCGATGCCGAAATTATCGCCATCAATAGCCTCGGCGATACCAAGACTTTCGCTCATCTCCTGAAATACGACTCCGCCTATGGCGTCTACGAGCATGAGGTTAGCTACGATGACCAGCACATCATCGTCGATAATCGCAAGATCCTCTTCCTGAGCGAGCCCGATCCGAATAAGCTCCCTTGGGATAAGTTACAAATCGATACCGTCATGGAATGTACTGGCGTCTTTTGCAACCCTGCCGATGCCCGCGCCCATATTAAAGCCGGCGCCCGCAAAGTCGTCATTTCTGCGCCCGCCAAAGGCCCCGGCGCCAAGACCGTTGTCCTCGGCGTGAATGAAGAAGTCGTCACTGCTGATGACGAAATCATCTCTTGTGCCAGCTGCACTACTAATTGCATTGCCCCGGTCATGAAGGTTCTCGAAGATAATTTTGGCATCGAAAAAGCCATGATGACCACAGTTCATTCCTATACTGCTTCGCAAAAGCTCGTTGATGACGTCGCTAAAGACATCCGCGAAGCTCGCGCCGCTGCCGTCAATATTATCCCTACGACTACCGGCGCTTCCAGAGCTACTGCGCTCACCATCCCGTCTCTCGAGGGTAAATTTAATGGTTTATCAGTTCGCGTACCTACTTTAGTTGTTTCTCTCGCCGATATTACGGCCGTCATCAAGCGCGACGTTACTAGTGAAGAACTAAACGAGGTCTTCGAGCGTGCCGCCAAAGAGCCTTATTACGAGGGTATTCTTGATGTCACTAGCGCTGAGCTAGTCAGCTGTGATTTTCGTGGCAATGCTCATTCCGCCATTGTCGATTTACCGCTCACGGATGTCGTCGGCGGTAATATGATTAAAATTGTCGTCTGGTACGATAATGAATGGGGGTATTCTAATCGCCTCGTTGAGCTCGCGGTAGATTTTGGAAGGTAATCGCAGGATATTAATAGGGAAGGAAAGTCTAGGAAAATGCACGAATACACTATCTATATTGGCGCCGATCATCGTGGTTTTGAGCGAAAAAGCGAGCTAATCAAGCTCCTAGAAGGCTGCCATCCTGGCATGGTTAAGGTTGAAGATTTGGGTGCTTTTGAGTATGTAGCTGACGACGATTTTAACGATCCGGCTAAGGCTGTCGCTAAGGCCGTATTGGGAAATGAGTATAGTTTTGGGGTGCTAGTCTGTGCTTCCGCGCATGGAGTGTGTATGCAGACCAACCGTTTTCATGGAATTCGCGCAATTAACGCTTTGGATAGCGAGAGTGCCAGGCTCGGCCGAGAGGATGATTATGCCAACGTTCTATGTATGAGCGCTGACCGACTTTCCGCCGAAGAAATGGAAAAAATCGTCAAAATTTTCTGCCATACTCAGCCTAAATCAGACAAAAAATACCTTCGTCGCATGCAGAAACTCGAGGAGGATTAATCCATGCCAGTTATCGTCCCTACTATTACTACTGATCAGCAAGCCGTTTTCGACGCCAGCCTGAAAGAATTTAGCGAATTCACCCAGCGTATTCATGTCGATGTTTCTGACGGCACTCTCGCCCCGACCAATCTCCTTCCGCTTTCTAGTATTCATAATCAAGACGGAATTACTATGGATGTCCATCTCATGACCGCCCGCCCTAGTGAACATCTCGCTGATATTCTCAGGCTCAAGCCTTCACTTTGCATCATTCACGCCGAGGTCGATGATGATGTCCAAGCTTTTTTTGCCCAGCTCGAGCAAGCCGGCATCAAGCGAGGAATCGCCTTGCTTAGACCTACTTTCCCAAAGCGCGTCGAAGAGCGCATTGCCATGGCTGACCACGTCATGATTTTTGCTGGCCAGCTCGGTAGCCAAGGCGGCACTCCCGACATGCTCCAGACCGAAAAAGTCGCCTTAGTTCGCGCACTCAAGCCCGATCTCGAAATCGCTTGGGATGGCGGCGCCAATCTTACTAATGTCCGCGCCATTACTCATTCCGGCGTCGACGTTATCGATGTCGGCAGTGCCATCAGCCGCGCCCAAGACAAACGTGCCATGTATGAATCCCTTATTGCCGAGTGCGACAAGAAGGGGGTGCTAATATGAGCCGTATCGTCACCATCGGTTCCGCTTTACAAGATATTTATATGCTCGATCGTGACGATTTCGAAGGCGTCGAGCTAAATGATGATCTTTCGATTTTCGGTAAAATGGCCGTTGGTAGCAAAATTGATATTGATAAGGTGCATTTTGATGTCGGTGGCGGTGGCACGAATACCGCCGTTACTCTTGCTCGCTGCGGTCACGAAGTCATTTTCATGGGTAATCTTGGCAGGGATGCTTCCGGAGATGCCGTCCTGGAATGTCTCGATCGTGAAAACATCGACAGTAGTTATGCGGAATTCGTCGAGGGTCATACTGGTTGTTCGGTGATTTTGCTAGACGTTCGCCAGGCTGAGCGTACGATTTTGACTTACCGTGGCGCTTCCGCTAGTTTTAATAATTTAGACCCCGATGACCTTGATAATATCCAGCCGGATTGGCTCTACGTGACCAGTCTTCAGGGGCAAATGGATGTTTTGCTCAAGTTTTTTGAAAAGGCTCATGAAATTGGTACTAAAGTCATGTTTAACCCCGGTGAATTGGAAATCCAGCACCTCGATAAGCTAATTGGGTTATTAGACCTTGTCGATGTTTTGCTCGTTAATAAGGAAGAAGCCGCCCGCATAGTTCCTGGTGTACTCCTAGTGGAACTCGCTGATAGATTGAGTAACTACTGCCCGACGGTGCTCATTACTGATGGCATCATGGGCGCTCTTGCTGTTCATCAGCGCGAAAAATATCGCCTCGGCGTCTACGAACAAAAAACCGTCCGCGATCGCACTGGCGCCGGCGATGCGTTTGGTTCTGGCTTCTTGGCTAAATGGGCAAATGGCGTAGATTTTGAGGAATCATTATTATTTGCCGCTGCCAACGCCTCGAAAGTTACCCAGCGCTACGGCGCCAAGGCTGGCCTCATGAACGGCACCGAAGAGCTACACCCCATGCCTATCCAGCAAATCACCTATGAAGAATCAGAAAGTAAAAAGGAGTAAATATGCTAGACGAAGAAGTCCTCAAACAGTTAGAATCCGCCGATGTTGAGCGCGCCAAAGCCTACGCTCGTGATCTCGAGCAAGGTTTGAAGATCGTCCGTACCTATCCGCAGGGCGTCACTATCTTCGGTTCCGCCCGCCTCGGCCAAGATAATAAGTATTGTCTTAAAGCTCGCCAGCTAGGTCAATTACTGGCCCAGAACGGCCACGCCGTCATTACCGGTGGCGGTCCCGGCATTATGGAAGCTGCCAATCACGGTGCTTATGAATACGGCGGCCGGAGCATTGGCCTAAATATTACACTTAGCCATGAGCAGAGTCCAAATCCGTATCTCACCGACACTTTGCAGTTCAAGTATTTCTTCGCCCGCAAGGTCATGCTCGCTATGTCGGCTAAAGTTTACGTCATGTTCCCGGGTGGACTAGGCACATTGGACGAACTATCCGAAATCGTTATCCTTATGCAAGAAGACAAAATGCCCAAAATGCCTGTCTTCCTCTTTGGTAAGAGCTTCTGGCGCCCGCTCACTAAGTTTATCGAGGGTAAAATGCTCCCGATGGGACTAATTTCCAAGCGCGACACCAAGATCTATAAACTCACCGACGACATCGAAGAAATCGTCGCCGCCGCCAACAAAATCGGTCATCCTCCGATTAAGACCAATTATTACGACGGTTTTAGCGCCCAAAGCGGCATCCAGCCTCTACCGGAGGAGTAGGGGGAGCGGCTAGATAGCCATAAAACTATTGACAAAATTGCAGTAGTGTGCTACAATAGAGATAATCCTTGCAAATAGGTATGAGTTTTGACGTACTAGTATCAAAATAAATTACCTAAATTTGCATAAATCTACCATTTTTAGTATAATATTACCATGCAAGTCATTCTCGTCCTTCATAACATCCGCTCTACTTATAATGTCGGGGCGATTTTGCGCACTGCCGAAGGCCTCGGTGCCACCAAGTTGATTTTTTCTGGCTATACTCCACGATTTGATGACCCCAATTTACTCCCACATTTGCGTACTAAACTTAATCGTCAAATTGAAAAATCCGCTCTCGGCGCCGAAAAGCTTGTCCCGCAAGAAAGCGTAGCCGATTTACCATCCTGGCTAGAAGAAAAGCGCCAAGAATATTGGCGTATCATTGGTCTCGAGAACAACTTATCTGATTCCGAAATGTCAAAGCAGCTTATCCTCGGTCAAAAAGCTTCCATTGGTGACAAAGTCATTTTAATCCTTGGAGAAGAAGTTGCCGGTATTCCGAGCGACATCCGCTCCCAGGTTGATAATTTTCTCGAAATTCCAATGCATGGCCAAAAAGAATCCTTCAATGTCTCCGTCGCCACCGCTATCGCTCTCTGGGCGTTACTAAACCTCTATTAGCTAGTAATAAGCCACATTATTGCATGAAAAACCACGCCCATTACGAGCGTGGTTAAAGATAAATCTAGCGTTGAGAATCTGAAGAGTTATCGGGGCTATTGGAGTGCAACGGATCCTTGAAATCGCTCATGAAATTGCTCCGCTTTTGGACGTCGGTAGTTGTGCAGAGGACGTTTGCGATGTCCTCTACAGCCTTTTGGAGTGCTTCTCCGCCGTCGTCCGCCTCGGCCAGATTCACGCGAAACACAATTCGCCCTTGCTCGATGTAGCCGTTGTCAATATGGATCCTCCCATTAGAATTAGTCCAATTCTCCCGGCAAATCCGCTGGATGCGAATCAGTACCACATCATGCGCCAACTTTTGTTCAAACCACAAATAGTACATTGATTCGCATACCTTATCCAGTACGATCGGCGGAGTCTGCCGGATCAAGCACGGGTAAGCTGGCTTCTCCGGCGTAGTTTCTGACGTAGTTGGAGCCTCTTTCTTATCCCCGGTGCCAGTAGCAGTCGTGCCGTGCTCGTCCATAGTCTGCATAAAATCCCCTCCAAAGTAATAGTAGAGTTAATGGCCGCTAGATAAATTAATAATGTCCTAGATTGCCTCTGCGCCATTTCACGCTAGGATCTGCGTTAATTCCATCGTAGCATATTTTTCGCTAAAGTACAACCTGCATTTTCCGCAAAATATTATCTAATTACCGAACTAACCATTTTGTAAGTTTTGTGGTATAATGATTACTATGGAAAGATATGACCCACTGAAAATTGAACAAAAATGGCAAAAAATCTGGGATGAGACTGAGGCTTTCAAAGCTGGCCCAATTGACGAAAACAAACCCAAGATGTACCTCGCCGAAATGTTTCCTTACCCGTCGGCGATTGGCTTGCACGTCGGGCATGTCCGCAATTTTACCATTGTCGATGTCTTGACTCGCTTTTACACGCAACAACAAATGAACGTCTTACGTCCATTTGGTTATGATACTTTTGGTCTCCCGGCCGAGAATTTTGCTATCAAGACTGGTATTTCTCCACAATCTGCTACCGAAGCTAATATTAAAAATTTCCGTAAACAAGCCAAAAAGCTCGGTTTTGCCGTTGATTGGAGCCGCGAAATCAATACTTCCGATCCCGAATATTACAAGTGGACGCAGTGGTGCTTCTTACAACTATACAAAGCTGGTCTTGCCTACCAAAAAGAGTCATATCAGTGGTGGTGCCCAGTTGATCAGACTGTCTTAGCGAATGAGCAGGTAGAAAATGGCCATTGCTGGCGCTGTGGTACCGAAGTCCAAAAGAAAAAGATGAAACAGTGGTTCTTCAAAATTACCGATTACGCAGATGAATTGCTCGCTGATATCGATCAGCTCGATTGGCCCGAAAAAATCAAGACCATGCAGCGCAATTGGATCGGCCGCAGCGAAGGCGCCGAGATTGATTTTGAAATTAGTAATTCAATAAAAAATGAAAAATCTGGCCCCCAAATGATTACCGTCTTTACCACTCGCCCTGACACGATTTTTGGCGCTACTTTTATGGTGCTTGCTCCGGAGCATCCACTCATCCCACAGCTTGTAAATGACAATACCAGGGAAGAAGTCGAGAAATATTGCCAAGCCGCCATCAAGAAATCCGAAATTGAACGCCAAGAGAATAAAGAAAAATCCGGCGTTTTCACTGGCAGCTACGCCATCAATCCCGCTATCGGTAAGGAAATTCCGATCTGGGTTGCAGACTATGTCTTGAGCGGCTATGGTACCGGCGCCGTTATGGCAGTACCGGCGCATGATGAGCGCGACTTTGAATTTGCCGAGAAATTTGATTTACCAGTCAAAGAAGTTGTCGAAAAGCCGGAGAATAGTAATGATGATGAGCGCTGCTATCATGGCGAAGGCGAGTTAGTTAATTCCGAGCAGTTTAACGGCATGGATAGTAGCGAAGCTCGCGAGCAAATCGTAGCTTGGCTTGAGCAGCGTGGTCTCGGCCACAAAAAAGTCATCTATAAGATGCGCGATTGGCTGATTTCTCGCCAGCGTTACTGGGGCTGTCCGATTCCTATAGCTTATGATAAAGACGGCAATGTTCATCCGATTCCCGAAGACCAATTACCGGTTATGCATCCGGAAGTCAAAGATTATCAGCCCGATGAATCCGGTCGCTCCCCTCTCGCCAAGGCCAAAGATTGGCTCAAGGTCACTCTAAAAGACGAAAATGGCCACGATATCGAATGCACCCGCGAGACCGATACGCTCGATGGTTATGCTTGCTCTAGCTGGTATCTCTGGCGTTATACTAGCCCGCACGACGACAAAGCTGCCTGGGATCCCGAAGCTATTAAATACTGGGCGCCTACCGATATCTACGTCGGTGGTGATCACGCCGTGGCTCACCTCTTGTATGTCCGCTTCTGGTGTAAATTCTTCGCCGATCAAGGTTATCTCCCCTTCCGTGAGCCAGTCAAGAAATTGCTTTATAATGGTTATATCAATGGTACCGACGGCAAGAAAATGAGTAAGTCCAAAGGTAATGGTGTCGATCCGCTCGAAGTCATCGACAGCGGCTACGGTGCCGACACGCTCCGCACCTATGAAATGTTTATCGGCCCATATGACCAAGATGCCACCTGGAACACCGAGACTATCGGCGGCGTCTATCGCTTCCTGAATCGTTGCTGGAACTTAGTTATTGGCGACGAAGCTAAGTCTATTGAGTCGGATTCTACGAAGACGCTTCGTCACAAGACCATCAAAAAAGTCACCGAAGATATTCACCGCACTAGTTTCAATACTGCAGTTGCCGCTCTGATGGAATATGTGAATGAGCTGTATAAGGTTGGTGCGTCTACAGAGGATAAAATCGCCCTGTCTAAGATGCTTAAGCCTTTCGCCCCGCACTTAGCCAGCGAATTGCTTGAGCGCCTAGGTAGCGACGACGAATGGCCGCGTTGGGATAATAGCTGCCTAAGCGATGAAAAGGTCGAAATGGTTGTCCAGGTCAATGGCAAGCTCCGTGCCCGTATTACCGTCGACGCTAGCGTCATCGGCGACGAAGAGCAAATGCGTTGCTTCGCCTTCAACGAGCCCAACGTCCAAAAATTCACCGAAGGCAAAGAAATCCGCAAAATCATCATCCCGAAGGGCGCCCGTCTCGTCAATATCGTCGTCTAGGGAACGTGTAGAATAGCAAAATGGAGACTTGCCCAAGGGTGGGTCTCTATTGCATTGAATCGAAAACTGTGATATAATGTAATCAGCAAGGCTCTTCAGTCTCGCACCTTGATAGCTGAAACGAAATCACCCACCAACACACCACCAATAACTAGATGAATGGCAGTCACCTTTTTAACTTTTTTGAAAACTAACCATCCGTGGACGGCATCCCTTCTATGTACGACTATCCCTCTGGCGCCGTTTGTGGAAATCTACTCCCGAAAGGAGAAAACATTCCGAGGCTAGTAAAATAGATACTAAGTCCAGCTTTACGCTAGCCCGTCCCGAATTTTTCATCAGTTTCAGCTATCATCCTACGGCGTCTCACTAGAGGCGCCGTTTTTATAGGCCGATTTACAAATCCTTGAGACGAAAACGCCCCGGGCCGTCAAGCCCAGGGCAGGGAGGAAAAAGCGTTCAAACTTAGTATCCAGAATAGCCATGCCCAGATCACTCCTCATCCGGCGCTTCCTGTGCTTCCCGCACGGGTATTGCGGCCTGGATATACGAGAGTTCATGGGCGATCGCGGTGAGCTCAGCGTGAACCTGAAAAAGGTTCTCAGCGTCGTTTTGCAGATCTCCGCGCAGCTGGGATTCATCATCATTTTCGACCTGCTTGTGCATCAAGTCGACCAAACTGCAGAGGGTACTGTTTTGTTCGCCCAGATTGAGCTTATCAACCCTCGCCAATAAGCCCGCCAGCTCCGCCTGCTTCTGCTGTGCTGCCTCCAGCTGACTCTGCAGCTCAGAATTGCACGCATTAGCGTCACTCAGCCGTGTTTGCAGTTTCGTTATGCCGCAAATCCGCTGTAACGCATTCAAATGGTCGGAGTTGAAGTAGCTGAAGTAAAGATCATACCTTTTCAACCACGCCGCCGTGTTTTGCAGCTCCAGGTATTCACCGCGTGCGGTAAACTCCTGCTGCAGTTCGACATACTGATTGAGGATGCTCACGAAGCGGATGTTATAGACCACCTGGATATCCGTTTCGATCAGTCTCCGCCCCAGCAGGTAACAAGTCTGTTCCAAATGGGCGAGATACCGACGTCGCGCCTCCAGCCCCATCCACCAGCGCAGCGGCCGCAGATCTCTGGTTCCGTTCGCGACTATCTGGTTCACGTCATAAGCGTCCACTTTTTGCATCTCCGTCAGCCGCTCCTGCATTTTCTTGATTTGATGGTTTACCTCGTAGCGTTGGTCAAAATACGTACGGAAAAACATTTTTCTTTCCTCCTAATTCATGGCGTAAAATCGCCGAGGTACGAAGTAGTGCAGCATAATTACTACACCCTCTACTACCATTGTACCACAGATTAGCGAAAAAGTCAATATATTTATGCTAATTTCGCAGAAAATCAAGCAGAATCATCGGATTTTGCTGTCATTTTTCTCTAAATCACAAAATATTCTTGATTTTATAGATAAGATATGGTACAATATAAGAAGGGGGTACTCATACATCGCCCTTTAGTAATTGAGCAACAGAGAGCGCAAACTCATTTGTCACATTTTTTCACAATACAGTACAATTTAATATTTCTAATTAAAGAATTTAATCCAATCAATGGTAAAAGTCTTGCTCTCTTTTGACAAAAGTCAAGATCTATTACCATCTGCAGGGCGCCCGGGCGTTTTGCAAATTTGTAATCAAAAGGAGGATTTTCTGCTGGCCGCCAGCTCTTGCTCGGTCCACGCCGGATATTAGCCTGCTCTCTAACCTCAATTACCCTAAAAACGCTCTTCCATAGGGCGTTTTTTGCTGGCAAACTCCAAGTTTTCGCTAAATTCATGCCAAAAAACACCGCCATTTCCCACATTATTCTAAATATCTTATATGCAAATTACCAAATTTAACTGATTTTTATGCCCTCAAATATTAAGGAAACGCCTATTTTTCACTAAATTTATACCAAAATATTGCATTTTTATCAAAAATAGCCATAAAGGTATTGACTTTTTTACGCACCTGTGCTACAATAGAGGTATAACCTTAAGAATTTTAAGGTTATAGTATCGCTTTTAGTGTCTCAAACAGAGGCGGGCGATAGATAACTAGTTGAACTTTTGTCAAGTTAAGCTAGTGATAAGAGTTAATAAGGAGAATAACAAATGCGTAAATTTATCAAAAGCACTTTAGGCCTTGCGGCTGGTGCGGCAGTGGTGGCAAGCGTTGTCATGACTCCGTCACTAGCTTCAGCTTGGGGTGATAATTCTGGTGGTCGTCGTAGTTACACTATCGACCAAATCAACCACGGCGTTCTAGGCAACAAGATTGTCTTTAACTCCA
>CAZOPB010000023.1:0-13588 GCA_964581595.1 uncultured Candidatus Saccharibacteria bacterium
CTTTAAGTAGTAATACTACATTCCAACTTGTAACGCCGTTACAAGTTCAACCCAATTTTTCCCCTATTATTTCCATAATTTTACAGCCGAACCACCGAGGATAGCGAACAAAGATGAGCTTACTCAATCTTTTGAGCGACGCAGGCGGACAAGGACGAAGTCCGATTCGCCACTTTCACCCCCCTCCCCTTCCCCACTTCAATCTTCCATATATTCTCCAGCTTCTCACATTCCCCCTCCGTCTGCATTTCCACAGTGCTTGGCGCATCAAATTCTATTACATCTCCCGTCGTCCTGCTGAGCGGCACCTTACGAAACACGCTCGTCAGCCCAAATCTCACCATTCGCCAAAATCCCCCCAGCCTATACATCCCACTATTAAATTCTTTTACATCACTCCACACCGCTTCGCTTTTCATAATTCTCGCCAAAGTTCCGCTATTCACCGCCAAATAATCCGTCGTCTTCTTCTGCATCGCAGCGCCATTCCACTTCCCCGCCGACAGCCTGACCCTCCGCTTATTCTTCAAATACCACCACACCGCCGCCACGAGACTCCCAAAATCCCCCCTCTTCCCCTCATCCAAGCGCTTTCGCATTTTCTTCGTTTCCATCAATTTCGTCGCTTCCGCTAATAGCCCCATCGTGAAATACCCCGCCGCATACCGCCAAATTTTCTCATTCACCTTCACCTCCAGCGGATACATTTCGTTTATCCTCCCCGCCGCGTAGTCGTCCATTAGCTCTGTAAAACTCCCCTCTCCCAGCATCCCCGCCACATCGTTAAAATTCCCATACCCGAGCACCCCCACTGTCACGTTTTTACCCGAACGCATCACACCATTTATCATCATCGCCGTCGTCCCATCCCCGCCCGCCGCAATCACCAAATCCCCGTCATCCACCAGCTTCTCAATATTCGCCACATTCTCCTCAAAACTCGTCGGTTTCACCGCATACTTCCCCACCATCCAGCCCCGCAAATTCCGCAGCTCCGCAAAAACCTCCGCCTCCACCGCCGCATGCCGTGACGACCACGGATTATAAATCACCAGCATTTTCTTCAACATATATCTATTATATAATATATAACCCCAAAATTAAAAATAATCCCTATCAAGTTTTTTATCAAAACCGATACAACACAAAGAATTTAGAACTTTTTGTCTAGAGTGACTTAATAATATTTACCAAATCTTTAAGTAAAATTAGTGCGATGCGCAAAGCCTAAATTTGAGAATAGAATTAATGAAGTACACCGAAGAGTCGAACAAAGCGATATAGCATGTTTTTGACCCCTTTGCCCTGAGTAGGCTAATACGCGAAGAAGGTGAAACGCGGAGTGAACCGTACTTATGGTACGGAGAGCGAGCATTGGAACCTTCGACAAAGTAGTAGCCACTCAGGACAAAGGCTCCTCTAGAGTTCTATCGCTAAAGCGATAGAACTCTACAAATTTAATCCGCCGGGAAGTAACCAATTCAACACCGCATACATCAGCGCCCACGCCACCAGCCCCACCACTACTTCAAACAGCCTCGTCTTCGCCTTCGTCACCTGCGCCTCATTATCCCGCGCCGTCATATACATAATACCCGCAACTACCACGCCAATCACCGCTGCCGCTCCCAAGCCATACACCACAATATTCAGCACCAGCTTCAAAACATCCTCTACCTCCCAATCATTCGGTAAAATACTCGTCTCCACATTCCCGCCAGTACCACCTCCCCCGCCTTGTTGCTGCTGCCCCCCTTGACCTTGATTGCTTCCCCCTCCTCCCCCGCCATCTGAAGTCACATTATTCACCATTGCGGCCTCTACCGCCCCACTGCTCACCACTACCGGCGCCACCAACCCCAGCGCCATCACCCCCACCATCATCGCGCCTACTACCTTACCAAACCACTTCCGCATCACTCCTCCTTCCAAGAATTATTTCAAATACCCGTGCAGCTTTTTCGTCTGTTTATGCTTCCTTAGCTTCGACAAAGCCTTCGCCTCAATCTGGCGAATCCGCTCCCTCGTCACCGAAAACTCATTCCCCACCTCTTCCAAAGTGTGCGGTCTTCCTCCGCCAATCCCAAATCTCAGCCGAATAATCTTCTGCTCACGCTCGCTTAGCGTCGTCAGAATCTGCGCAATCTGCTCTTTTAGAATCTGATTTGCCGTCGCATCTTCTGGCGAATCCCGTTCGCTATCCTCCACAAAATCCCCCAGCACCGACTCTTCATCATCTCCGTCTCGCCCCACACTCGCATCCAGCGACGCAATATCCTGCTTAATCCGCATCACATATTCAATCTTATCCACGTCCACCCCCATCGCTTCGGCAATTTCCTCATTCGTCGGCTCGCGGTTCAAATCTTGCGTCAATCTCCGCGTCGTTCTGAGCACCTTATTAATCGTCTCCACCATATGTACCGGAATCCGAATCGTCCTTGCCTGATCCGCAATCGCCCGCGTAATCGCCTGACGAATCCACCATGTCGCATAAGTAGAGAATTTAAATCCTTTATCCGGATCAAATTTCTCCACCGCCCTGAGCAACCCGGTATTTCCCTCTTGAATCAGATCCAAAAAATCCAGCCCCCGCCCCCCATATCTCTTCGCAATCGAAACCACTAGCCTCATATTCGCCTCAGCCAGCTTATCCTTCGCTCGCTTATCCCCCTTCATTGCCTTCACGGCCAATTCCTGCTCTTCCTCCTGGCTAAGTAGCGGAATCTTCCCAATTTCCCTGAGGTACATCCGCACCGAATCGTCCGCAAAAGCATCCACGTTATCCGCCGTAATCGCCAGTTCCTCATCAGAAAGCTCATCCTCTGCAATCAATTCATCCGCAGCCGGACCATCCAAATCAAAATCTTTTCCCTTTAAGATATCTTCTTCATCATTATCCATCATCTTTTATAATACTAAATCCCACCTTAAAAATCAAGTCTAAATCTCCACTTTTCCCATTTTCTCAATCCATTCAATTTCTATAACCACAGCAAAAACCAACACTTAACTCATCTAGCAGAGCCATACTTCCATCCTATCACACTTATGCTTATTTGTCAATCCTATTTTCACCACTTTTATACCCTAATTTCCGGTAAAATTCCAGCTATTTTACACCGTTATTATTCCAAAAAAGAAAGCCCACTCAATCTTCCAAAACCCGAACACCCCCTCCAAAAACATCTATCACTAAAAAGAGCTCCCCATAGGAGAGCCTTTTTTCTATCTCGTTACTTATTTCTTAAGCATCGATTTCCGAGTATATAGCCTTGCGATCACGCTAATCCCTAGCACGCCTGCCGCCGCCAAGCTTACAATCAGCGTCAGCGTCCCGAGATCTAGCGCCCCATTCTCAATCAATCCGACAATACCAGTATCCGGCGTCTCTGGTGCACTCGTCTGTGGCAACTCATAAGCCATCAAACCAACCATTACCGTATCATCAATCTTCAATGCCACCGCAGCCACTCTCGAATAATCATCCATTAACTCTTTCTGCTTGTTTGCATAGGTCGCCGCCAATCCAGCTGCCAATTTCTCCTCAACGTTATCTCCGTCGTTCAAATCTTTCAGCTCTTCATACACAAAACCTAACGCATCATACAGCGCCTTATAACTACTATACCCCTCCGTTTCTCGCGCCACCTTCACTAATCCCGCTGCATCCATATCGGCCACGCCCTCTTTTCCAGCAAGCAACGCCCGCAAAGTATCTACTGCCGCCTTCGTCTCAGCCTCAGTCGCATCTTCTTTCAACATCACGACTTTCTCTGTAGCCTCTACTAGTGGTGCGGAATCACGGAATCCCTTGAAGCTATCCCTAGTCGAAATCCGCATAAACAACTTTGCCGCATTCTCCGCCAAAGTCCCCTGCACCCGGTTTACAAACTGATTCAAAGAATTATAGTAATTCGTAATCTTCTGTGTACTGAGCTTATCCGCAATCGCACTCTGACTCAGATCCGCCCCTACCTCCTTCTCAAGTTGCGCCATCGTCGTAAACATTGCGCTCCAATCACTATATCCCTGCATCTTCAAGATAAAGTTATTCAAATCAGCCGCATTCAAATCACCAACCTGCGCCTTATCATTAATCGCAACGACCGCCTCCTGCGCCGTCTTCAAGACCGCTTCTGATGTATTTTCCAAATCCTCAGCTAAGGCGACCTGCGCTTCATACAAATTTTCGTACTTGTTGTAATCTTTCTCACCTTTAATTGTTGTCACCAAAGCCGCTAACTGCGCCGAACTCGCGTTAGTCACTGTCGCCTGCGCCGAAATTCCCTCATCCGCATTATCTTCACTCGCGAATGCCATATTTGGCGCCACCATCCCCAGCGAAAACGCCAACGCCAGCGCCGCCAAAATTTGCACCTTATGCTCTTTCAAATTTTTCATTTCTACCTTTTTGCCTGTTTATTTTTTATAATATTCTACCCCCATGATACCACTCATGCTTCATCCCGTCAACATTTTCCCGCAAAATCTCTCCAACCAAAATCCAGCCCCCAGCTTCTTCCAAGCTCAATAACCCCCTGAAAAATCGCCGTACAGCGCACTTTTAACCCTACGACCCATTCACCAGCTATCACGAAGACTTTTTTACAGAATTTTCCCTACGAACCCTTTGTTTAGAATGACCTAATACGAGGCAGGCTCAAGCAACACAAACTATTTTTCCGACTCGAATCCTTCACCAACTACCACAAAGACTCTTTTTATGAGCCTAACACTACGACCCCTTCGCTAGAGCGGCGCGAGACAAGGCGACGGAGAGTAGCGGACTGAGCCGTATTTAGGATACGGTGAAGGAGCAACGCAACCGTCAACGCAGTATCACGCCAGCTATCGCGAAGGCTCCCATAGCATCACCTCTTCAGCGCCATAATCTGTTTCAATATCTCACTAACCCTTACTTCATCCCCCTCCTCTTCTGCCTTCTCCAGCTCCTGATTCAGTAGCTCCACTTTCTGCTTATTCACCTCGATCTTATATCTTGCCAGTAAGTCCCCCGCTTCTTTCTCTAATACCGCCAGCGGTTTCCCCTGATATTTCGATTCAAAAATCAGCTCCAGCTCTTGCTTCTTCGTCTCATCCTCCGTCAGCTCCACTCCCTGAATATTCTGCACTCCCCCATAAATAATCAGCGCCTGTAGCGAATCATTCAATGTCTTCACGAGGTCCACCGTCGCCTTCGTCGACACCTGTTTCAACCGCTTCATATTCGTCGACGGAATTTTCTTCGCCTTCTCATGCAAATCTTCGATACTACAATCCAGTCTCCGTGCCACCAATTGTTCATAATGTTTCCGCTCCACCGCATCATTCACATACTTCAGCAACTTCATCGCCACATCCGAATACTCCCGCTTCCCCGCCCCCGAGTTCAGGTCCAAATTCTCCTCATATTTATCCAGCAGCCAATCCACCGCCGGTCGGCAATTCCCCACCGCCTCTTGCCATAATTTCGGGCTCCTCTGAATCAATTCATCCGGATCTTTCGCTCCATGATAATCCGATATCACGGAAAGATTAATCCCCAAATCCCCTGCCATCATAATCGCCCGTTCCGTCGCCTTCACCCCCGCCGCATCCCCATCATACGCCAGCCTCACATCTTCCGTCAATCTCGACAAATTCTTCAAATGCAGTTCCGTCATCGCCGTCCCGCTCGTCGCCACCGCCTCCCGTACCCCCGCCTGATGCGACGAAATCACATCCATATTCCCCTCTACAATCACTACATAATTATGCTGCCGAATCGCTTCTTTCGCCTGCGCCAGCCCAAACACAAATCGGCTCTTATTAAACAATAGCGTCTCCGGCGTGTTCAAATATTTCGGCTCCCCTTGATCAATAATCCTCGCCGTAAATCCAATCACCCCATTCGTATCAATAAACGGCACCATCATCCTCCCCCGGAAAAGATCCCCGCCAAACCGATTCAGCAGCCCCGCCGTCTCCAGCTCCTGCGCCTTATATCCTCTACTCTCCAAGAATTTTAATAGCGCTCTTCCCTCTTGCGGCGCATATCCTATCCGAAACGTCGAAAGCGTCCCCGGTAACATTCCTCGCTTTTCCGTCGCATACTGCATAATCCGCTTGTTCCGGCTCAAGCAATACTGATAATACTTCGTCGCTAGCTCCAGCGCCTCTTTCGCACGCACCTTCTTTTGCGCTACCTGCGCATCCCCGCCCCTATACTGTTTCAGCTCTACTCCCGCCTGCGCCGCCAGCTTCTCCAGTGCCTCCCGAAAGCTTATCCCCTCCACTTCCATCACAAACGCAAAAATATCCCCTCCCTTATTCGCCGAGAAATCATGCCAAATCCCCTTCTCCGGCGACACCATGAAACTCGGCGTCTTATCCACCCCCCAAGGAGACCGCCCCTTCAGCGTCCGCCCCGCCCGCTTCAGCTCCACATACTGCCCGACCACATCCTCCACCGGTAGCCGCGCCCGAATTTCCTCCTTCGCGTCATCCATACCCTCATTATACCACATTCTCCCTCTCACCCCTCATTTTCCCATAAATCACCCTAGCACTGCAGCAAAACCCGTTTTCCGCCATCATTTTCTTGCCAAATCATACTAATTATGCTAAAATATCCAACTTTTACCCCATTTTCTTGCCAAAAATCCAAGAAATAGCCATAAAAACTATTGCTTTTTTCATCAAAGTGTACTATAATGGTAGTAACTGACAAGCATCAGTATATATGCTCAGTTTGTTATGCACTTTATCGATTCGCTGGTTTATATACAATCTATAAAAAGGAGTAATTCGCCATGAACCGTCATCTCGTTTTTATCGGTGAAAGCCGTCCTACCGACCCCAAAGCTGGCGACACCGTCAGCATCCCTGCTTTCGACCATCAGGCCGTTGAGAGCGTCCGTCTCGACATCGCTATCGACCACGTCGAAGACTTTCCCAATTCCATCACCTACAAAGGCACTACTACATATCACGGCCGCCCCCACAAAGCCCACATCAACCTCTACACCCGCGACCCCAGCCTCGACCACATTCGCCTCTTTCCCCTCTAAGCCAGCCCGCCCCCGCAAGGGGGCATTTTTCATCCCCACCATATACTCGTTTTTCTCATGAGATATTTTTGAAAAACATGCACCCATTCAAATCTAAAATCTTTTCAGCTTTGAAGCGGAATTTCGCAGGTTGCTACCGAGAACTAAGGGGTGACACACCCGTAAAGACGGGCTGTGGCAACCCCGACCGCTGAAAGGCTGAAAAGATTTTAGATAAACAATATTAAGAACATAATCCGCTAGTTTTTATATCTCCCGATCGCGCTCTTCTACTTTTCTCGAATTAATATTTTTCATCACCGCAAGATAACTATCTGGCACTTTTTCATCCGGCACCACTTTTACGCCTTGCGCCTCAATCACTGCCTTCATCCTCGCTGCATCATATTGCGGCACCCTACTCAAGAAAATCTTCCCTGCCTTATAGTCATCGTGTAGCTGCCGCATTTCTTTCGTCAACTGCCTCGTCGCATTTCCAGGCTCATTATTTAAGTTCACATAGCTACTTAATGCAAAAGCACCCAACATTCTCGCCCGATTCCTCGGCGTTGGGTCTTCTTCAAACTTCTTCCGATAGTACCCTTCATCGACTTCGCCCACCCCGCGCCCCTCCGTCCGGTCACTCTTGTACCATACCGGCAGCGACAATTTCTGCGACTCAAAAGTATTCGGCCCCGTCTGCACCTGTTTCGACTCCGGGAACCAAAAATAATCCCCGTCCACATGTTTAATTTCCGGAATTGCCTTTTGCAATAAATACTGCGCAATCCCCAGTGTCGACCCCGTATCTTCTACTTCATCCACAATCAAAACATTCTTTCCATCCAGTACCGTCGGCATTTTCATAATTTCCTCGGGGTCATCCGTCTCCACTCCACCATCAATATAAAGCGCTCGTATCCCCGCTAGCATTTTTAATGGCAATTTATCCGCATTCTCGATAAAATCCATCGCCTTCGCCCGCCGTTTGCTACCACCAGCCTCACTGATATAACCCTTCTCGTCCGGCTCCAGTCCCACCCTTCGAAACCACGGCATCCGATCTATACTAAGATATGAATGTTCTGGCCTTTCCTCTTTCGAAAAGTCATCCCAAAACATATTCACGAGCCAGCTCACTGGCCGCGCCGATTTGTCCAAATAAATCACATGATCCGGCTTTTCCAAATCCCGCTGCTCGCCATATTTCCGCGCCGTTCCGTCGATCACCGCAATCAGCCCCGCCGTATCCTTCACATATTCCATCGCCGTCCGGTCAATCTGCCACCGAATATCCGCGTTCCGTTTGTCCGGACTCTTCTGGTATTGCTGCCGAAGCATCGGATAGTCATCTACATTTACCCGAAATCTCTCCGCCGGCGCCAAAGCCTCCGCATTACTTTCCTGATTGCCGAAATTCAATTTTTCTGTCATATTTATTGTTTATGTTAATTTCTATTACTTCCATCGTAGCACACATCATCCAAAATGTCAATGCTTAAATCATCTAAAAATCCCTGGCACTCACCTCCTTCCAAGTTTAACCAGCCTCCTGAGCCAATCACCCCCTATCATAATTCACAGTACACACCTCCTCCCAAGTTTAGCCGGCCCACTGAGCTAGTCGCCCCTACCATAATTCACAGTACACAGCTCCTTCCAAGTTTAGCCAGCTTGCTGAGCTAATCGCCCATATTCATATATTTATAGCACGCACCTCCTTCCAAGTTTAGCCGGCCCACTGAGCTAGTCGCCTTTCCAACCTACGCCGCCCTCTCCACCTCCTGTTGAAAATGAAACCTACCGTCTATTTTGTCTATCTTTTTCCAAAAAACTTCCAGAGAGTCAAAAAACTAACGCGGGTCTAAGGTCTTTCTAGCTTTGACGGGGAATTTCGCAGGCCGCTGCCGAGAACTAAGGGGTGACACGCCCGTAAAGACGGGACGCGTCAACCCCGACCCCGAAGAAGCTAGAAGGGCCTTAGACAAAAGACAAAGACGCTGCATTTCGAAAACAAAATCTACACTAAAACTCAATAAAACTTATCAACATATTTCCTGCCTAATATTTTATACATAATCACTACTTCCTATGTTATAATTAAGATACATATGAACAATCTTGAATATCTAAATGAGATTTCCAAATCTAATCGTCCTACATCTTCCACAAAAAAATCCCCTGTTAATTTTGGTTTAATTTTCAAAATCCTTCTTGGCGCTACAGTCATTACTGCTTTACTCATGGCTCTAGTTGTTTTAGTCAATAATGGCGCCACCCGTGCCACCGACCTCACCCAGCAGCTCTACATGCGTATGACCAATGTCAATAAAACTATTTCTACTTACAACGGCAGCCTCAAATCTTCCCAGTTGCGTTCGATTAATTATTCCCTTTCCGGCACAATTACCGGCGCCAGCACTCAGCTTTCCGCCTATCTTACCGAGACTTCCGAATCCAAATCCCCCCTTACTCCGCCCAGCAGCATCGTCACCAGCGAGACTCGCCTCGACGAGAATATCAATGCCACCCTCGACCGCGCCAAACTCAACGGCACACTCGACCGCATCTACAGCGCCCAGATTCAAATGCAAGTTTCCCTCATGATGTCCATTACGAGCGAAATCCTCGCTCGCGACAAAGATCCTGCCCTTGCCGAAATTCTCAATAATTTCTATTCCAATCTCAATGTCATTAGCGAAACTCTCAATAATTACACTACCAAATAGCCACGTTTCATGTTATAATTAGTTCATGAAAAAATCAGCATCCAAAGATAATCCTATCGAAAAAATCACCAAAAGCTCATTTATTAACGAATTCAAAGAATTCATCAATCGCGGTTCCGTCGTCGACCTCGCTATCGGTGTCGCCGTAGGTGGCGCCTTTACCGCCATCGTTAATTCCCTAGTCAACGACATCATTATGCCTATCACTAGCCTTCTCGCTGGCGGTGCCGACTTCTCTTCCCTCGCCATCGACATTCCCAACTTCTTCGGTGCCGACACCGTCGCCCATATTGCCTATGGCAATTTTATCCAAAACGTCGTCAATTTTCTCATCGTCGCCTTCACTATCTTTATTATCGTCAAAATGATGAACCGTCTCAATCGCAAAAAAGACGCCGACGCCAAAGCCGCCCAAGACAAACAAGACGCCACCGACGCCAAAGCCAAGAAATAGCTTCTTTAGCATCAACTACATTAGCTACCATTTTTAGCTGAAGACCACCATTCCCCTCAGCTATTCTTTCAATAAGTTCTCTTCCCGTGCGTCGCATAATGCCATCGCCATCATAAACCCAAACAAATACATCGTCTCATACACCATTACCGCGTCCATAAACCACGCATCTTCCGTCAAAAATCCCACTAAACACAAAATCGCATACATCATAAATAATATATTCACTGCGTGCGCCACCGTATTCGCCCGCCGACAAAATATCACCATCGCCGATAATAACATCATCACGAAAAACATCGTCCGCGACGTCAAAATATGCACCCAAGTAATAATACTCGGCGACTCTCCCGTATCAAACATCCCCGACGGACATACCGATAATCCTATCAAACTCGCCACCAAAATCACAATCATCCAGTAAAACACCTTCGGCATTCGCCACGCCTCGCCCATCCGCCAAAGATAATTTCCCAAAAGTATCGCTACAAACACATTCGCCAGCGTGAAAAATATCGCACTCCAGATTTCCAGCCCCACATAATGACTAATCGAACTACTTATATCAAATCCATGTCCGTACATATCGCTATTCACTGCAATCGACAAAAACGACGACCCTAGAAACACCGCCATCGCACTCACCGCCAGCCATTTGCTCGGCATCTTTACGCCAGACATTTTCTACTCCGCTTCCCGCAGCTCCCGCGTCAGGTTATAGCTCAGTCTCACCAAATCCTCAATCTCCGTCTCTTCCAGCTGCCCGCTCGGCACAATTTCTATTCCTCCCCGCCCGAAATATCGACTCTCCATCACCGTTTCATATTGTTCCCTGAGCAAATTTCCTAGCTTCCGGTCGCACCGCACTTCTACCGTCTTCGGCCGCATCACCAAAAACACTTTCCCATCTGGTACTTTATAGAGCAAATCCTCCCCCTTCTTCTCTACTTCATACTCTCCGATTCCACTAACTTTTTCTATCTCTATCATCTTATTTCAACTTCCCGATGTACCACTTTAGCTCTTCGATACTACCATTTATATCATCCAGCGCCCTGTGCGCTTCCTTTTTCATAAACTTCTCATGCCGCGCATTCTCAAAATATACTTTCCACGCACTCACATCCAACATCCGATAATGCAGCCTCTTCGCCACTTCCGGCCATTCCCGATCAATAAACTTCCTATCCTGATGAATCGAATTCCCCGCCAAAATCACCTCATCCCCAAAATATTCATCAATAAATTCCAGTAGCTCCTGCTCTACCTCTTTCGCGCTCTTCCCCGTCTCATTCTGTGCCATTAGCGCATCCCGACTCTCACTATTCTCTTCCCAGAATTTCCCCACCATCCGCTCTTTCATCAATTTTTCCGGCACTTTCACTACCGCCGTCATCTCCGCCAAGGGCTCCAATTTCCAATCCGTCGCAATCGCCGCCAGCTCCAAAATCCGGTCCTTCTCCGGATCCAGCCCCGTCATTTCTAGATCAATCCACAGTAGTTTCGCTTTTCTCATATTATTCACATTATACCACATTTACCTCTACTTTTACCGAATCATCCCTATCAATTTCGTCACCTTCCACTATCAGTCATCCATCATACTCCCGCCTGCCAAAAACTTACTCCCGCCCCGAAAAATCGTACTCCATAACATCGCAATCATGCCGCCCCTGTTATTTTACGGTTTTTCGCGCATTTTCAAAACGTACTCCCCGCCTCACCAATCATACTCCAAGCTCACTCAATCGCGCTCCATGCTTCACTGATTATACTCCGAGCTCGCTCAATCGCACCCCGAACTAATTCTGCGTCGCCGTCACCGTAATATTAGTTGAATATTCCCCATTCGGCAGATCCGGCACCGTGCTAATCCCAACTTTTAGTAACAGCTCTTTTACTTCTGGACTAGCCGCTTCGTAGAATAATTCCGGAGTAGACGTAATCGCCGTATAGGTACTGGCATTATATTTCATAATCCCCCAGCCATTTTCTGCCGTATTTAATAATCCAGATTTCGCCGGAATAGTTACGTTAGTCGTGCTCGACCTCATCGCCGCATCATCTGAGCTAAGCTTTACCACATACGGCTGGTTCGAGCTCACCTTCACTTTCAAATCCGCCGTCGATGGATTAGTTTCACTTTTCTCTACAGCAACTTCCTCCGCCACATCCAAACTAATCGTTGATTTTATTTTAATGCGAATATTATCTGCGGTATTTCTTGCAGTGCATCTTACGGATAAGCCATTATACTTCGGCTGAAAGTCATATGTGTTATTTGCACTAGATATAATATAAAAATCATACGCATATAAAATACCTCGCGAAGTAGAAGTCCAATACATCCCGTCACTTTTCTCATTTTTTAGCGTACTCCCATTAACAAAACCACTCAAGACAAAATTATATGGAGCAGTATTAATAATTTGACCAGAGATTAAATTACCAATTAGCGTAAAAAATTCACCACCAACATCACCAGCAGGTAATCTCCATCCTCTCGGACAAATGCTTTCGGACGCATCAACCCATGAAGAAACAGATGAATTTCCAGTTCCAGCTGTGGCAGTATACCAATTATAATACGCGCCTCTTAAAATATTATCTGCATAATAAGCTTTTAATTCGTATGTCGTAGTTGAATTAAAGGTATTTATACTAGAAGGCGGAATTGTAAATTCCGTACTCATTATATCACTATCTAAATAACTTATTTTCTTATCTATGATACGGAGATTTTGCGTCATCCAGCAATTAGCCTCATCATCAGTCTGATTTTTGATACGGGCAACAGTGTAATCACTCCCATCACGTTTATCAATTAGCGTATACTGCTTATTTAGTTCTGAGTTTTGGCAGATTTCGGGGGTAATATCTTGCATGTAAGTTATATTTGCCATGGTGCGGTTCTCTTTGGGTGGTGTATAAGTCACAGTTTCTGCATGTGATAATTCTGGTGTATAAGTTAGAGTATATAGCCCTAGGAGGCTAAATGTAATACAAATAGAAGTTATTAGTATTAGTAATAACTTTTTAGAATGAGATTTATGTATTTTTAGCATCTGGCCTCCTAGTTTTTGATTAATCCACCGCTCTCAGGAAACCATCCTAATTCCTAAACAAAAATGGCACCGCGAACGGTGGAGAAAAGAAATATCGTAGTTTTGACCACAACATCCTTTTGGCCGCTCATGGTGCCATTATTAATGTTGTTAATCAAAATCTACACACAAAATAAAAGTGTAAACTACATATGAATGATATTTCTTTTCTCCACTTCTATTGTATCACACAAAAGTATTTTTGCGCAAATTTACCGTATTAGCTCATAAATAACTTCACCCAAAAATACTCGTTGTCTCATAATAACT
>CAZOPB010000024.1:0-13293 GCA_964581595.1 uncultured Candidatus Saccharibacteria bacterium
TCTTTCCTTCGTGGCGACTGCGCACGATCATTTTATTAGTTTTCTTATTATGACGTGTACGATAACCCAATGTCAACTGACCCCATGGGGTGCGTGGTGCTTTACCGGTACCATGACGACCACCGTCACCACCACCGTGTGGGTGATCGGTAGCGTTCATGACGACACCGCGGACGGTCGGGCGAATGCCCTTGCGGCGGCGACGACCAGCAGAACCAATTTTGACGTTCTGGTGTTGTTCGTTGCCGACAGTGCCGATAGAAGCTTCGCAGCTAACGAGCACTTTGCGCATTTCACCAGATGGCATCTTGAGGGTGGCATAGCCATTCTCTTTAGCCATGAGCTGAGCGCTAGTACCAGCGGAGCGAACCATTTGGGCGCCGCGGCCTGGAGTGAGCTCAATCGCGTAGATGAAAGTACCCACTGGGATGTTTTCGATTGGCATACGATTGGACGTTTCGACGGCAGCATTATCACCACTTTCGAAGGTCATACCCTTTTTCATATTGGAATCGGCGAGCACATAATAATATGTATCGGTTTGATCCTTGATGCGAGCGATACGTGCGCTGCGGTTTGGATCATATTCGATTTCCATTACGGTGTATTTATTGCCCTTTGGTAGGCTGTAGGTCAAAATACGATAATGGCGTTTGACACCACCACCACGATGACGCACGGTGATGCGACCAGCGTTATTCTTGCCAGCCATTTGCTTCTTGGCGCCGAGGAGAGATTTCATCGGTTTACGAGTGGTAATTTGATCAAAATCTTGGGTGGTCTTTTGACGTTGAGCTGGAGTAGTTGGACGGTAAGCTTTAATACTCATTATTTATCCTCCTTCTCTGCTTTAGTAGTTTTCTTGGCGGCAGGCTTTTTCTCTGCTTTGGCTTCGGTTTTGGTAGACTTTTTGTCTGCTTTTTTCTCTACGGATTTGGCAGCTTTCTTATCTTCCTTGACTTCTTCTTTCACTTCGTCAAATACTGGAATTTTATCACCATCTTTCAAAGTAATGTAAGCAACTTTGTGATCGCGGCGGTAAGTAATACCAGGATAAGCGTGTTTGCCTTTAGAGAATTTAGTTTGCTTGCCTTTGCGAACAGTAGTGCGAACGTCGATGACGGTCACCTTGAAAGCTTCGCTGATTTGTTTGGCAACTTCTTGCTTGGATGCAGATTTGGGGACGAAGAAAATGTAAACATTCTTAGTCTGAGCTGCATAAGCCTTTTCGGTAGCGCGTGGGATATATTGTACAGATCTCATTATGCTTCCTCCTTGTCGAGTAGCCAGTTTTCGGCGGCTTTTAGAGCGGTTTCGCTAAAGATAATTGCGTCGGCATTGAGAATATCGAAGACATTGAGGTAAGTAGCGCGAACTAGCTTAAGATTTGGTAAGTTGTTAGTAGCGCGGAGTACTTCTGGAGCTTTGACGTCGACGACCATGAGGACGTTTTTGCCGTCAAGCTTCAAATCGCTTAATTTCTTGGCAATTTCTTTGGTTTTGCCGGTAGTATTGATACTTTCAATAATGATGGCTTTCTCGGCGTTCTTGAGGCTAAGAGCTTGGCGGACAGCGGTTTTCTTAGCGTTTTTGCTCATGCGCTTAGTGAAATTTTCTTCACCGGTGCGACCGCCAGCGATACCACCATGGCGCCAGATAGGGTTACGGGTAGAGCCGAAACGAGCGCGACCAGTACCTTTCTGCTTCCAAGGTTTCTTACCGCCACCGCTGACTTCACCGCGCTTCAAGGTCTTGGCGTGAGCGCTGCGAGAGTTTGCTAGATAAGCATCGTAAGCAGCTTTGAGTAATTCGTGATTATCGACCCCGAGGCCGAAAACATCTTTGTTTAACGTAGTAGCCATATTACTCCTTTCCCTCCACCGCAACGACGGTTACGATGCCTTTTTTCGGGCCAGGAACGGCACCCTTAAGGCCGATAAGATTGTTTTCGGGGTCGAGGAAGGAGACGACCAGATTCTTGACGGTCACTTGATCGTGACCCATGCGACCTGGCATTCTCTTACCTTTGAAGACTTTTTGTGGGTACATCGAACCGATAGAACCGACCCGGCGAATATTACCCTTGAAACCGTGGGTATTGCGGGATTCATTGAAGTTCCAGCGCTTGACTGTACCAGCGAAACCTTTACCCTTGGAAACTCCGGTCACGATGACCTTGTCGCCGAGTTTAAAGTTTTCTATGCTAAGTTTGTCTCCGACCTTGAGTTCCGGTGCATTTTCTGTACGGAATTCTTTCAAGACTTTCGGAGTGATTCCAGCCTGTTTGACGTGGCCAGAAACCGACTTGCTCAGATTCTTACCCTGACCATACCCCAGTTGCACAGCGTTATAACCGTCGGTTTCGACAGTTTTAATCTGAGTCACTGTGGAGGGGTCGGCTTGCAAAATCGTAACTGGAGTTACGATACCGTCGTCGCCGATGATCTGGGTCATACCAATTTTGGTGCCGATGATGACTTGCATCCTGTTCCTTTCCCTTATAACACTACGAAATCTAGACTAATGAGTAGTCCCTGTTGCTATAATCGATCAATTCTACTCTCTCAAAGATAGAACTGACAGATCTAGCGCGAGGCTGGCTCTGTCGTCTAGTATGTAATGTCGTTTAATATACTATACCGATTCATTTTAGCACAGATTGAAGGTAATTTCAAGAGTTATTTTAGATAAAAATTGGATAAATTGAGATTTTTGATTACGCTAAAGCTTAAAATAACCTTAAAATTTACGATTTCGTGATGCATATTTAGCGAATTTGGCGAAATTTCGGGGTTTGATATTGACTTTTTGAGTAAAGTGTGCTATAATGGAGGGATAGGGCTGTTTTACGTCCCCAGTACTTTTTGGAAAGGAGTGAATTCGATGAAGAGGTTCGGTAAGGTCTTGCTGCAGCTGATTCAGGGGGTCTTGATGGCGTTTGGTCTGATTTCGATTCTCTACGCAGTCTGGATGCAGATTGCGGAGCGGCTGGGCATGGTCGAGCGGGAAATGTTCGACGAGGACTTTGAGAGCGATTTTCCGAGGTGAGCTGAGGTTTTGATGAAGGCTTCAGTGAAGTATTTGCCGATTTTTCTCGCGGCGGTGGCGCAGCGGATGATCGCTGAGCAGATGCTGGAGATGGAAAAACCGGTAAAAATACCTTTGCTCAGGAAAGGAGTTGATGTTGTTTTTGACTGCACAAGAATTTAAGCAAATACTGTTTGAAGCTGAGTTCGTCCGTAGTCCGTCATATGTAGCGGCAAGTCTTAAGTCCGATAGGACTGGGCTGCTTACAATTGACGATAAAGGCAGGCTTGCGCTTCGCTCGCCGTGGAATGGTAATTTGATACCTGTGGATGACGGACCTATTATTGATACTTACACGCTTTACATAGACGGTAATGTGTAAAATGTCGGTCATTTTTCAGAGTATAAGGAAAATAACCATTGTCATTCCTTAATGATAGTTGACTACTCTATATCTATAATGCCCTGGCTAGAAATAGTCGGGGCATTTTCAAGTGGATCTATTTGAAAATAATTGATTATACTCCTGGACTGAAGTGTTTGAGCTTGGCACGGTGCTCCTTATATCTAGGGTCGTGGGAGCCGACTTCTTGCCAGAAGGCTTCAGAGTGGTCCATGTGATTGAGATGGGCGAGCTCGTGAATAATTACGTAGTCACGGAGCTTTTCGGGCACCTGCATGAGGCCGATATTGAGCGAGATAGTACGGTTACTACTGCAACTTCCCCATCGAGTAGCGGCGTGGCTGAGGCGGCATTTGTCATATTCGTAGCCGTATAATTTAGCGTAGTATTCAAGACGGTAAGGTAAATATTCCCGGGCTTTTTTCATAAGGATTTTTTTCTTGGCGTCACGCGCACGTTGGGTATCAGGGCTGCTAAGGGGGATTTTTTCTTTGATGAGATTGCGATTGACTTTGAGAAAACGGCGCACCAAAAAGTCGCTAGTATGCTGGGGGACTGACATTTGCAATCGTCCGGAAGGCGACACGGAAAAACGCACACTCCGAGAAAGTGGATTTTTGCGGACAATCACCTCCCCAAACTCTGGGTCATTGATAATCATTTTTAGATTAGAGCTGAGTCAAGACTTGCTTAAGCTGAGTGTGATAAGTGTGTTTGCCGGAGAGGACAATCGGAGCTTCGGCATTGGACGGAGCTTCGAGGGCTTTGACGCGCGATTCGTAGACCTGTTTAGCTTTTTCGACGGACTTTAGCTTATTCTTGAGGCGCATGCGAATTGTACTGACGTCGGTTTGGATCCAGATAAGAGTAGGAGTATAGCCGGCGTTGCGGAGAATTTCGACCAGCTCTTTACGGTCTCTTTCGGTATCATTGCCGCCTTCGAGCACGAGAGTGGCGCCAGTCTTGGCAACTTCGGCGACGAGCAAAAGGATGAATTGACGAGAGAGATTATGCTCGCGCTGCAAGCTATCTAAATCATAGAAAGTAGCATTAAATTGTGCGGCGAATTGCTGACTAAAGGTAGTTTTACCGCTGCAAGGGGCACCGAAGACGAGAATTGCGCGTTGACCGGTGCTAGGTGAGTTAGATTTTTTAGCTTCCATATACCTCCATTTATCTTTAACCTTCCTTTGCCTTTATTGTAGCACACTTTGAACTATTTGACACTAAAATTTGTGAGGGATAATAGAAAAACCAGGCAAAAAAGTTAGCTGGAGCGTAGAGGGTGGCGGGAAAGACATGATTTAGCGACATAAATGAGATGCCGACGCAAATATCACAGCATAGAAAGAGAGTGAAACCGATTAGAGCGCACCAAGCCTGTGGGCTTTTTGGATCAGTTTTATGCCAATACCAGCTAGCGACAATGTTATATAGAAGTGTAGTAACATAAAGCGCGCTAATAAGCATAATGGGCGGAAAGAATTTGAAAATTAAATCAAGTATGATAATAAGTAAGGTTAGAACAATATAAATTATGATTGGCGTACGAAGGTGTTTACCATTGAGACGGATGAGGTGAATAGTCTGAGTAATGAAGAAGACTATGACTCCGGCTTCGGAAGTGTTGTCGGTAGCGAGGATGAGATCAGCAATGGAGGTAGCAAACATGGCAATGAGAAGAAGATGATCTTCGGGAAAATTACGTAAGACATAGATAAAACAGAGTATAATACTGCTTAGTTTGATAACGGTAAGGAGGTCATTATCTGGAGTGAGCAGGCCGAGGCCGATGATGAGGAGGTAGAAAATTAGCCAGATTGGTAGCCAAGTACTGACGACTTTTGGTAGAGGTTTGTGTTTTGCCATGACCATATAATATATTGTAGCAAATTTTAGAGAAATGGAAAAGTTTGTGGTAAAAATTAAGTAGTTTTATTACGGATTTGGAAAGTTGATGCTGTATTTATAAAAGTATGCTATAATAAAGTTGTTAGGGGCGTAGTACAACGGTTAGTATAGCGGTCTCCAAAACCGTAGATATGGGTTCAATTCCTGTCGCCCCTGCCAAAATCCATGTAAAAATGGGCTACTTTGCAAGTTCTATCGTCGCTTGCTCGATCAAAATCGCGCTTCGCTAGATAGAATGCAAATTAGCCTCATTTTTATTCTGGATTTAGCGTTGTAAAATACGCTTCGTTTGAAGAAACCGTCAATCTGACGAATTTTAATTAAAAATGTAGGTTTTTGTGGTATGATAGGAGTAATGGTTATAGAGAGAGGTAATTAATGCGCGCGCTTCATCTGAATTTCTGGCTACATCATCCGTATAAGTTGCACGAGCGGAGCGAGTGGGGTAAGGGGTATTTTGGTGGTGAGGCGGAATTTTGGAAGGTGGATAAGGAAGAATATCAGCCGCTTTTGGCACTTTTGGAGCGAAATAGCCAGAGATATCCGAAGTTAAAGGTATCGCTCGTGATTAGTGGAATGTGGCTAGAACAGGCGGAGCGCTGGGATGTAGAGCTGATTCGGCGGGTGAAGAAGTTAGTTGAATCGGGTAATGTAGAGCTAATAGCGACACCGTATTATCAGACGATGGCAGCGTTTTATGATCTTGATGAGCTGAAAGCTCAAGTAGAATTAACGCAAGAGAAATACCAACAGTTTTTCGGGAAAAAAAGTAGAGTTTTGGCTTTGCCGGAGCTGTGTTTTCATAATAAGATCGGTAAGTGGGCGGAGAAAGCCGGTTTTAAGGCGGTTTTGATCGGCGATGCGCGGAAGGTGCTAGATTGGCGCAGCGTGAACTATTTATACGAACTGAGGGGGTGCGATAATTTGCGGGTTTTGTGCGAGAATCATGAGCTAAGCAAAATGATAATGAAGGCGGAGAGCGGTGCGACGATTGAGGTGTCAGAAAAGATCGCGATGGATTTGCCGGATCCGGACTTGAAAGACGCAGAGGTGTCTGGGGCGGAGGCTTTTGTACGGGGGGCGAGCAGTGAAAAGACGGAAGAAAGTGAAGAAAAGACGCAAAATCGGAAAGTTTTTGCGGCGAAGAAGTTTCAAAAAGAGCTGGATTTGGCGTTTTTGCGGGGAAATTTGGTAAATTTGTGTTTGAGGCCGGAAATATTTGCAGAGTGGCGTGAGATGGGGGTGGTAGGATTTTTTGACGAACTAGTGAAGATCTGGATGGAGACGCCAGGAAGTAGGGTGGTAGGGCCAGAGGAGATTATAAAATGGCAGCCAAAGGCGGAAATTTCGATCAAGAGAACGGTAAGTCGTAGAGGGGGTGCGGAAAAAGATTACGAAGCTCCAAGCTGGTGGAGTAAGTTGGAAGACCGGCAGACGCGGGAGATTTTTGCAGTGCGAGATAAGGTGATTGCAAAGAATGATAAGGATTTGTATATGGACTTTGCGAGGTTGACTGCACTTGACTATGCGCGTGGCGGGGTGGAATTTGAGCAGATTTGGGGGGATTTGGTGGAGAAAGTGGCTGATGTAGCAGTGCCGAAGGACCGGGCAATTGTGAAGGGCAAGGACGGGCTGATTGAGAGCACGGCAGTGAAGGTTAAGTTTGATAAAGAAGCAATTGAGGCGAAGCGAAAACGAGAGCAGCTATTACAGATGTATCGAGAGGCGAATGCGCCAGAAGATGAGGAAATAGTGCCGCAAGAAGATGATATTGATGATATGGAGGCGACGATTCAAGTATTAGCGCAGCGGATGAAGATGGAAAGCGGAGATAGTGGACGGGATTTGTCGGAGCTAGAAGAGGCAGAAGTGGTGACGGACGATATTTGGATGGAGGAAGATGGATTTGCGGAAGATGATGAAATGGAAAGCAGCGAGGAGGTGGAAGTAGATGTCGATGATTCGCCAGAAGCGGACGAACAGCCGAAAGTAAAACGAAAAGTAAGGAGGAAAAAGATCATTATAGAGTAAGTGGGGGTGGTGGCGGAGAGCGATTGCGGTGGGATGGTTTCGTAAAAAGATGGTGGATGGTTTTTGATGGCGGTAGAAGCGCCGTCGTAGGTATTTCTACTACCTACTATCAAAAATATCACCCTACTTCTGTAAGGTGATACTCTCTACGCTAGATTTAGCGTTTCTTTTCCTTGACTTCGTTGCGGCCGAGGTTTTTCTTGGTCTCAGTGAAAACAACATGCTTTCTCAAGACTGGGTCATATTTGCGGAGGCTCAACTTGTCTGGAGTATTCATCGTGTTTTTCTTGGTGTAATATTGACGAATGCCAGATTCCTCAGAAACCAAACCGACGAGTTTGCGCTTAGTATTATTCTTCTTTGCCATAATACTTTATATTTTATCACAACCTTTCTAAAAAGTAAACAAGAAAATCCGGCATCACGATGGATGCCGGAGAGGCTAGATCTTGAGAGGGTATTTGAGATTGTAGCTGAGATATTGAGGATCAGTAATAATTGTGACGGCAAGGGGATAGCGTGGTACATTTTTAGCAGTGATGCCGAAGTGGGGTTTGCCATCGTTTCCGACGATGATGCCGTTGGCGTGACCTGAAGCTCTGTCTGAAAAAAGGTTTTGCTGGTTGTGACATAGATCCGTGCAGGTAACGATGCGCCAGCCGCTAGGTAAGATGCAGTGATGCCAGCCGGGCCAGTTTTTATATGGATCGACAATTTTGATGCCGAGACTTTGGTAGAAGTCACGGATAGTGCGGTAGCCGGTGTAGCAGCGAACCTTGTCGTCAGCCCAGCCAGGCATAATATCGTCGTCCTCAAAGGCCGAAGCCGCTACGGGCAGGATTTGACCTTTGCTGTCAAAAATCTGCTCGATAACGGTTTTTCTCTCGAAATTTTTGGCTTGGTGGCATTGGAAAAAGCGAGTGCGGCTTGACATGCTGAATTCATCTGGAGTATAAATGACGGTTGTTTCGAAAGACATATTTTTCCTCCCTTGGTAATCTAAAATGGAAAGTACGCTAGGGGTGCTAGTTCGTTTGATTGTACCATGTGAATTTGATTATGTCAATGTTGACACTAAAATCCCCAGACCGTAAGCCTGGGGGTGGTGGAGATTAGGAGATTTCCTCTCCGCAATAGTCGGCGGAGATGGCAACACAGAGGATGGATTGGTCTTTTTCGGAGATGATCTGGAAGGGCGAGCTGCCATCTGCGGCAAGAAAATAGGTAGTTTCGTCGCGGGATCTATTGGGAGTGTCGTCGTGGTAGACCGTCCAGCCTTCGGGCAGCGTGCAATGATACCAGCCGGTGATGTCGGCTTTTTCGCCGATAGTGATGCCGAGGCTTTCGTAATACTCGCGGATGTTGTAGGCGTCGTAATGATAGGCTTCGTCGCCGAAGTAATAGAAGCGTGATCCGGCACCGAGGGCGGATTTGTCGACCGGCAGTATGGTGCCGCCACTGGCGACGATGCGATTGGCGATGGAGTTGGCGTCAGAAGCGATGTAATTGAAGTAATTGAATGATTCGCGGGTGTCGTTGGTGCCGGTTTGGTAGCCAAGCGAATAAGCTATGAAAGCGACGATAATGGTAAGTGCCAGGATGACAAAGGCGTTAATGATGCGTTGAGCGATGGACTTGCCGGGGGCGGGTGGGTCTTCGTAAAGTCTTGGCATGATGCGTTTCCTCCTAATTTCATGATGTAAAGGGCGTGCTTTAGCAATAAGTATATTATAATGGTCGTAATGCCTATTGTCAATTCTATTCAAAAACAGGGGTGAAGAGAGTAAGAAAATTGATTTTTGATGAAATAAGCATAAAAAGTATTGACTTTTACGGTAAAGTGTGCTATAATGGAAGGATAGGGGCTATTTATGGCCAAAATTACCGTAAATATGGTATATTCTTGACGATTTTTCTAGTCTATGATAGAATATGGGTAGATATCTACTCTTCTGATGAAGATAGTGGATTTTGTACCTAAGGGCTAGGATTTTGCAACCGAAGTAAGGAGGCTTTATGAGAGTTACTAATTATGTAGGAAAGGACTTGCGGATCTTGGAAGCTGGCGGTGACGGAACGCTGAAAACAGTTCGATACTATCCGTCGTGCGGCCAGGCAAGAGTGCAGTCGGAGCTTGTCGAAGGGGTGCCGATAGACGGCGTACCTTCCGGAATTCTGCGGGCGACGGTGACTGGTATGCCGGATTGGGACGTTGATACTGTCTTGATCGTGCGTCAGGATGTCGCAAATGCGGTTTTGCGGACGACGGAGAATTTGGTTTCGCTGCTGCTGATTCCCTATGATCCGGTGCTGGTGCCGGCGGAGCTGCGCTTCAGGCCGGATTTGAGAGCGTCGGAGTGCGAGCTGATCAATGGTACGCTGGGCAGTGCTCAGGCCAGAGAGCTGTTGGCGCGAAACTACGTATGTTATGGCTATCGGCGGCTGGTGCTGATGGAACATGGCGGGGCGGACGCTCTTAAACTGGTATTTCCTCGTGCTGAATCGGTGAAGTGGCCGAATCAGGCGGAGCGAGCCGCGCAGCTTAAGGAAGTATTCTGGGCGCAGCAGTCGCGGATCCTTTCATTGGGCTGCAACCGGGCTATTTCCGACGACAGCGTAGCGCTGAGATTGCCGAAAGGCGAGACGTTGTATTTCGGCTTTGATGACGACGGGTTGAGCCGTTTTATGTTGAAGCTGGATGAGCTGGAGCAGAAGCGCTCGGCGCGGTAAGCAATTGACCTAGCAAAGATAATCCCCTTGGCAGATGGCCGAGGGGATTTTCCATGGGTTATTTTTTCGTAGTTTTGGTGCAAGGCTTTTTCGGTTTTGGCAATGGAGTGATGGGCTCAATAATATCAATGACTTGCTCGCAGAGGTCGAGGTCTTCAATATCGAGAATGTAATGCTCTTTGGCGCCTTCGTAAGGAAAGCCGCTATTGGCATTTTGCATAAGGTCAGCAATTTCAGGAAGTTTCTTGATATAGACGGTGTCATTGCAGATGAGGAGGAGGGGCTTGTCATTGATATAAAACATGTATTCGCCGAACATTTTGCGGTAACGGCGATTTGGATACATGCGCAATTGTTCATTTACAAATTCCATAAAATCTACACTAGTGCTCATGGTATTTTTCTCGGATTAATTTTCTTATAAAAATAGAGCTATGTAAGCCTTTTGGGCTATGCTCCAGCTATCGAAAATAAGTAAAATTCTTTTCGTGGAGCCGTGTGTCGGCTCTGCCCCGACGACCTGCCGCTTACAAGGCGGCTGCTCTACTAACTGAGCTAACACGGCAATAGTTACATTATATCACAGTGTGAGGATAATGGGTAGGATTTTCTGTGACGGTAAATTTGATAAAAGCTTAGTAGTGTGATATAATACAAGAATGAAGTGGGGTGCACTTTAAAAACTAAGAAAGGATGTCGGGAAAATGTCTAGCATTACATATCGAATAAGTCAGTTACACAAGGAACATCAGGAATGGGAAAAGAAGCAGGCGAAAAAGGCGGCGAAGGAAGAAACTTTGAACCAAAAGCGAATTGATGACCTGACGGCGCAGCTGGAGTATGATGTTTATAATAAGCTGCGCGAGGAAGTTCATGCGAGCTGTGGCATTACCGGTACGATAAAACTTTTCGCGGGGCGCGGGTCTCTGAATCTTGTATCACGCCCGGAGAGACGGCTGATAGTAGAGGAATTTAGGCGGCAAACTGGCATGGATCTGGAGGTGGATGAAAAAGTTGGCTCAGACTATGTGTACGTTAAGTTATCAGATAAGCTAAAAGTCTGCACGGTCATGGCGGGCGGTAAAGTCGTAACGCTGGATTATTTTCAGTTGAATACTGAGAATGAAGCGCGGCGTGCGATTTGGGCGCAGTTTTTGCCGAAATTCGCGAGAGCTATGATTAATGACTGTTGCAAATGTTTGGAGACGATGCCAAATAAGTATCTTGGGATTCCGGAGAAGATGTTGGTTTTGAGGTATAATGATTCGTCGCTCCTGGGCAGAAATGGTATTACTTTGTTTGCTGGTGAGTTTTCGATTGGCGGCCTTACGGCGCGATACGATAAACTCTCTGAGACGCAGGTAAAAGAGCTGGCGGAGAAGATGAACGCGATGATTTCGCATGGTGAGGTCGAGATCGATGGGTCGGATCATGCGATGTGGGTGAAGATTTTGCGTCGGTCGGAAAAAATGCTGGAGCAGCCGTATTTTGATTACGAGGATTTCTATAAGAAATACGATGAGGTGACGCCGGAACTTCGGTGCACGCTGAACCTGATTGCGTGCAATGTGGGGTTTCCAGCAATGGAGGAGCAACTCTTGAGCTTGAATCCACAGCGAAAACTGATTTACTGGTTTAGCAAAAACCGCGAGCTGGATTTTAAGCTGCTGAGGGAGCGACTGTCGACGCCGGTACATAAGCAGCATTTGATCGATGCAGTGAATGGTCATGTCCGTGGAGTTAAGGTGATTGACGCACAGTTTTTGAATCGTGAAGAATCATGGGGATCGCCGAGGGGCTGTGCGCATGGTACGATGAGTCTGGACGAAAGAATTGAGTTTACTGTGGAGCTGGACGAAGCGACCACTAGCTCGGCGGAAGTCGCGAAGCAGCTGCAGCTGGAAAATGTGATTTGGCGGATCAAGCATTGTCGTGCGCAGTATTTCGCTAACGTCTTAGTGGAGGCAGTGCTAGACGATATTTATGCTTATGGAAGGACAAGAGAGCTATTTGCTGAGAATGGTAAATACTGGCAGACGATGTGTGATGCGGAAAGATTAATTGTGACGCTGAATGGTCATGAAGCGAAGGTGCTGCAAACGGTATTCGGTCGTAAGCCGGAGGATCTGAAAATAGACTTGAGGATGGTGAAGGATGAGGCTTTCATTAATCGGATTGCGGCGGCAGTGCAGCGGAGAACGGACGGTATGATGAGTATTAGCCTTGATGCGACACATGGCTTGAGCTATAAGCTGATCTTCGGCAGTAATTCTTGGTTTTAGTAAAAGCGGCGAGGGATGTAGTCCTTCGCCGCATTTTTAGGGCTGAATATGGTTTTGCAAGAAAAATAGCTTGATAAAAATGATAACCTTTGGTATAATTTAGATATCACGAATGTGATGCGCTGGAATCGTCTAGTGGCAATGACAAGAGACTGTAAATCTCTCGGCTTCGGCCTTCGTAGGTTCGAGTCCTACTTCCAGCACCAAGATAATAACTCTAGCATTTGCTAGAGTTATTATCTTTCTGGCTGGTAAAAGCAGGCACTGGATGGTTTTAGGTTCGTTATACGCCCGGTCGCGAAGCGACGACGGCGCGGATTATTATGTCCTACTTCCAGCACCATAGTAAACCCCAAGCATTTGCTTGGGACTTTACTATGTTCGGATAGGTAGAGATTCTGGGCTTGAACCAGGTTCGAACGTTGTAGGAGCGCGAGTAAAGGCTAAAAATATTTTAGCCTTTCGAGCCGACGCCCAACGGGTAGCGATTTATGAAATAAATCGCGTTGTCCTACTTCCAATGCTGACACCCCGCCGCTGAGTGATTACGAAGTAATCGCGAAGGCTCCTACTTCCAGCACCATGGGTTGCTACGGGGACGCTGTTCACCTAAATCCTTTCTAGCTTCTCCGGGGTCGGGGTTGACACGTCCCGTCTTTACGGGCGTGCCACCCCTTAGTTCTCGGCAGCTTGCCTGCGAAATTCCCCGTCAAAGCCAGGAAAGGCTTTAGGCTTAGGCTATCCACAAGCCGGTGCTCCGGGAGTCCTTCGAAAAGTATATTTACGAAACAAGACGTAAATATGCATTATATATTGTTCCCTATTTCTGAGTTTATTTTGTAAAAGCCGCTGGATTCGTATTGTCTCATAAATAAACTTCACCGAAGGTATAGATTACTCATAAACGGA
>CAZOPB010000025.1:0-12403 GCA_964581595.1 uncultured Candidatus Saccharibacteria bacterium
TCCGTTTATGAGTAATCTATACCTTCGGTGAAGTTTATTTATGAGACAATACGAAATTCATTTTTATACTCTCCTACTTCCTAGTTTGGTAGATGGTTAATTACCTAGCGACACAGCGGACAGACATGCCGAGGTAGCGATACCAGCTGATGGACGGATCGACGCTAGTATTGAAGTCCAGGATGTAAGCGCCGGTGCTACTGCTGGCCGTAGATGACCAGTAATAACCGTAGCTGCCGGCATACTGTAGAGAGCTACTATTGACCCAGCCGCCATAGACGAAGTAAATGGGACTGAGGCTAATATCGTAAGTAATGCCATTAACTTCTGCGCCAGGAGTTTTGCTGGTCAAACCATAGCTATTTAGTAAGTAGTAGAAGGATTTACTGACCGTATCATTGCTAGTGCCACTAAGCGGTAACTGCCAATTCTTTGGGCAAATACTACTATTCTCAATGTTACCACTATTCTTAGTATAGCCCTGTCCGGCAGTAGCAGCGTTAAAGGTATATAAATTTCCTTGTAAATAGTGCTCGTCATAGCTTCCGGCAGCTTCAACGCAACCTTTCTGATATCCTGCACAAATCTTAGTTCCTGGATCGAAGGATGCTATGACATTATAGCCTTGAGTAGCATTGCTAGTGTTGTTAAACCCACTTGGACTACCAGTTTGAGTAGTTACTGGCGGATAAGTGTTATTAGTACTGCTAGTCCAATCAGTGGTAATATCGCTAAGATCTGCCGTAAGTCCACTGGTAGTTAAGTCTAAGTCTAGATTTTGCGTCATCCAGCAGTTATTATCGGTGAGTTTGGCTACCCAGTATTTTTTACCGTCTCTTCTATCTACGAGTTGTTTAGTATCATTGATATTACTATTACTGCATATAGCGCTACTCATATCTTGCATATAAGCTAGATCCATTAGACTTAACTTCGTCACCTCCCCCGCTCCGGCGGCGGGAAAACCGCGCAAATTAAGAGAAACACATGTTCAGGTAAACCTGTGAAGCTTTCACAGGTTTTATAAGTGGCTTACAGGGGTCAGATTTCTCTCAAACCTAACACCGCTGCACAGGTTTTGTTCGGTTTTTAAAAGCCGCAGATTTTTGTATAAAAATCAAAGGAATTCTGTTATAATATCAATATATGAACATGGACGCGCAGATTCAACAAATCCGGGCTTGGCTGGGGATCGGAAGTATCAATATCTTTGGCTTGCCGATGAGTGGGAAGGATACCGTGGGCGTGCAGCTAGCGGAGAAGCTAGGGGCGAAATTCTTGTCTTCGGGGATGATTGTGCGGGCGATGGAGCAGGCAACTGGCCAAGATTTGACTGGTGGCGGGAAGTTGATTGCTTCAAATGTTTTTTATGATTGGGTTTTGCCGTATTTTGAGCGGGAAGAGCTTTGGAAATATCCGCTAATTCTCTCTTCGATCGGGCGCTGGAGTGGCGAGGAAGACGAGGTGATGACGGTAGCGAAGAATAGCGGACATACGATTCGGGCGGCGGTGGAGCTACAATTGTCTGATACAGACGTAGTGGAGCGCTGGGAGGCAGCGAAGCTGCTGGGCGACCGGGGCTTAAGAGCAGATGATGCAGATCCACAGGTATTCCAGACTAGGATTAATGAATACCATACGAAGACTTTGCCGGTGATAAAACATTATCAAGAACTAGGGCTACTGGTCCCGGTGCCGGCCAATGGTACGCGAGAGCAAGTCCTCGCGAATACGATTGAGGCGCTGGCCAATTTTGCGGCACGTACGAGCAATTTCGTGGCGGAATTGTAAGACGATATAGATGCCGCCGAGCGCGATAATAATTAGTACGATGCCAATGCCGACGAAGACGGTTTGATCGGAGTGCTCGGTCGGCGTGATAGCATAATCGGCGCCATTGTTAGAAGAAGTGGAAGCGACTTTGCGACAACGGTTGGTCTCGGGATTGCGTTCGTAGCCTTCGGCGCATTCTTTGAGAGAAGTGGAGGCCGTCTCGATACTCTTGCAGCGGTTCGTAAGCGGATTACGGTATTTACCTTCTGGGCACGGCGCAAGGGCAGCGGAGGCAGATGATTTTAATTTGGCGGTAGCAGCGTCTTTGAGGGTGGTGGCTTTAACGCAGTTGCCAGTAGCTTCGTTGATAATTTTGCCCTCTTCGCAGCTGCGGAACTTCTGGTAAATATTTTCTGAGCCTGGAGTGGCGGCATAGGTGATTTGCCATGATTCCCCGCCATCACTATCGAAGATTTTGGCGAAACTAGTGGATTTTTTCTGACCATTTGGGTAAGAAATTTCGTCGACTGCTTCACCGTCGGTATCAATAATTGCGATAACAAGCGGATTCCTGGGGTTCTTAGTAAGAGAAAATTGAGATTTTGGATAGTAAGCATAGTATTTTCCGGATGAGATAGAACCAGATAAATCGTATAACTTATTCTTATAACTAATCTTGCAGCCATCCAGCTTAATAGACTCTGAAGTAGGATTAAAAAGTTCAATAAATTGCTCAGATTGATCGGCTGTATAATAAGTGAGTAGCTCGGTAATTTCTAAGCCGCGACATTGAGGCGAAATAGCTTCTGGCTCTTCTGGATCGGGTTCTTCTTCGACAGGGAGAATTAGATTGTCTGGCTCAATATTAAAATCAATTATATACGACATTGGAGATGGGCCGAATTTTCCGGATTTTAAATCACGGGTCAAGGCGCCCTTGTTAGTACTAGAAAAAGCTTTGGCGCAGTCATTACCAATATTACCCCAACAGACAGAATCGACGGGGTCGGTCTCGCCTTCATACAAAAGTTCTAGGAGGCCTTTAGATTGAATCATGCCAGAGCTGCCGATCTTATAGGTCAAATCAGCTTGAGAAACATTGGGATCCTTGGGATTGTCGTAGCGCAAAAGGAGATGCTTGCCGGTAAGGAAAGAGTCTTCCGGAAAAGTAAAGACCGTGGCAGGAGCGCCACTTCCCGTGTAGACGATTGAATATCCGGCAAGCGCAAGGGGAGCGTCGGTAAGATTCAGAAGTTCGATAAATTCCCCGACGTTGGAAGATTTACCGCTGGGCGTTTCTTCGGTGTAGCCTGGACTAACAGCCCGAAAGATAAGATTAGAATTAAAATCATAATATTCTTCAGATTCATCCGGGTCGGGCGCGGGATTAGTGGTATCAACAGGTAGATCAATATCGTCTAGCGCCGAGCTAATGAGCGGAGCATTAAAGTTTAACAAAATCGTTAAACAAGTGATGAAACATTGCAGGAAATTGGATAAATTTTTCTTCATAGCTGGAGCATAGCACACATCACTGCCAAACACCAAGCACTAGCATGATACTTTTTGCAAAATTGTAGGATTTCGCAGAAAAATGGTGGTTTTTGAAGGAAACGCCCCCTTTAGAGCGTAGCACAAAATTGCTCAGAGGTACAAGCACAGGCATGATATAAAACTTTAAGCTTTAGCAAAAGCGGGTTCAGAATTAGCAATAGAATTATAAAATTTAGCATATGCGGGTTAGTTTTGCGGTGATGTAGGTTTTGCGACTATAAAATTATGCGAGTATGCTATAATATTATTATGGATATGTTTATTCCGATGAGCGAGGTGATATTAGCGGCGCTAGTCCATGCAAGTTTACAGCTGCAGCTAGGGGCGCTCTTGTTACTTTATCATGCAAGTCTCGGAAAACATGTACGTAAGAAGACCAAAACAATTGTGAGTAGTTATATTGCGGGGATTGGAACGTTGGTTTTCTTGGCGGTGGCGGCGATTTGTTTTATCTTTGATAGGTATTTTGGTAAGGCATTGTATCCGGAAGAGATGGTAATTGTGATAAGCATGCTGCTGGCGTTGGCGCTGATTGTATGGACACTATATTATAAACGTGGGAAAAGTACTGAATTATGGCTACCGAGGACAGTAGCGAGGTTTATTGATAAGCGGGCGAAGGAGACTAACAGCAATACGGAGGCGTTTTCTCTCGGTGCACTGACGAGCTTGGCGGAAATGCCATTTACTTTGGCGTTGTTTATCGTGGCGGCAAATAGTATTTTGAAGCTGGACGGGCTTTGGCAGCTGATTGCAGTAGTAATATATACTGTAATTACTTTACTTCCGCCGATTATATTGAGGCTGGCCGTGAGAAAGGGCGAGACGATTACGAACATTCAGCGCTGGCGCGTGCAGCATAAAACATTTATGCGCGTAATTTCTGGAATTGGCTTCTTAGTACTGGGAATGTTCTTATTTGCGTTTGAGGTATTAATATGAAAAGTAAGAAAAAAGTAGAGCCGTTGGTTTTTAACGAAAAAGATTTACAAAAAGAGCTGATGCGCGAAGCAAAAGTAGTGGGGATTGCGGTAGGTGTGGCAGAAGTAATTGCGCTGAAGATTGCAAAACGAGTGGCAGGGCGAGTAGCAAAGAGAACCGTAATAACGATGGATGACTTGAATAGGTTTATTGCGGAAGAGGCGGAGAAATATAATAAAGATTTATCTTATGTTTATAAAAACCGTGGTAAAATAATATAAAAGGTGGGTTGGTGAATGAGTAGAAAATTTGATTATGATTATGTAGTGATTGGAAGCGGGGCGGCAGGAAGTGCGGCGGCGTTGCTCGCGGCAGGGTTAGGGGCGAAGACGGCGATTATTGAGGCAGACAAATGGGGCGGTACGACGCTGAATTACCGTGATGTAGCCTATGGAGCAGCGATGCATTTTGCAGAGAGATATTCGGAAGCAGTATATGGATCACGTTTTGGTATGTCGAGCTCGACATTGAGATATAATTACCCGACGGTACTAAATTGGCAAGCGGCGGCAGTGCGTAGGGCGGGAGGCGGAAGCCAGAAAGTTTTTGAGAATGCGGGGATTGATTGTTACCATGGCTACGCGAATTTTATCAATCCGCATGAGATTGTAATCGACGATACGCAGATTAGCAGTGATAAGTTCTTGCTGGCGACCGGCAGTACGCTGATACCACATGGGATTTCTGGCGTGGATACGGTGAGCTGCTGGCTGCCAAATACAGTACTTAGAATGCCGAAGCTGCCAAAGGCGATGCTGATCGTGGGTGGCGGCTCGACGGGATGTGAGATTGCGGAATATTTTGGAGCGCTAGGAGTACAGGTACTGATTGCGGAGGCAGAAGAAAGGTTATTACCAAAGGAAGATCCAGAAGTAAGTACGGTGATCGAGGATTTCTTGAAGAAGAGATTTAACGTAGAGATTTTGACAAGTTCGAGAGTCGTAGCGTTGGAACAGGATTTGAAGAGCAAGCAAGTGATTTTCGTGAGAGACGGTCAAGAAAAATCGGTGAGAGTGGAAGCTATTGTGTTAGCGACTTCGCCGGAGCCGATGACGGATTTTGGGCTGGAAAATGCGGGGGTGAAGTATGCGTTCGACGGCGTGAAAGTAGATAAAGGATTAAAGACTAGCTGCGGACATATTTGGGCGGCCGGCGATATACTCGGCGGAGAGAGTTCGACCGAGAAAGCCGTGTACGAAGCGAAGCTTGCGACGATGAATGCTTTGAAGAAAGCGGGCAATGTAGTAAATTATACTGGATTCGTAAGGATGACGAATACTTTCCCGCAAGTGGCGAAGGTCGGTCTGAACGAGGTAGAGTTAGGCGACGAAGCAGAAAAGAGGAAGGTTTCGATAATTCCAATTGATTCAATCAGCGCGGCGAATACGAATGATTTCCGTGATGGATTCGTGAAAATGTCAGCGGATACGAAGGGGCAAGTAATCGGCACGACGATTGTGGCGCCGCATGCGGATTTGATGATACAAGAAGTTTCATTGATTATACGGACAGGAATGAGAGTAGCCGAAGTAGCAGCAGCGCCGCACGTAGCGACGAGCTGGAGCGAAGCGGTGCGGATTGCGGCGAGAGAGCTAGCTTAGCGTGAGGGACTAGGGGGACTCACCACCGGAAAGCGCGGTTTCGAGCAACAAAATGTTTTAATAAAATAGCTATACGCCATGGTTCAGGCGCAAAAACACTTGGCTAGAATGAGTTTTTGTTGTTGGCGCTAGCCTTGGACAATGGTGCCGGAGCGGCGCGCTAGGGCGAGCTCGAGGTTTTCTGGAGCGGCGATGATGCCGATTTTGTGTTTTTTGGCGAATTTCGTGACGGCTTGAATCTTGGGCAGCATAGACCCTGCGCCAAAATGACCTTCTGCAATATACTTCTCAGCCTCTTTAACGCTCAGCATGCCAAGAGCGAGCTGTTCGGGCTGGCCGTAATGAAGATAGGCGTTTGGAACTGCCGTGACGGAGACGAAAATGTCGGCTTTGACGAGTTCGGCGAGCTTTTCGGCGGCAAGGTCTTTATCGATAACAGCATCGACACCCTTGAGGGTCTTGAGGACTCTGCTTTGGACGACCGGGATACCGCCGCCGCCCGCTGCGATGACAATGGCTCCCGAATTTACTAGGGTAATAATCTGCTTTTTCTCGACAATGTCAACTGGCATAGGTGATGGTACGACACGGCGATAACCGCGTCCGGAATCTTCACGCATTTCCCAGCCGCGAGACTTGGTAAGCTTAAGGGCTTCTTTGGCATCGTAGAATTGACCAATTGGCTTGCTGGGGTGCTTGAAGGCAGGATCTTTGCGATCAACGATGACCTGTGTGACAATGCTGGCGACAGGTTTGCGGCGTTTTTCCTTGGCAAAAGCATTATCGATAGCCTGCGAGAGCCAGTAGCCGATCTGGCCTTGACTCATGGCGACGGCAGTCTCAAGGGGCATAGCCGGAGCAGAAGGCGTGGCGGCAGTCTCTTCATGAATTAAGATGTTGCCGACTTGCGGACCATTGCCGTGCGCAATGATGATATCGTATTTATTGGATAGCCGGGCAATAGTCTTGCCGACTTGCTCGGCGACGGCTTTCTGGGCTTCGGCGGTGACTTCGCCGTTTTTCTGTAAGGCATTGCCACCGAGTGCAATCACTGCGCGTAACTTATTCATATAAAAAGTATATGCTAAAAACTGAGTTTTGGCAAGATAAGGATAAGAAATTTGAGATTTGAAAACTGAAACTACGAAATAGTCTTGACAAAATGCTTATGGTGTGCTAAAATGGATTTAGCATGCGAGTTTGCCTCGCGGGGGTTTGCTTTATCTTATACTAGAAAAATCTGATCTTCCCCTCTAAAATCCAGGCTTGCCTAAGAGATGGAACATATTATTCTTGTACTGCTCGACGCCGGGCTGATCGAAAGGATTAACTTTGGATAAAGTAGCGGAAAGAGCACAGGCGTACTCGAAGAAATAGATAAGCGCACCGAGAGAAGCCTCGTCTAGGTCCGGCATGCTGATTTCGAAGACTGGGATACCCCCAGAGCGATGCGCAATGACAGTGGCTTGACAGGCGGTTTTATTGATGTCGCTAAGCTTACGATCTTCGAGATATTTAAGTCCGTCGACGTCGGCGCCAGGAATCATAGGAACAGCGAAATCGGTGGGGCCAGGATTTTCTATTTCGAGGAAGGTCTCGAAAATATTGCGGCGACCTTCTTGGAGATATTGACCTAATGAATGCAAATCAGTAGTATAAATGACTGAGGCTGGGAAGATTCCCTGGTGATTTTTACCTTCAGATTCGCCAAAGAGCTGCTTCCACCATTCTTCAAAGTATTGCAAATCAGGCTCAAAAGAGGCGAGGACTTCGACGTCGTATTTTTGGCGGAGTAGGTCGGCGCGAGTAGCGGCGTATTGGACGGCAGGGATATTGGCGAGATTAGTTTCATTGGCATAGCTATCCTTCTCAGCCTTGGCGCCAGCTAGGAGATTATCAACATCAACGCCGGCGACGGCAAGCGGCAAAAGCCCGACTGCCGTCAAGACAGAATAGCGCCCGCCGATATTATCTGGTACGACGAAACGAATATATCCTTCCTGGACGGCTTCACCATGGAGAGCGCCATTACTGGCATCGGTAGTAGCGTAGATGCGCTTGGCGGCGCCTTCACGGCCATATTTCTTAAGCAATTTTTCCTTAAAGAAGCGGAAAGCGACGGCTGGCTCGGTAGTAGTGCCAGACTTAGAGATGACATTGACAGAAAAATCCGCGTCACCGATTTCGTCGAAGATGCGCTGCAAAGCGCGGGGGCTCAGAGAATTACCGGCGTAGAGAATTTTCGTAGAGCTCGGCTTTTGCAGGGCTTCGATAATAGCTCTGTGCCCGAGATAGGATCCACCGATGCCGATACAAACGAGAAATTTGGAATCTTCGCGGATTTGGCGAGCAGTGGATTTAATATTATCTAGCTCTTCGCGATTATAATTATCTGGTAGCTCAAGCCAACCGCTCATGAAATCATTGCGGATATTGCCCAGGGCAACCTCGATTTCGTTTACGTTGATAGCGATGGGTTGCTCGGATTTGAATTTGATCATTTAATTCCCTATTTTTTACCTTTTTTAATATAAACGTCTTCTTTTTCTAGCTGAGCGCGGAGAGTATATTCGCTGCATTCGTTGTTGGCATTGCAATTGGCGGCTTCGTAACTATAAGAGCTACCGTCTGTACCAAGATTAGTACCAAATGGGTCAGTAAAAAGCTGTGGATCGATCACGGGGAGAATATCCTCGGAAAGCTCGGCAGGATAATAACCATTGTGTGCAGGGGCATAATACTCTTCGAGAGCGTAATACATGGCATTAATAGCGACTTTACGATCATCGTCACGATTCATGGCGTCGACATTAGCCTTCTGAATGAAGAATAGCACGACGAGTAGCGCAGCAAAAGCTCCCACAATCATAACTTCGATCAATGTAAAACCTTTTTTGTCGTGCATATATGTATATATTATATCATGAAAAAGGCTTGAAAATGAAAAATAACTCCTCAAGGGAGTTCTTTTTGTGGTAGTACCGACTGGGATCTGGAAAATAAATTTTCCAGAAATGCCTGCGTTTTCTCGGAAAAATTTATAAATAACTTTTTCTCTCAAAAACTTGCCATTTCTAAAAAAGTGAATTTTCCAGAAATGCCTGCGTTTTCTCGGAAAAATTTATAAATAACTTTTTCTCTCAAAAACTTGCCATTTCGCACCGCTGGTTCTCTCCAGAGATACATGCCACAAAAAATAACTCCAGAAGGAGTTCTTTTTTTGTGGTAGTACCGACTGGGATCGAACCAGTGACCTTGGGCTTATGAGTCCCACGCTCTAACCATCTGAGCTACGGTACCACATTGTTAATTATACGCTATAATTAAGCCTATAGCTGGGCTGTATGCAGTAAGTACTAACAGATGGTTTAGCGTGAGTCCCACGCAATTTTTGATCTTACTCGGCATTCGCCTTCGAACAGCCATCTGAGCTACGGCACCATACATACAATACTTTATAATTATATCACAAATAAGTGTAAAAGGAAGGGGAATTTGTGAAAATTGCCGCCGGAGCGGGGGAGGTGGTAACCTTAAGTAATATTACTTATATGCAAGATATGAGTGCTACTGTTTGTAATAATTCTGACGAGAATGAGACTAAACAACTTATCGATAAACGTGATGGTAAACCCTACATTGTAACAAAGCTCAAAGATAAAAATTGTTGGATGACCCAAAATTTAGAAATCATTAACAAAACCATCTCCTCCACCGATAGCGATATGCTATCAGGCAGTTTTACCATACCATCGCCTAGTGTATCAGGTTTTACAACCAGCGATGTAGCTCAACCCAAAGCTTATTACGAAGCTCCTTACGGCGGTTACTATAACTGGTATACTGCAACCGCTGGCGCTGGTACTAATAGTGTTTCTAGCGGCACACTCGACCAAAGTATTTGTCCTAAAGGTTGGCGCTTACCGCCCAACACCGAATCAGGTTCATATTCTAATTTACTAACCTCCTACGGCACATATCAGAACGGTACATTATTCTATGGCGATCAATCCATCCTAGCTCAACCACTGAACTTCGTATATGGCGGCTACGTCACTAATAGCTCTCTGAACGGTGCCGGCGAGCACGGTCGTTACTGGTCTTCCACAGCCTACAGTATCTATGACGCATACAGTCTAAACTTCGGTACTATCGTCAACCCGTCTAATAACTGGGATCGTTCCCTCGGCTACTCTGTCCGCTGTGTCGCTAGGTAATTAACCATCTACCAAACTAGGAAGAATGCGCGCTTCGCTTTGGGCACTTTTCTAAAGAAAAGTTCCCAACGTCAAAAGACCAGTAAGATTTTGTTCGGAAAAGTGCGATTTCCCGAACAAAATAATTTTTGATAGGTACGGTTTCCAGCCATGAATGATTTTTACAAACTTGGTTTGTGTTTCAAGTTTTGGATAATTTTACCTCTGTTAGTAAATGCTAAACCTGGTTTTTGTTCCAGGTTTAGCATTTTTTGGAATTTTTAGTTCTGGGTGGCGGTGATGGTGATGTCGGTGGAATATTCGCCATTGGGAATATCTGGGGCGGTACTAATACCGATGATGAAGGGGATGATTTTGATTTCGGCACCACTAGCTGTATAGAAAGTTTGGAGAGAAGTAGTTAGAGCAGTATAATTAGTATCGTTACTTAGCTTAATTCCCCAGCCATTCTCTGCGATATTTAATAATCCAGATTTGGATGGAATCTTTACTTCACTTGTTGTAGAAGCTAAGTTAGGATTGCTTACACTAATTCCTACGGAATATTTTTGATTAGAACTTACTTTTACATCAAGATTCGCAGTCGATGGATTAGTTTCACTTTTTTCTACTACAACTTCTGAAGCTACATCTAAGCTAATCATCGGATTGATCATAATCTCTATATTATTATTCGGTGTCGATTCACTCCTAGCAACGCAGCGGACAGAGGCGCCACTAAAGCGAGCATTGTCAAAAGACGGATTGACACTATTTTCTAAGACTATAAAATAACTCCAATAGACGCTTATAGCCGTAGAGGATCGGTAACTGCCATAGCTACCAGCACCATTAAGATGATTGCTGGTAACAGCGCCTGAATACACGAAATATAATGGCTTTAGCCTAATATCATAAGTAATATCACCTATTTTTCCAATAAGACTATTGCTAGCTTTATCCGGATCACTTCCCGTATTCCAGACCCAGCCATAATTATCTAATAGATTACGATAAGACTTTACGATAGCAGTACCAGCTATGGAAGCTTGGTTTTCGGGCAACTTCCATCCTTTTGGACAAATACTATTTGGCGCATTACCCGTATCGAAAGTATACCCTGCAGTAGCTATTTCATAGCTATAATAATTACCCACTAAATAGTGTGCCCTCTCATCCTCATTCGCACTTCTACTTAAACCAGTAACGAGCTCCCAGTTTGGGCATCCCTCTAATTTAGAAATTTCACTCGTACCACAGCTATTTTGTTGTGTTGGTGTAGTGTAGATATATTCACCTGGATCGTATGATAGGATCCTATCTGCATGGCTAGGAAAATTTGTAATGATATTTTGTTGAGTATTTGCAGGTGGCGTCCAGCTGTTTTCTATATCAGAATCAGCACTAGTCAAAGGATGAGTTGTATTTATATCCAAATCGAGATTTTGTGTCATCCAGCAGTTGTTATCTCTCAATCTAGCTATCCAATATGTTTTATCATCACGTTTATCTACTAACTGATATTGCTTTTCCAGTTCCATGCCTTGGCAGATGTTTGGAGTCATTTCTTGCATGTAAGTTATATCGTCAATAGTTTTCTTATAAGTTATACTTTCCGCGCGAGAAAGTTCTGGCGTATAGGTTAGATAATAAAAACCCTAGGAGACCAAATGTAATACAAATAGAAGTTATACTGATTAGGAATAACTTATGTTTAGAAAATGGTTTATGTATTTTTAGCATCTGGCCTCCTAGTTTTAATTGAATCCACCGCTCGAAGCTTGATACAAAAATGGCACCGCGAACGGTGGAGAAAAACTATACCGCAGGATAAATCCCAGATACCGTCTTTTGTGGCCGCTCACAGTGCCATTGCTGATATCTGAAACTATCGTGCTCAAAAACGAGACACTTATTCTGCTTAATTGTTGTATAGTTTTTCTCCATTTTTATTGTAACATGAATTCTTGGATTTGCGGAGAATTTGCTTTGAAAATTCTTATAGGTAAATTTGCATTTTTGGACAAGGTGTGCTAGAATTGTGAGTGGAAGGGTGGCCGAGTGGTTGATGGCACTGGTCTTGAAAACCAGCAGGTTAATAGCCTCGCAAGTTCGAATCTTGTCCCTTCCGCCAGGCATAAAAACAAGTCCAAAAGGACTTATTTTTATTTTTGGCGGAAGGCTTTTGTCTTCTATTCCTTAATCAAATCAAAAACCAGCCATCATGTATGATGGCTGGTTTATTGTTATCAGAAAACCCCCGGATTGTCCGGGGGTTCCGTGAAGTTCTACATTTAA
>CAZOPB010000026.1:0-4310 GCA_964581595.1 uncultured Candidatus Saccharibacteria bacterium
CACCTCCCCCGCTCCGGCGGCGACACTAAGCAGGACATTGGTTTGATAATGATCAGCTGGCTTGTCTTTAATATTTGCTGCAAAAGCTAGCGTAAAATCCTTACTTGCTGGCACCGTACTCGGCGTCGTATAATCCGCCGTCGTTGACCCACTTGCCGGCAAAGCTTTATAGCTCAACCCGGCAAGCGCTGAATTAGTTGTCACGCCACCCTCAGCCAAACTATATCCCCATTCACCGCTCAAGGTACTTCCGGTCTTCGAGCCAGACACAGCATTCACTGTCTGACCCTCACTAGCACCAACAAGATTCGAGCTATATCCATTCGCCGCCTGCACCAAAATCTGGTATTTATCAATTCCAGTTCCTGCTTCCACGGTAAAACGATTGTAACGATAAGCCGTCGTGCCAAGCGTTGCATTGGTGCTCTGATCGACTGCATCCGCTGCATTCATCGTCAAGCTCACAGTCCCCGCAGCAGCTTGAGCCGCAATGCCATCCTCTGCATGAGCTTCATCGCCCTTCCCCGAAATAGGACACAGCATAGCTAGTGCCACCAGCCCCAACAAACCCACACAAGTATAGGGGCCAGCAAAACTACTTCGCGATAATTTATTTATCTTCATAGTATTCCTCACTTTTGTACTTATTTCTATATTTCATTATACTCGAGCATGAGCAGAATGACAAGTAGTTTTTTGAAATTTTTGGCCAAAAAACCGCTTCACCCCCATTCCAGCAGCTTCTGACAGCTCCTAGCAGCTATTTTTTCAGCCCCACCACCCTCACCCACATTTCAGCCCTGTTCCGCCCCAGACTACGAAACCTTAACACCACTGTCAAGGTTTCACCATATCTCCACCCCTGTTAGCCCTCTCCCAAACCTTAACACCGCTGTCAAGGTTCTACTATTCAATATAGCTCAGTTGCATTTTACAAATTCAGTTTCATTTCTTGCCGGAAACCGCGCTTTTCGGCAAGAAATCATCCTGGTCTTTGACAGTTGGGGAACTTTCTCCTGTCCAGCACGAGAAGTGTGAGCGAAGAGAAAGCTTACTTTCTCTTCCGAACCGACGAGTTGCTGCTAGCGATTTTTATAAAAATCGCGTTAAGTGCCCCAAACTAACCCAAAAAGTCCCACCTACTAAGATGGGACTTTTTGCGACCGAGAGGTTGACCTAATGCACATGCGACCTTAGGACGCCTACCAATACTTTTATTCTAGCACGACTTCTTCCTACGGTCAACAAAAAAAGAACCCCGATATACACCGCGATTCCCTAAAAACCCGACCTGTGGAACAAATACATCACTGCCTGACGATTTTTACTATACTAATAATTATATCACAAACCAAAATCTTTCACAAAAACCTTGACAAATTCCTTATCCTAGATTACAATAGAATCATATTCGGGATTTTCCCGCCCAACCCCAGCTGTGGTAGCAGACTGGGGATTATTATTTTATTATTTCATTCTACACAAACTATCCCGGCAAATAAAGTGCCCGAAACGCCTCTCTGATTACAATCTTATCGCTATCGTCAATACTTCCAATTTTTCTATATAATCTCGCAACACTAATAACACGAATCTGCGCAAGAACTGCAACCTGCTCCCTTCCCTGAAACCGAAACGAAGCATACCATGACCCCGCATGTGATTGAGATGTCAACGGAATCGCCAAAAAACCATACCGACTTAATTTCTTAAATATCAAAACTGGTCGTGCAAAGGTACTACTCTTGCCGTTAATCTCTACCCCGACATTCTCACCCATTGCACACCACCATATTTCTCCTTCATGAAATGTTCGCACTCTATCCATATTATGCAAACTTTCTTTCAGCTCAATCCAGTCACCAAACCTCTTCGCATCTTTACCCTCACTCATTCCCCTACAGCCTCCGCTTCTTCCTCTCTCGAGTAAAGAACTCCAGCTTATCCCCCACCTCTACATTAATCTTCTTCTCCGTCTTCAGCGCCAAGCCACCCACTTCCCCCTCAATCAACTCTTTCGCCTCAATTTTTTCCTTCTGCACGCTCTCTACCTCGGCCTCACCCAGCATATCATTTCCCCTCTTCACTCTCACTACTAATCCCGACGTCACCTTCCCACTACTGACTTTACCCCCAGCGATCACTTCCGTCTTCGTCACCCGGAACACCCCCATCACCTTCATCGCGCCGACTTCCGTCTCTACGATTTCTTCGCCCAGCAAATCTTCCATGCTGCTCTTCGCATCATCCAGCAGCTCATAAATCACCCGATAATTCCGAATCTCCACTCCATCTCTCGCCGCCAGTTTCGCAATGTTCGTCGGCACGTTCACGTTAAATCCATAAATCACCGTATTATCCGCCGAATCCCCCGCTGCCATATACACATCATTCTCCGTAATATCACCGACTCCCGTCGCCACCACATTCAGCGTCACCTCACCCTTCGTATCGACCAGCTTCAGGCTATCCACCACGCTCGTCACGCTCCCGAGTACATCCCCCTTCACAATCACATTAAACACCTTACTATTATCTTCCACGTTCATCATCCGGAGCAAATCCATGCTCGTCACGTTCGCACTCGCCGCTTCGCTCGCCACCGCCTGCGCATTTAATAGTGCCATCTTTCGCGCCGTCTTCTCATCCTTCTGCTCAATAAACCTATCCCCGAAATTCGGCAGCTCTTTAAATCCCGTCACCGTCACCGGCGTACTCGGCGTCGCCTTACCCTTCGGCCTCCCCTTGAAATCCAGCATCGTCCGCACCTTGCCATAAGTACTTCCCGCCACCACGAATTCACCGACCTTCAGTTCGCCGCCCGTCACCAGGAGATTCACTACGCTCCCCTTCCCCGTCTCCATATGACTCTCGATTACCAAGCCTTCCGCCGGGATCTTCACGTCCGCTTTCAGCTCTTCCACGTCCGCCACCAAGAGAATACTCTCTACCAGCTTTTCCAGCCCCTCACCCGTCTTCGCCGACACCGGAATCATCATAATATCACCGCCCCATTCCTCCGGCATCAATCCATGCTCAGCCAGCCCCGCCTTCGTCCGCTCAATATCCGCCCCCTCCCGGTCGATCTTATTAATCGCCACGATAATCTTCGCATTCGCCCCCTGCGCAAATTTAATCGCCTCGATCGTCTGTGGTTTCACCCCATCATCTGCCGCCACTACGATCACCACGATGTCCGTCAGCATCGCCCCGTGCTGCCGGATCGCCGCAAAGGCCTCATGCCCCGGCGTATCTAGGAAAGTAATCATCCGGCCGTCATGCTCCAGCTGATATGCCGAAATATGCTGCGTAATCCCTCCGGCTTCCCCCTCCACCGTCCTCTTGTTTAGCAGATTATCTAGCAAGCTCGTCTTCCCGTGATCAACGTGCCCCATCACTGCTACCACCGGCGGACGCGGTACCGCATCCTTACTTAGTTCCCTGCGCTTCTCGTTCGATAATTTCGCCGCCGTATTCTTCCGCTCCAGCCGTACATTACTAAATCCCAGCTCGTCAATCATAATCTGCGCCGTCTCGAAATCTAGCCGCTGATTAATCGTCGCCACGATCCCATTCTTAAACAATTCCCCGATCAGCGCCGTCACGCTCAACCCCAGCGCCTGCGCCAACTCATCCACCGTAATCGAGCCTGCGATCCGAATCACCTTTTCCGCCACATTAGCACTCTCTGTATTCTCCGTACTCACTTCCGGCTCCTTTCTGTCTTTCAATTTATTTTTCGCTAGATTTTACGCGCTATCCCGCAAAATCTAATCCAACTTCTTCTATTTTACCACATTTCTCGGTTTTTTGGCAATTTTCATTCCAAAATATGCTATAATATAAATTCATTTTCTCAAGCTGAACCTACTCGGTTAAAAGATGTTCAATTGTCTAATCATTAACTCGATTCTTGATTATCTCCATTTAATACAAACCGAACAAAACTCGACACGCGTGTCGAGTTTTAGATTACCATAATAGAGGTAGCAAATTACGAAACTCGACCACCGTGTTAACTTAGTTCGGGTTTTATTAGCATCTCAATTACGCGAAAAGGGGAGGCCCGTAGGCCTCCCCAATTGGAGAATTTTGCTTGAGAAACTCTGATCGCGCGCTGTTATAACATGTTTTTGCGCTTTGCGCAAATCAGGCCAGATCTTCGCTGCCGGGATCGGGATTAGTGGGTTCCTTAGCCTGGCACCACTTGCAGACGCCCTCGACGTACTCATGGCCGTCAGTGGCACAATCATGCTCGGGATTAGTGGGTTCCTTAGCCTGGCACCACTTGCAGACGCCCTCGACGTACT
>CAZOPB010000026.1:4410-10665 GCA_964581595.1 uncultured Candidatus Saccharibacteria bacterium
CATGGCCGTCAGTGGCACAATCATGCACCGGCGGAATCGGCTCCACCGTGCCATCTTCCGCTTCCTTCACCACGAACTCGGTCAGGTGCGGCGTCTCAAAGGTTGCCTTGTTGCCGACGACGGTGACGCCCTTCTGCACAACAGCAAGTACGCCGCCCTCATTGATAAAGTAGACGTCCACCTTCTCCGCATCAACCGGCGCAGTCACAGTAATCTCGATCTTGTCCGTCAGGCCGGACACTTTCGCATCAGTGCCATCGACCTTCAGCGTCACGTCGAGAATCACAGCATCGGTCAAATCGACCTTCTCATCAGTGCCCTCAACAGCCAGTTCTTTCTTGCCGGTCTCAGAATCGGTCACTACGCCAGCCACATCATCAGCGCTCTTCGCAGCCACAGACAGCGAAACCACGCCGTCGCCATCGACCGCAGCCTTGTCGGCCGCCTTCTTAATCGCATCGAGCGGAAGCGTCACCGTACCAGTATCACTATTCACAGTTACCTGAATAGATTCACTGCCAGTGACATTTCCATCGCCGTCCTTGACGGTGCTCGCATCGATCAGCGCCGTCACGACTTCCTTGCTCAGCGTTACATTGGTCGCATCAGACTTGTCGACGGCATCCGTCGCCACATCAATCACGACGTTCAACGGAGCATCCGCATTGGCATCGGTGCGCTCCGCCTTAGCCGCATCAATTGCAGCATTCACCGCCGCAGTGCTGTCCACGGCCGCCGTAGTAGTCTTCACGTTAGTCTCGGGATCAGTCGCAGTAGTGACCTTATCGCCCGCTAACGTTACATCACCGCTTACCGGCGCCACATAGGTACCGACATAGCCACAGCCACCGGGGCACGTTGTACCCTTCGGCAGTTTGTCGTGGCCAGCCTTCTGCGCGCAGTTGCAAATCGGGCATTCGGAAGCCACATTGTCATGCTCGCACTTCACAGGATCGGGCGGAGTCGGCGTATCGGGATCCTTTGTTCCCGGCAGGCCGCACTCACTGCAGCTCTCACCCTTCAGAAGGCCCGAGTGGGCGTCCTTCAGGGAGCAGCCAGGGCAATTAGCATTAGCGCACACGCCATTATTCCAAGCGTGCACATGCTCGACAGGAGTCGGATCATCCGGATCGGTAATGGGGGGGGGGATTCACCGGATCGCCGCCGCTCGGAGGCAGCACGGTCACGCCACCATTCCCGTTCGGCTTCACCACCGGCATCACTGCCGTCGTCGTCACGCCCACACCAGCGACCACCTTGGTCTCAGTGTTGACCGTAGCGACCTTACAGGTCATGCTCTTCGCCAGGGTCTTCTGAGCCGCCGTCGCGTACGATGCCAGAGCCGGATTCATGGCCACAGCTTCGTCCATCTTAGCATTGCTCAGTTTCACGCCCAGAGAAACGTTTTTGCCGCTCTTTTCTGCCTTGAACGTGATCGTCAAGCTCTGCTGATCAACCGACTGCACGGAAAGATACTCCGTATTGGAAGACTTGGTCTCCTCCTCGTTGATTGTCCAGCCGAACAGCTTCGCCAGCTCCTGCGGCACGATCCGTGCCGTATAGGTCTCGCCGGCCTTCAGGTTCATCTGCGTCACCGACAGCTTCAGGTATTTGGCGGTCTCCGCCAGCGCCTGCGCCATCAGCTTCGCCTCTTCCAGTTCCGCCTCTGTTGCCGCCGCAACCGGCGGAACATCGGCCTCCGCATGAGCCGTCACCATCATCAGCGACAGCGCCATACACAGCGCCAGGACCAGTGCGATCAGCTTTCTGGTGTTTCTCATTAACATCCTCCTTTTTAAAGTACATCCCGAGCCACCTGATCTCGTGAACTCAGGACCAAGGTTCGCTCTCTTACGAGAGCAGGTACATTATATCAAGATGCATTTCTGCATCATGATACCATATATGATCAAGTAGCTAATGCTTTTCCGCATGAGCCACGATTTCTCCATTATACCCCGCCCGTACTATAAAGTAAACCCCCATTGTTGAAATTACAACACTTGTCTAAAAAATAAAAATCTCCCCATATTTAACTCCTAATATTTCCCTAACAATAGAGGTAGATATGGTATAATAGAACAATGAAGAAAAAGCCAGCCGGCATCTATATCGCCCCAAATCGTCGCCGCCCATGGGACCACGAGCTACACGCCGCAGCAATCCTCGCCCGCGCCGGCCATTGCATAGAATTCCTACCAGAAGGCTTATTGCCCTGCGCCGACATTTTACTTGACGGCGTAGAATATGAAATCAAATCCCCAGAAACTTCCAAATTATCCTCCATTGAGCAACTAATTCGCAAGGCGCTCAAGCAATCATCCAATATTATTATTGACGGTTCACGATGCAAAATCAGAGAAGAAAAGCTACGCAACTATCTCATATATAAATGTCGCGAACAGAGACAAATCAAACACCTGATTTTTATTACCAAAACCAAAAAAATCATTGACATTTCGTCTCTCATTTGATAAAATTTACTCAACGAAGCCTCGCAGGGCGCAGTATGCACTTAGCGCGAGGCTTCTTTTTTATTACTGGCTCCCGGGGCCAGGCAACGTGATTATTTCATAATCGCTACCCGCCGGGCGTCATCTCGAAAGAAAATACAAGTATTTTCTTCACTCACCTTCCACGGCGAACGAACCGCTAAAGCGGTTCTTGCCCCAGCTACATCAATCAAGTCAAACAAATAAGTTCCTCACGGAACTTCTTCATTTGACTTGGCTCCCGGGGCCGGGCTCGAACCGGCAACCTCGAAGTTAACAGCTTCTTGCTCCACCATTGAGCTACCCGGGATTACTACTTTATAGTATACGCCACCCCCCGCAAAAAGTCAACATTTTTCTTCACTAACCAGACGCTCCGCTCAGACCGCTAGTATTTTATCTTCATCTTCCCAGCCCCAAAAATCTCCTCCGCCTCCACACCTTCATCCAGCAAATGTTGTATCACTGCCCCCGCCACCGCCGACAGTAGAATTTTCCCCGTCACCGACAAATTCCCCATCTTCTCAATCTCCGTCGCTTCCATCTTGCCTAGCTCATACTCCCGCCCCTTTAGCTCACCAAAATATTCACTCGCCACCCAATCAATTTCCCCCTTCCTCTCCCCTACCTCATACTCAATCCTCGTCATTTCTAGCTCCTTTTATCCTCCATCATCTGAAACTTTCCTGTTTTCATGTATTCTTGCAGCCCCAGCAGAATCGTCCGGCACCATGGCGTCGTCTTCATCGTTAGCACCTCCTCCACGCTAAACCAACCATTCTCTGGCACTTCCTCCGTATCCGTCTGCACCCCTTCCTTCTGCCATTTTTTCACCAAAAAACACAACGTAAACGGTTGCGTCTCACCATCTTGATAACGGAAAACCCGCTCCTTCCCCGAAATTGCCCCAAACGGAATCAAATCCTCCGGCTTCGCCACAATACCGCCTTCCTCTAGCAATTCATTCAACGCCGCGCTCGTCCAGGAATCGCCCTCCTCTGCATGTCCGCCTATCAAGCTCCATCCACCCACGTGCGGCGCATACACCATCTTCACCTCACCCTTCTCATTTATCGGCAACACATCCACCGTCACCGTCAAAACCCTCATCCGCCCCACTTTTTGTCTTAATTTCCATACATACGACCCTACGTAGCTCATTTTACCCTTTCCACGCCCACGCAATTTCCATCATTTTTTTCCTTCTACTTTTATTATACCCCACATCCCCCTCTTTTCCTTAAAATCCCCTTAATTTTCGTCAATTTCTTGCATTTACCGCAAAAATAAGCATAAAACTATTGCATTTTTACGTAAAGTGTGCTATAATAGAAGTATCCGAGTGAAACAGAGCTTGCTCGTATTTCCGAGGATACACCCTATTTTCTAGCTGCAAAGCAGACAGATAATAGAAGTATATACCTTGTCTTAGTGATATAGAGGTAATTTATGGAGTTTGAGGAGTTTTTTAGCCCAGATAAGATCTATATTACCGTGGCCGTCATTGCGCTGCTGCTCTTCTTTTTGGTCTCCGTGCTGGCCGGCGTCACTACTCGTCGCCGCCAGCGCGAAGCTATCGACCGCTTCAAATATCGCCCCCGTAAACATCTCATGGTTGGCTCCTCTAAGCAATGTTTCCAAATCCTTAACGACCTTTTCGGTCAAAAATTCTATATCATCCCCGAAGTCAGCCTCTCTTCCCTTTTGAGCCACAAAGTCGGCCTCCAAGATCGTTATGCCGCCTATCGCTTCATTGATCACAAATCCGTCGATTTCGTCCTCTGCAACAAAAAATCGCTCCGCCCCATCTGCGCCGTCAAGCTCGAAGATGGTATCCAAAACGACGCTAAGGACCCCGGCAGCGACCCTCGTGACATGGAAAAATTCTTCCGCAGCGCCCACATTCCTTTTATTTTCATTCCTCGCACTCAGCGTCTCAGTGAAGACCTTATTATTGAAGAGTTTTCTCGTGTCGTCTACGAAACCAGCAAAATCAAACCCGCCCCCCGCGGCCGCAAGCGCAAAGCCGCCCCATAATTTCCCCCACCAAGCTTTAGTGACATCCTATAAAAGCGACTTTGGCCATTCATATGCAAGAATCCCTTAGGAAGGCTCTCGTCGCCGGCTCTTCTGTATGAACCCTTTGCGAAGAGTAACCTAATATTAAAATGCACGAACCCTTGGTCTAGAATGATCTAGTACGAGAAAAGTTAGAAGCGCGGACTGTCCAGTCGTAGGAGACGAATCTAAAGAAAGTTTATACTTTCTTTAGTGAGACGACGCCCGGCTGATAGCGACAATAGTCGCGTCGACGTACTTAAGGTACGGCAAACAGTAGGAGAATCTGAGAGAAATATAAAGCTTGCTTTTATTTCCGAAGATTCGAGCTACTGTCAAGGCATTTCCAATGCCGAAGGAACACTAGAAGACTTGACGAAGTAATAGGTCGTTATAAACCAAGGCTCTCCTCATCTCTAAGTAGCAAAAAAGGCCCCGAAGGGCCTTTTTTACTACTTAGAGATAGTCAAACTGATTTTTCTACCTTCCTTATCAACATCTAGTACTTTGAACTTCTTCCTTTCATTCAAAGTAAAGACCTTCTCAGGATCAACATCATTCCCATTACCAAGTTCAGAGACATGTACGAGTGCTTCTACTGCCGGCGAAATCTGCACAAACGCACCAAACGGTGTAATTCGAGTAATCGTACCCTCCACTTCGTCACCGCGCTTCAAACCATTCACCTCAGATAGCCATGGATCTTCCGTCAATTGCTTAATCGAAAGCGACAAGCGTTCCTTATCAATTGCAATAATCTTCGCTTCAATCTGTTCACCTACTTTTACGTAGTCCGAAGGATTATTCACTCTCTCCCAAGAAATCTCCGAAATATGAATCAAACCTTCTACGCCATCAACATTCACGAAAGCACCGAAATCTACTACGCCAGTCACCACGCCTTTCACGACGTCACCAACGTGCAATTCTGCAAATCGCTCCGCGAGACCATCTTTCACAGCCTCCTTCTCGGAGAAGATCAACTTATTATCTTTACGATTCGCATCCAAGATCCGTACCTTCATCGGATTACCGACCAAAGAATTCAACCTTTGCAAGATTTCATCCTTATCAGCGCTACCTACGCGTGGATAATGCTCTGCCGAGAGCTGTGACACCGGCAAGAACCCACGAATTCCTTCGTACTCTGCCAAGAGACCGCCACGATTCGCATCAAACGGCGTAATCTCAATCACTTCTGCATTATCAATACGAGATTGGATTTCATCCCAACCCTTTTCCTTCGCAGCCTTGCGCAGAGATAGCAAAATACTACCATCCGCCATTTCCGCCTCAATCACAGAAGCCGTAACTTCGTCACCGACTTCCAAATTCTTCGCAAAAGAGACCTCGCGACGTGGCACCACGCCTACGCCCCTCGCACCGAGATCAATCAAAATCTCGTGCTTACGAATTGACATCACCTTACCGGTGACCGTCTCCCCTAGAACTGCTCTCGAAGCGCTTTCCTCAGCGCCCGCCAACAATTCATCCATTGTTAATTTGGCTTTTGCCATAATAATTAAATTTTCCTTTCTTCAGGCCCGTTCAGGAGTTCCGTTTCTCATTTTTCATCAAACAAAAACGACATTCCTGAACGAACCCGAAATCTCCCTTAATTATACCAAAATTCCCCGCCCCTGTCTAGAGGTACGTATTAGTTCATCACCTTTGCAACAAAATAAGATAGGTTCTACACTAGTAA
>CAZOPB010000027.1:0-9927 GCA_964581595.1 uncultured Candidatus Saccharibacteria bacterium
TTTGCTTATTCTTAGGTTTTTTCTTGTTGATGACATGGAGCACGCCTTTGCGACGGACAAAAATGTCATCTGGGGAGATTTTTTTAACACTAGCACGTACTTTCATTAGTGTCAAAATCCTTTCCTTTAGAGCGCCATAATTCGCATATAAATAATATGCAGCATAATATTTTTGTTACGACTTCTTAAAAAATATTATGCAAATTATAGCAGTTAATATTTACTGCAAACGGAAGCTGATTCTGCCCTTTGTAAGATCGTAAGGGGTCAACTCAACTTCGACCCGGTCTCCCGGCACCAAGCGGATGTAGTTTTTACGCATACGTCCACTCATGTGTGCAATGATATTATGACCGTTCTCAAGCTCCACCCGGAATTGGGTGTTTGGCAATGCCTCAACAACTTTGCCAGATAACTTGATTACTTCCTTTGGACTCTTTTCTGAAGTTTTTTCAGTTTTAGCCTTTGGAGTTCCTTTTTGACTAGCCATAAATTACATCTTCTATTGTATCACGGATTAGTATTATTGTAAACAGTTATTTAGCTAATTTTTAGCTTTTTTGATAAGTATGGGAGCTTTTCTGTATGCACTATTGCATCAAAGCCCTAACGAAAAGTCTCTGGGAATAAGTTTGGCTATTTTGCCACCAATCGCCAGTACATGTAATAAGTGTAAGTGTATTACCGGTGCTATCAAGCGGCGTGAAGGCGGTAGCCATGTAGCGATTAGCGTCTTCGCCGAGCTCCTTGGTGACGCTCTCGATGACTTTGTAGTTAAAAATTCGACCGTCGCCCATTTCGATTTTGATAGTTTCGCCGACGGGGAGCTTAGGTAGGTTACGGAAAATGCCGTAGCCGAGATTGCCGCCATGTGCATTGAGCACGGAGACGCCGCGTTGACCGGGCAATGCGGAGCCACTACCAGTATACCAACCCACGTCATAAATATTATATGGAGTGGCCATTTCGTTTTGGCCTTTGAGACCAAGCTCGACGATACGCGCGTTATAAATACCTAGATATGGTATAGTAAGGTAACGAGGTTTGTCTGGCGCGACGATATATTCAACGATTTCGGCGGGGGTAGGTTCAGTGCTATCAATTTCATCATCTTCGGCGCCTTCGTTGATTTCGATTGCAGCAACGTCGCGTTCGGAACCTTCCATAGTAGCTAGATAATTATGTTCCCAGAGAGCAACACGGATGAAGAACAGGGCAAAGATGGTAACTATGGCACCTAATATGAGGTACGCTGGTTTGATATGAATCTTGCGCATAATAGGCAGTTTCATCTTCTTTTCAGATTTTTTAGACTTAAGCGTTTTATTGTCAGTTGATTTATTCTTTTCAGTTTCTTCCATTTTGGCCACACCCTTTACTTTAGTTTTGATAGTTTTACTTGTATTCGTCATAAGTCACCATTAAGGCTCGAGAGTTAAGCTGGCGTAAGTTTTCGAGAGCAACGGTTACAATGATGAGGAGTCCGGTACCAGAAATAGACAGACCAATAGGCGCGCCAGTTACGACAATGAAGATATAGTCAGTTAAGAATGGAAGCATGGCAATAAAGCCGAGAGCTAGAGCGCCAAATAGATTGAGCCGATTAATAGTCTTGCCGAGATATTCGGCAGTCTGGTTGCCGGGTCGAACGCCTTCGATGAAACCGCCTTGTTTTTGAAGATTGTCGGCGATTTCTTTAGTATTGAAGATGATACTGGTATAGAAATAAGTGAATAGCACAACTAGAATAAAGTATAATACTGGATAGAAGAACCATTGAGCAGTAATGCCATCTGGGTAGTAAGTAGCGAAGTTTTGAGCGGAAGGGGCGGTAAACATGGTGACGAGAGTAGTACCAAAAGTACCGTCTGGATTGATCGTCTGGATAAGCTGACCAATTAAGGCTGGAAGCGAGAGAAATGCAGTAGCGAAGATAACTGGAACGACGCCGGCTGCAATGAGCTTAAGCGGGAGGATGGACTTAATTCCGCCGTAGGCGCTATTACCATGCACGCGTTTGGCGTAATTAATGGTAATGACGCGCTGGGCCTCATTGAGCTTAACTAGGAAGTAAATCACGACAAGTAGAGCAATTGCGAAGCCAAGGACAATCCAGAAAATTGTCGGATTGACTGGCAAATTAAACCAACCAAAGAGGGATAGACTACCGGCGCTTGTATCAAATAGTGCGGCGCCGAGGCTAGCTAGAGTGGTCGGTAATTGAGAAATGATACTAGCGAAGATGATGATGGAGATGCCGTTACCGATACCTTGCTCTGTAATGAGTTCGCCAAACCACATGAGAATCATGGAGCCGGCTACCATTGCGGTAACAGAAAGCATCCAATCAGCGGTAGTAGGCGTGTAGGCGACGGTAGTATTAGCGGCGAGGACTTGTTGATAGAGGATGAAAATCCAAGCAATAGATTGGACGATGGCTAGTGGAACAGCAAGAATGCGAGTCCATTGGCTGATTTTGCGGCGACCGGATTCACCGTCTTGGGAGAGCTCTTCTAGCTTAGGAATAGCCTTAGTAACTAACTGGACTACGATACTAGCGGTAATGTATGGTGAAATACCAACAAGAAGAATAGAAAAGGTAGTCAAGCCGCCACCAGAGACGAGGTTGAGAAAACTGCCAAAGTCGGAACTTTGAATGAGATTAGTGACAGCTTCCTGAAAGGTAGCAGGTTCACCTAGTGGTACTGGAATATGTGCTAAGAAGCGATAGACAATAAGTAGCCCAAAAACAATGAGGACGCGCTTTAACATGTCTTTGTTTTTCAACGATTTGAATATAGTCTTGAAATTCATACTTCCCTACTCTTTTCTCTGTATATTGAATGGAAGAAGCGTATGCGCTCTTCACCCATATCTTCTATTTTACCACAAAAAATAGCTCTAAGGAAGAGCTATTTTTCGGAATATGGGGACTTTTCTAGGAGAAAAGTCCCCAACCGGCAAAATTTCCTGCGGAAATTTCTGCTGACTGCGTCACTCAGTAGAGAAAATAAATTTTCTCTACGTTCGTTATCCTCGTCAGTTCAAAGACCAGTTTATTTTCGCTCTGAAAAGCGTGGTTTCCAGAGCGAAAAAATCTTTTAATGATAGCTACCCAAGTCTCTACTCAGCTTTTTCAGCAATGCGCTTTGGTACGGCAACTTTTTTGAAGCTACCACCGGCCTTTTTGATGGCTGTGATAGCAGTCTTGCTAGCAAATTGGGTCTCGAGATCGATTTTGGCGGTCAATTCACCGCGAGAAATGATTTTTACCTTAGTATAAGGATTCTCGATGAGGCCCTTGTCGGCAAGGACGAAGTTGTCGATTTTGCCGGTGAGATCATTGAGACGATCGGTATAAACTACAGTGGCTTTGTCATGCAAGCTCTTGAAGCCTTTGAGCTTTGGAATGGCTTGCATAATGGCGCGTTGACCGCCCATGAAGCCAGCTGGCATTTTGCGGTGACCAGTACGGGCTTTTTGACCTTTGGTACCACGACCAGCGGTTTTACCTTTGCCGGCGGAGATACCGCGACCAAAACGGGTTGGGCGAGTATTGCGATTAACTTCTAGATCGTTGTACTTCATTACTTATCCTCCTTCTTGGCGGCGGACTTCTTAGTGGCAGCTTTCTTGGCTGGGGCCTTTTTCTCTGATTTAGTCTCGGCCTTTTTACCTTGATTACCAATCCATTCGTCGCGTGGAAGTTGTTCCTTTAGACCGTCAATGACGGCGTAAGCGATGTTGACTTTATTAGTACTACCGAGGCTCTTGGAAATCAAGTTTTTGATTCCAGTCAAGCCGATAATGCTACGAACGACGCCGCCTGCGATAATACCAGTACCTGGGGCAGCTGGTTTCATGAGAACGTCGGCGCCAGTAGAACGAGTTTCAACTTCGTGGCAAATAGTTTCGCCATCCATGTGAAATTCGATCATATTTTTCTTGGCTTTAGCGGTGGCTTTTTGGACGGCGCTAGTTACATCGCCACCTTTAGCAACGCCGATACCGACTTTATTTTTATGATTACCGATGACTACGAGAGCCTTGAAGCGCATTCTACGGCCACCTTTGACGGTACGGGAAACGCGATCAATATTGATAGTGACGGTGTCAAATTCTTTTGGTGCGGCATCTTGGTTGCGATTGCGGTCGCGGCGGTTATTGCGGCGAGGCATGGCTTTGCCATTGATGTCTCTTTGGACACGACCTGCGGCGGTCTTGTCACTCATCTTGAGGGTGCCAGATTTATTGACAACCTGTGCGGTTTTATCAGACTCTGCCATTAGAACTCCAATCCTTCCTTGCGGGCAGCTTCTGCGAGTGCAGACATTCTGCCGGCATATAATTTAGAACCGCGGTCAAAGACGACACTTGTAATCTTGGCCTTTTTAGCTTTTTGAGCGATTTCTTGGCCAATCTGAGTAGCTAGATCAGTTTTGCTACCTTTAGCTTTGCTACCAACGGTGGTAGCGTAGACCAAAGTGATGCCTTTGTCATCGTCGATGATCTGAGCGGTGATATGCTTATTACTAATATGTGCGCTTAGGCGAGGACGCTCTGCGGTGCCGTGAATTTTAGCACGAGTGCGCTTTGCACGAAATACTTTATTCATTATTTCTTACCAGCCTTTCCTGCCTTACGAATAATAACTTCGTCGACATACTTAATACCTTTACCTTTGTATGGCTCTGGTTTCTTTAGTGCGCGGATTTCGGCGGCAACTTGACCGACTTTTTGTTTGTCGATACCACTGACAATAATAGTCATCTTGTCAGTCTTGAGATCGACACCTTCTGGAGCGGTATATTTCACTGGATGTGAAAAACCAAGTGCCATTTCAATGCTCTTTCCGCCGCCGTTTAGCCTAAAGCCGACGCCGTTGATTTCGAGTTTTTTCTCGAAGCCTTTAGTGACGCCAGTAACGGCATTATTAAGTAATGCGCGTTGTAGGCCGTGCCAAGCACGGGATTTTGGTTCGTCATCACTTCGAGTAACGGTTAGAACGTTACCGTCAACGGCGACCTTGACGTTTTCCTGGAGCGGAACGATGAGTGAACCCTTAGGTCCTGCGACAGTAATATCTTTGTCGCCGACCGTGATTGTCACTCCCGCCGGAATATTGATGGGTTGTTTTCCGATACGACTCATATTTCCCTTTCTTAAACTAATATCTTATTAATTTTAGCACGAAAATGTAATAAAAGCAAGGATTTTAGGGGTGTTGATTAATTAAACCTTTCGCTGTTGTGTAGTAAATGTGTCGTTTGTGCGCGCGATGTTTAACTTTTGTGCTTCTTTACGACGAAAAATACTCGCGGCGGAGGTTTCGCGGACAGATTTATGATTTTTTGGGTGTGTTAGCCGGCGGAATAATTATGTGGATGGGAGACAATATGCTACAATGGAGATAGTAATAGCGAGGTAAGGGATGAGTGACGAAATTTTGAAAATGGCGGATGTGAGTAAGGCGTTGGGCGTACCGTCGTATAAGCTGCGACGGTATTGCAATGCGAATATCGTGCCAGGGCTAAGGCCGGCATATTTTGGAAAGCACCGGACTTTTACGCCAGAGCAGGTGGACTATTTGCGGCAGGCAATTTTCTTGAGCCGGGCAGGGTTTACGGTGAAAGATTTGCGGAAGTATACGAAACTGACGCAAGTGACTAGCAAAAGGGCACAGCAAGAGCGAATGGCAATGTTGAAGACTCATAAGCGGCAGGTCTGGCAGGAATTGGAAGATTTGCAGGCGACGATCGATTTTTTGGAACGGCAGGAGGAATTGCTAGAGAAGAGTATGGAATAGAGAACGGAAACGAACAGGCGTACGTTTTGTGAGCTATTTTACCTCTGTGAGCAGGTGATATGAAACGAACGTCTGTACGTCTCTGCGAATGGGTAACAAAAATACTCCTACTTATAATAATAGGAGTATTTTGTTGTACGAGTTTTCTAGTAAACTTTAACTAAAATCTCGCCACCGAGGTGTTGTTTCTTGGCTTCTTTACCGGTCATGATACCTTTGCTAGTGCTAATAAGGATGATACCGCGGCCACTTTTGACAACTGGGATTTCTTCTACGCTAGCGTAGACTCTACGACCAGGCTTAGAAATTTTCTTGATCTCAGTAATGCGAGCAGGCATACCTTCTTCGTTAATAACGATATGAAGGACGCCGCGTGGCTTACCCTCTTCGATTTCGCAACTTTCGAGATAGCCGGCATCTTGTAGAGCTTCGGCAACTGCAACTTTGAGCTTGCTAGTTGGGATGCGGACTTCGTTCTTGCCAACCATGATGGCATTGCGGATGCGAGTGATAAGATCGGCGATTTGATCAGTTGATTGTAATGACATTTTTCTCTCCTTTCCTACCAGCTACTCTTAGTAACACCCGGGATTTCACCCTTAGAAGCTTTTTCGCGGAAGTTAATACGACTTAGACCAAAGTAACGCATGTAACCACGTGGGCGACCGTCAAGCATATCGCGATTCTTGAGGCGAGTTGGGCTAGCGTTGCGTGGAAGTTTTTGCAAACCTTCAAGATCGCCAGCAGCTTTCAATTCAGCGCGCTTTGCTTTATATTTTTCGTACATTTTGCGTCGTTTTTCGTCGCGGAGGACGGCTGATTTTTTCGCCATATTATTTACCCTCCTTCTCAAACGGCATGCCAAATGCTTCTAACAATTTGGTGCTCCCTTCTTTGGATCCATTTTTAATGATAAATGTAATTTCGAGACCGTGTAAGACGCTAGCATCTTCGAATGTGATTTCTGGGAAGACGGTTTGCTCTTTGAGGCCAAGGTTGTAATTACCTTGCTTGTCGAAAGAATTCTTCGGTACGCCATGAAAATCACGGACATGTGGCAAGGTGATGTTAATCAAGCGATCGACAAATTCATACATCTTGTCGTTTCTCAATGTAACGAGATAACCAACTGGAGCGCCCATGCCTTTGCGGATTTTGAAGGTCGCAATAGATTTCTTGGCGAGCCGGCTCGTCGGCTCCTGGCCGGTAATTTTCCTTAGGGTTAGTTCGACAGTTTCAGTGAATTTCTTGTCTTCACGTTTTTTGCCGACACCGCTAGAGATTACGACTTTTTCGAGCTTTGGAACTTGATGTACGTTTTTGACATTAAGTTCTTTCTCAAGTTTTTTGACGATTTTGTCATTGTATAATGCCTTCAAACGTGGCATTTCTTTAGCACTGGCCATTACTTACCCTCCTTTTGTAGGTTAGAAAAGTCGATTCCAGTATGGACGCTTTTCTTACCGCCTTTAGGATTATATTGCGTAGCGCGGATGTGGCGTTCGCGGACTTCGATGTCTTTCAAGAAAGCTTTGCCAGCTTTTTTGTCGACTTTGACGATGCTTGCGACTTCGCCTTTGTGGTCGCCGGCGATGACTTTGACGCGATCGCCTACTTTGAGACATTTTGCCATATTATAGTACCTCCGGAGCTAAGCTGATAATTTTATTGAAACCGAGTTCACGAAGTTCCCTAGGCACTGGGCCGAAGACGCGAGTGCCTTTTGGAGTTTTGTCGTCATTGACCAAGACGGCGGCATTATCATCAAAACGAATTGTGCTGCCATCTGGCCTTCTAATTTGTTGTTTGGTGCGGACAATAACGGCCTTGACAACGGCTTTTTTCTTGACATTGCCAGTTGGGCTGGCGTCTTTGACGCTACAGGTGACGATATCACCTACGCGAGCATAGCGCGCTCTAGTACCACCAAGGACACGGATTACGCCGAGTTCCTTAGCACCACTATTGTCGGCGACCTTTAATCTAGTTTCCTGTTGAATCATTTATTTCTCCTCCCCTTCAGCATTTTCGGTCTTGCCTAAGACTTCGTCTTTGAGCTCGACTGCTTCATGCGATTTCTCCAAAACTTTGACCAATTTATAATGGACAGTTTTAGAGTATGGACGGCAAGCAACAATTTCTACTTTGTCGCCAACACCGGCTTCATTATTTTCGTCATGAGCGGTGTATTTGCGAGTTTTAGTATATTGCTTGCGATAGAGTGGGTGAGTTTCGCGGCTAGCGATCGAAACTGTGATAGTTTTGTCGCGCTTGCTTGAGCTCACAACACCTTGCAATTCTCCCGCCATCTTAAAACTCCTCTTTCTTAATAATTTTTGTACGCACTGGTAACTTGTGGCCAGCTAAGCGGAAAGCTTCCTTGGCCTGCTCTTCAGTAACATCGGCGATTTCGAACATGATCGTGCCAGCTTTGACCTTGGCTACGTAGAACTGAGGTTCACCTTTACCGCTACCCATCTTGACATCAAGAGGTTTCTTGGTGACAGGAGTGTGTGGGAAAATGCGAATCCAGATTTTACCACCACGCTTGACATAGCGAGTGATAGCTTGACGTGCAGCCTCGATCTGACGGCTAGTAACGCGTTCATTATCGAGTGACATGAGACCCCAGTCGCCAAATGCTACAGTATTGCAGCGGGAGGCGGTACCGCGGTTTTTGCCTTTGCGAACTTTGCGATGTGCTTCGCGTCTTGGAACTAAAATTGCCATAATTTATTTCTCCCCCTTATAAATCCAAACTTTAACACCAACGATACCGGCAATAGTAGGAGCATGGCAGACATGAAAGTCTACATCGGCGCGCAAAGTATGTAGAGGAACGGATCCCTCGATGAACTTTTCGCGGCGGCTCATTTCGGCGCCATTGAGGCGGCCGCTGACTTCGACGCGGATACCTTTGGCACCGGCGTTCATAGTAGATTGGCAGGCCATTTTGACGGCGCGACGGAAATTCATGCGCTTGCCGAGCTGGAAACCGATATTCTCGGAAACCAATTTGGCACTAAGTTCAGGTTTCTTAACTTCTTCAACGTTAATGCGGATAGGACCCTTGACGATCTTTTCCAATTCTTTCTTCAATTCGTTGATCCCGGCGCCTTGCTTGCCGATGACGGCGCCAGCTTTGGCGGTAAGGATAGTAATCGTAGTAAGATTAGCGCTGCGCTCGATGTTGATGCGAGCAATAGTTGGGCGGCTGCTGAATCTCTTTTCGATCAATTCACGAATCTTAGTATCTTCTACCAGCCAGTTACGAAAGTCGGCTTTGCGGGTAAACCACTTAGAGGACCAATCCTTGCTGACCTGGAGACGATAAGAGACTGGGTTGACTTTTTGACCCATTATTTGTTCTCCTTATTATCTTCTTTTTCGACCTTTTTGGTGTCAGCAGGCTTGGAGGCAGTTTTCTTGACTTTTTCCTCACCGGCGACTTCTACGAAAATGTTACTGGAAATCTTTTCAAATGGTAAAGCGCGACCACGAGATGCAGGAACATAGCGACGCATACGAGTGCCAGCGGTAACGCTAATGCGAGCAACTCGGATAGTTTTAGGATCGATACTAACGCCGCTGTTATTGAGCAAATTGGCGGCGGCGCTTTCGATAGCCTTACGGACGGCGCGAGCGGCGCGACGTGGAGTATTTTCGAGAATTACCACGGCGTCACTGACGTATCGATCTCTAGCTAAGCTAGCGACAACGCTAACCTTGCGTGGCTGGCTGTCGATGCCTTTTTCAACGGCATGTGCAAAATGAGTAGTCATTACTTATCTCCTTTCGCAGCGGCAGCTTCGGCGGCTTTCTTGCCACCATGGCGCTTAAATTTACGGGTTGGAGCAAACTCGCCGAGCTTGTGACCAACCATGTTTTCGCTCACGAAAACTGGGACGTGAACTCTACCGTTGTGAACGGCAATAGTGCGGCCAACCATTTCTGGAGAAATAGTGGATTCGCGAGCCCAAGTTTTGATCACGGTGCGATCTTCGGCGGAGAGAGCAGCAACTTTCTTCGCGAGTTTGTAGTCCACGTATGGACCTTTCTTGAGACTGCGAGACATTATTTCCTCTTTCCTTCGTGGCGACTGCGCACGATCATTTTATTAG
>CAZOPB010000028.1:0-9836 GCA_964581595.1 uncultured Candidatus Saccharibacteria bacterium
GGATTACAATGTAGAACTCCTATCCAAATGTTGCAAAGGTAGAGGACTTTATACGGAGGTAGTTTTTACCAACTTTTTAACTTCAGCATCACCAACCCCCATTTTTTCTAAACTCGACACGCGTGTCGAGTTTTATCAGCCCCCACCCCTGTTACTATACCCCCAAACTCGACGCGACTGTCGAGTTTCATCAAAAATCACCAACAATCCCCACCATCAAAACTCTCCCCGCGAGGGTTCTCAATGTTCTGCGCGATAGCTTTTATTAGCTTTCGGGGATGCCCGGACCTCACGAGGGAGGATTAAGGTGCCCGGCACCCGCGACGGCGGGCTGACGGGACATCGGTCCCCGACAAGTCTAATGAAAGCTATCACGCGCTCTGCTCTGAAAAATTTATTTCTTTCGTCTCGCGCTATACATCACTCCCCCTACCGCCAGCACTGCCACCACCCCTCCTGCGATCCACGGCAGCGGCCCCTCATACCAGCGCTTTAGCGGTATCTCCTCGCTTTCCCCCTGCCCCGGCTCAGTCACCGGCACATCGGTTGGCTCCGCATAGTCGAAAAGATATTTCCCTGCTACTGGATTTTTAATCTCCACGTGCGTATCATCAACCCGCTCAAATTCCACTTTTTCCGTCGTGCCATCATCCTTTACAATATAAATTGCTTCCAACTTCTTCCCGCTCGACACCGTCACCACGATTTTTTCTGCTTTATTATCTACTTTCTCACCATTCTCATCCACAAAGCTCATCTCATAGAGTTCACTATTCGCCCCAAACTTCGCTCTCAGCGCGCTCGTCAATACCAGCTTCTTGCTTTCTGCTTTCACTCCCTCCGGCAAGCCTTCCGCCTCAAATCCGGCATTCCCCGTGCCGCCGATCGCGCCATTACCGCTTCCATTTCCGCTATTACCGCCATTATCCGCTACCACGCTGCCGCTAATCCCACCATCATTACTGCTCTGTCCCGGCTGTTGCTCACCGCTACTCTGGTCATTATTCACCCCATCCCCACCATTTGGTTTATCATCATCTCCCGGCTTCTCGCTATTCCCCGGCTCTTCATCTCCGCCCGGCTCTACTGGTCGATTATCATCCGGCTTCTCGCGAATCCAGTCAACCTTCGCCAGAGTCGTCGCGCAGTTACCCGCCACGTCGCAATATTCAAAATTAAACTCTCCGTTACGATTGAAATGATACTCCGCCGTCTGGTCCTCATTGATAATCACGCCCTCGCTCGGTTTAACGATGAAGTCCTCATCATATTCATAACCATCCGCATCATAATGCTTCTGCTCCGCCGCTCTCATCAACAGCTCATCCACATAGCTAACCTTCTCTAGTCTTGCCACTACTTCGCCCTCAGTCTCCTCTGTAACGTCATATGTCACCATCGCCTTCGGCGCCGCCTTGTCAATCCAATCCACCCGAGCCGTCGCCGTGCCCTTATTTCCAGCTGCATCTTCAAATTCAAAGGTAAATTCACCATTATCTTCAAAGGTATAAGTAAACGGATCCCAAACCAGCCCATCAGACTGTTCCGGATCAAACTCATCACCGCCCGCATCCACATTATCACCACTAGCAGTATCTCTATTCTGGCTAGGGTTCTGTATATTATTCGTGACCGTTACCGGCTCATTCCCCTGGATCATCAATCTCGCTGTCACGCTCTTATTCGTCGGATTATTAATTCCTCGATCATACTCAATATATCCGACCGGACTCTCACGATCAATCCAATTTACTTTTATTAACACCTTTCCAGGCGTACCCTCACTATCCGTAAAGGTAAATTTATATTCACCATTTTCCTTGAAATTAACCGTCGTCTCATCAATCCGTTGAATAGTATCCGTCTCCGTCCCAATACTAATCTCATTTCCTTCGGCATCCTCCAGACGAATGTCAAACAGCTCCGTGCTCGGATTCACCAAGCGTACTAGGACATCATCCTTAGTATAACTCGTCGCACTATAGACCAAGCTTGCCGTAGGCGCATCAGGAACATCCCGGCGATCTTCATAGAAGTTAAACATCCGCGCCGCCACAAATCTCGCCCCATCAGAAGTCAAATTAGTCTTAATCGCCACATATTTAACATCAGCAATAGACTCGTCGAAATCGAAGCTATCTATTCTAGCGTTATCAAGCCTTTCATTGCTCCTCCCCGGCCAAGGGTCTCGGCAAGTCACGCCAGCCGCCACACCTTCACAATTATCCGTCAGCTTACCCGCTAGCACGAAATTATCTCGATTTAATTCCTCACTCGTACTTACATAAATATCCGCCTGTTTGATATGCCCATTACCACCAGCACCAGCGATATACTCCAACCGCGAAAGGTTCACCTTATTATCGAATTCCACCACGATATAGCGTTCGCTATCCGCCCCATTCCAGTTAGAATGCCACCGCGTGTAGAAATTACCGTCTAGCGCATAGCTTGCATTGCCGTCTTTACCAGCTCCCAACGCTTCGCTTGATACCCGTGCTAGCGACAAATGCGAAACTGGAATATAGGTATACTGTCGATCTGGCTCCGCATCAGTCGTAAAGCGATATTCCACCGTCGGCTCGCTCGTCAAGCTCGTACCAGTCGCCCCTCTGCGCACCCGAATCGCCACTTCACCCAATCGCTGCGGCGAAGAATCCCGATAAGCCACCCAACGGTTACTATCGCCTTCGCAGCTATCGTCTTCTGTCACTTCGCACCATTCCATTGTCAAATCTACCCCCATAATACGATTCTCCTGGTCATTAGCATACAAATTAGCCGGTGCCGCACCTCTGGTAATATCAATCGTATAAATCAAATCGTTCGCCCCGACAATCCGCACTTTAATGTCATTATCCTCAGTAATTTGCGCCAGCTGCACCTGCGTCAATGCCACATTACGGTCAACTGTATTCTCATCGACCGTCTTAATATTCCAGCCATTGCCACCGTCTAAGCTATACTCATATTGCATCGACAATACGCCATCATACTGACTACCCAAGACAATCTTACCAGCATTTTCCCCATCAAACGAAAAGCTTGCCATCTCATAATCATTCGCACCCAGTAAATAATTCGCCATCGTACGCGTCGACCCGAATTGTTTTGTGTCCTCTTTGGTTGCGACTTTTGCCTGTTGCAAAGCCACCTTCTGCGCATTGTCATATTCAGCAATTCCCGCCGCACTGGTCAACTTACCCTTTATCAAATTCATCAAATCCACCATCGGCAATGGATAATTCCGAAAAGTAGCCGCAATCTCCTTCGCCAGACCGACGTAAGTCTCCTCTGTCGTATCAGGATTATTCAAATAAAGCTGAATCAGCCCATACCAAGCATCCAAATTAATCGCTTGATGGTCAATCGCCCGTCGGTAAAGTTTTCTTAGCTGTGACTCATCATTATATAGACCTTTCAGCATCAAGGTTTCTTCGGCCAAAGTATAATTATCCATATCATTAATCGCATCCTGACCAAGCCCAAAGTAAGTTACATTATAGGCAGTATGCATCAAAGGCGAACCCCAGCCCAAGATAAACCGCTCCCCCTTCTGAGATTTCGTCCAACCGAAGACGTCGTTACCCAATCCCCAGTATCCATCACCCACCTCATCCATACTCATACCTAGATACGCCGCGTGCCCTGGCTGACCGATTACAGTCGCCGGCAGCCCAAAGACATTCCAAAGATTCGACCCAGTCTTAGAGAGTCCACCACAGACTGACCCCTGTTCAAACACCATCCAGAGCTTCGCCTTCCCCGTCTCACCATACGGCACGCCATATTGCGACAAATGATATTTATTATCCCAAGTTTCGCGATTCTCCTCTGTATAATACTGCGGCAAACCATAATTATACCCAAAAGTATATCTAATATACGAGTACGGATTCAAATTATACTCACTATTGCCAGTCTTCCGCTCACGCGCCAAATTATTCAGCCACTCAATTTCATCATCACCAATCACCGCCAGTGTCACAAACCGCATCTCTTCCACCTCTAGCTGCGTAAACACCCGCTTTTCCAGCAAATCCCGCTCGTACATACTCTTGTAAATCTCATAACGTCGCATCGGGTCCGAAATCTCACGACTATCATACCAAGCTCCAAAAGCCGCCGAGTGCGTCAACGCCGTCGAAATCATCAGTTTACTATATACATCACCATAAGTCAGCCCCGCATATCCGGTCTGGCGTCCATCCGACATATCAGCGCTATGTTTCGTATAAATTTGTGACAAAATATTCAACGCGTTCAAATAGCTACCGCGTGGCGTTCCACCCAAAACAAACCAGCGCATATGTTGTAAATCATTATAAATCCACTCCAGCGCCCGACGATTCTCGGCACTCGCCTCCACAAAAGTCGAAAGTGAATACTGTCCCACCTTACTGACAAAATCCCGCCTCAATACCGTCAATTCATAAGCCGCATCATCCTCTAGATTCGCCTCACCATAGTTCCGAATATCATTATCATACTTCTCAATATCCGGAATAATATATTGCGTATAATCCGCTGTCGCTAGCTTCGCATCCGCCCACACCGAATGATCATTGCCATTAGCCGCATTCTGATGCGCCTCCAAGAGCAAATACCGATAATCTTGCACCGCGACCTTTACAAACGTCGCCGCCTCAGCCGGCATCTTCTTCTGGCTATCCAGCAATACCCAATCCCGATCTCGCGTATTAGACCCATAAATATTAAAAGTCACACCATCCCCACCCCTGCTCGTAGTGTTCAAACCTTCATAGGCTATAAAATGCGTATACTGACGGCTCGGATCAATCTCCGTCAAATCATAATACAGCCGCGAAGTTGCATGCGCCCACAGCCCCCGATCAAACGTCACCGTCTGGCCTTCATGACGCAAAGTAATCTTCGTCCCGTTCGCATCAATCTCGTCCTTGCGAAATTGGCCATAGCCCACCGCTGCATTATACGGATTCACATCCTCATCAGAGAGGTACTTTACTCTCCCCGCACGATCTATATAATCATCAAAATCCTCCGCATACTGATCCAAATTCACCGCATTCGTCTTCGCCTGCCAAAACATCGGCTGCGTCACCAAAACCGCCCCGATAACTGCAACTGCAAATGCGCCCAGCAAAACCCTCAGCGCACATCTTTTCGATTTTTGTTTCGCCATAAAAACACTTGTCCCTTCTTAAGCTTAATTCGATTATAGCACAATATTCTCCAAGAAATCAAGCCCGATTTTAAACATAATAGTTTACATTTCCATAATTCTATGCGAAAATAGTAATGCTTACCCGATGCAATCAGGATGTTTTTGAGAACATCAAATTCCATTCGGCTAGTTTTTGAGAACATCCTCTAATTTATCGGCTTATTTTTGATAAACTTCTTTCGAAGTCACCTTCCTCACCCCAATTATCCGCAAAACTGACCACCGGTCATTTTTTATTTTTCACCCTTTCCCGCTATTTTTCATACTTTTTAAGCTTATTTTAAGCTTCACCTCCACCCCATTCCACTCTAAAACACAGTCCAATCCCCAACGGATTTAGCCCTACGAACCCTTCGCGAAGAGTGGTATAGTACGAGGATAGAGCGAAGCGCGCAAACGAACCGTATTATACATACGGAGAGTGCGCACTGGAGCTCTAGACGAAGTAATATGCCGCTATTCGCGAAGGCTACTTACTGCACCACCACGCTGCATACAGGACATATGTATTGTCCTGTATGCGCATCCTGATATCTCACCCCCCCACACTCTGGACACCTCGACCGCCGATACAGCCAATCTCGATATGTATCCAGCTCCACTTCCACAAACTCTTCATCATATTCAATACTATATTTATTGCACAGCTCCCACGCCTTGTCCCACGCCGCTCGCTCCATCTTTAGCCGCTCCGGATCCGTCCGATAATCCCGATGTCTGAGCAAAGCATGCCCAATTTCATGCAAAAGCTGCAAATATTTTTCTTGTTCAAAAGCCTCCGGGTCCGTCTTCGCGCCATTTTTCGCATTCTGGAGCGTTTTCGCAGGTCGCAACAAATTTTGTTCAACCACCACCGTCCGCGGCGGCCGGTACATAAACTTCCGCCCGCCCACAAACCGCAGCTCCGGATAGTCCGCCCGCACCCGCTCCAAAAATTGCTCAAACTCCGTCACAATTTTATACACCTCCAATTAAATCCATTATACACGCCCGCCCGCCCCATTGCGAGCACAAGCGTCATCAATTCACGCCAATTTCACCCTTCCGCCAATCTTTGTTCGGTTTTTTCAAAATCTTTTTTCAACTTTGTTCGGTTTTCCGTTCGGTAATCCCCCTCGCCTTTTTACTTTTTATAGATAAATAGTATAAGTTTTACCACAGTTCTACGGGCTATGTCTTTCTCGGGGGTGCGGAGGTTACGACCGAGCATGCAGTGCGGGAGCCCCGTAACGACGGGCGCGTCCAGCCGTAGGAACCGAATGAAGAATAAGTTACACTTATTCTTCTGAGGTGACGCCCAGCTGGTAGCGATTATGCAATAATCGCGTTGCGACACGTCCCGACGAAAGACATATCCGCAGAACGAGTATTACTAGTCTTCTCACCAAGTATCCATATATAAAAAATCCCCTCCTGAGCCTCGTACAAGCCCTAGAAAGCCATTTTTAAGCAAAAGTAGTATCCAAATGCGTCTTTTTAAAACAGCCGCCTTCCAGGCCTTCTAAATGCCTCATTTCTCATTTTCCTCTAAATCACGTTAATCCTATCAATGATAGTTTAATTCCCTCCCCTAATTTCACCCCAAAGGAATACCCCGGCTCCTCTACGGAACCGGGGTTCGCTAGTTTTGACATCAGAAGACACATCGTTAGTATTGCTATTTGCTCTGAGCACTGCCTACGCATCCATCTCCTGCAGAATCCTCTGCAGCTCCGCCTTGAGCGCATCCATCTCAGCTTCCTCCTCGGGAGTGAGAGGACTAAAGCGACGCAGGGCGTCACGCGTGAACGTCGGCAGTTCCCTACAGCCACCGTACAGATAGTACGCAAGCTGATACCCCAGCACAAAAGCTGTATGAATACTGTACGCATCATACGCAGGCCTCAGCGATCTGCTCAAGAGCTCCTTTCGGCGCTCTTCTTTTTCCTGCATCGAGAGACACACAAAGTCATCTCCGCTGCATCCATACTCAGATCGATAGGTATTGCACAGATACTCAAGCATCTGTCCCCGCTCGCGCTGCTCAGGAGTCAGCCCCTTGCTACGCGGCCTCAAATGCTTGCACCAAACCGCGTCCAAGATCTTCGAAAACTGGCACTGGCTGCCAAAAACCTCCTTCTCCACTTCGGAGTCATTTACCCCGAGCGTCTTCAAAGCGCAGAGATAACCTCCGCAGAAGACCACACGCAGATCGTCAGTTATCAGCCAATCCTCCAGCTCAAAGACTGTTTCATAATCCTCAGGATCAATATACAGGGAAGCCTTCACATCATCCAGGGTAGCAAAATTCGCAAAACTCATATTCATCATCAAGCCCTCCATATCTTTATTCTAAGTTGCGTCCACCTATCTATCTTTATTTAGGTGAACGTGTCCTTAGAACAAAGACTGTCAAAACTCTTCAGGTACTTAGGTTACTTTATTTAACCTATACCTCCATTGTAGCACACCATAAGCATTTTGTCAATACTTTTATGCTTATTTTTGCAAAAATATCAAAAATCTATTCTAAATCTCATCCAATTTCCTCTCTCAAACAGAGATAGCAATTAGTATTAAGCCCTCGATTCCCTATTTTTGCGCCAAAATCTCACTAAACCATAGAAAAAGCCCCGGGCACGCCCAGGGCTGATCAGTCTGTTTAATTTTACTATAGATAAACATAAATTAATATGTCTCAGTCAAATTAAACCATCTATGTACGAACACTTTCAAAGTGTTATTTTAAATTAGCCTGGCAAGAATCGAGTCTTGCATCCCCTCAATATCGACACATGAGGCGTTTTATTCTGAAATGCACCGGAAGCACAAGGCAATCCATCCAAGTCAAGTGATTTCGCAATACTCAGGTGTATTGCCTAGCACTTCACTCTCTGCAACTTCATACTTTAAACTACAGGTTAATACTTTCATTATAACACTCCCACCCCACCCGTCAAGCACTTTTTTCATTTTTTAAAATTCCTTACCACAAAAAGAGTACTCCTACAATTATAGAAGTACCCTTGCGCTAATGCTTAAGTAATTTCAGCATCATCGTATCAATACTACATTTTTTTACTATAAATTCGGCATCACGAACCTTTCACGAAGAATGCTCTAGCATTTAAATGATTTCAATATCATCATGTCAATCATCGCAAAAATTACTTAATACAAATTCAGCTTTCACGACCCCTTCACGAAGAGTAGTCTAGTACGAGGAAAAGATGAACCGCGGAGTAAGGCGTACTAAGACGTACGCCGCACGAGCAGTGCAATCTTTGACGAAGTAATAGGCTGCTATTCGTGGAGGCTAATCTAGAATACCGCGCTCTAATAAAAATAATCCCCTATATTAAGGGGATTATTTTTATTAGGCAGCTTTCTTAGCTGGTCCACGACGTGAAATCCGTCCCCCCTTCGCCCCTGCAATACGAGCAAGTGCTGGGTTAGCGGCGAAACCGCCAGTGTGACCATTTTGACCACCTTTGCGACCGATCTGGGAATAAAATTCCTTACCATACTTCGCACGGTTGGTTTGTGCAGCCTTAAGGCCACCAGCCTTAGTTCCTGACATAATTTTACTCACTTTCTGCCCACCAATTACATGCTTAACATCACCCAATTCTTAGGATGTTACAACCATTTTAGCATACCGCTTCCGTTTTGTCAATAGTTTTTATGCAAAAAAGTGTTATAATTGTAACATTTTCTTAAAATTCTTGCACAATCTTCCCTCTTTTTCGTCAAACCATAGTTTTCCGCACCCTGTGGATAAACCGTATTGACAATATTCATCTGGTGATATATAATAGAGACAAGTTTTGAGTAAAACCACTGCGAGGTTACTTAAAACACCTCATTTTCGTAAAACACCACTTCCGCTGGTGTTTTTCTGTATTTTTCCTCATTTTTATTATATCCCCACCCGTAAAATGCCCTTCAGAGCCTCATATAAGCCCTACAAGGCACTTTTTAAGCATAAAAGGTATCTACGCACCTTTTTACATTAATACACCCAAAATCGCCTTAAAATACCCTCTGCGTCTACGAGCGTTACCTATCTCTTTTCTTTCTAGATTCCCGAATCGCCAGTTTGTAATTAGCATTATCTAAAGTCTTTCTGGCTTTGACGGGGAATTTCGCAGGTTGCTACCGAGAACTGAGGGGTGACACGCCCGTAAAGACGGGACGTGTCAACCCCGACCCCAGAGAAGCTGGAAGGGCTTTAGGAGGCTATTGGAACGACGCCGTGTTTCGAAAGCTAGGTAGGCGGCGCATGATAAGAATAAGCTCGGCAAACTAGAGATTTGAACAATTTAAACCTTGATTTTTCATAAATTATGCGCTACAATAAGAAAGTAATTTTACATTTTGGGGTAATAGCTCAGTTGTTTAGAGCGCCGCCTTTGCAAGGCGGAGGTCCAGGGTTAGAATCCCTGTTACTCCACCATAATCTAGATGGGGATATAGCTCAGCCCTATCCGAGGCGAATGCCGAGTAAATCAAAAATCGAGCGCTTGCGCCTAAGTAGCTGACTCATTTTAGAAAGGCTACCTATCACATTAAAATATATTAACAAAATACAATACCTATGGGGATATAGCTCAGCTGGTTAGAGCGCGTCACTGATAATGACGAGGTCTGT
>CAZOPB010000029.1:0-9731 GCA_964581595.1 uncultured Candidatus Saccharibacteria bacterium
TGGTTTTAGGCAGTATTACAGGGTTATACTTATATAATAAAAATTTGACCTATAATATTACTGTTATAGAAAAGTTTTGGGGTGAATCTGGGGAACAATATCATAATAAAGAATTAAAATATAACATTAAGTTAAACGATGAAATTAAAGTAAATGGTGGATTAGGCGATGAGATAACTTTTAAAATAATAGAAGTTAATAAAGATCATATTACTATTAAAACTAGTGAAAAAATGAGTCAAATCGTAGTGAATTTACTTTCACAAGAGGATGAATTTATTATAAAAAATGGCGAAGAAACAAAATTAAATAGATTAGTTACAGATATGGGTATTTCTTACACAATAATATTAAAACGATAAATTACAATTTAACGATTAGAGCAGTGTCGAATACGATGTTGCTTTTTTTAAGAAAGAAGATGAGAACATAGAAACGAGGAATATACGAAAATAGAATCAAGCGAAGGGAGGTGGTAACCCCTTATAGCAGTGACTCTCGTAGTGGTAGATGACAGGGAAACCCCTGTTTTTTACTTGAAAAATAGGGCAAAAGCAAAATTTGTTATAAAAATGTTATAAAATTGTTAAAAAAGTGTTCACAAACTCCGAACTTTATGCTACAATTATATACGTACTCGAGTGGGGACCAGCCTTTTTATAGGGGTTCGGTATCTGACCACTAGAGGCACCATTCAAGAAAAGCCTTAGGGCTTTTATTTTTATACAACTTTTACCATCATATGTTATAATAATAAATATGGATACAAATGCAGGTGGGCTATCTTCTGATCAGCGTGAATCAGCTGCTGAGCGTGCCCGCAAGAAAGTACTTGCGGTCTATTCGTCGACTCTTGAAAGTCTCAAAAACAACGCCAGCAATAGTCAGACCCCTTTTACCGTCAAGCGAGACGGCAATGAATATATCGCCCCACCTACTCCTGGCATCGTTTATTCCGATCAAGACGATTTTGATGTCCTAGACGATGGCTCCGACGTCGCCGGCAATGATTACGAACAAGTCAACTTCGAATCCACCGACAGCGACCGTACTCCCGTCAGCACCGCTCCGACCTATGCCGCCGATGAAGACACTAGCGCCATGAAGGACCTTCCGATCAATCAGACCGCCGTCAACGCCGAATGGCAACAATATCACTCCGCCTGGCAAAATTACTACCAAAATTACTACAGCGAATATTACGCCAAAGCCGCCCAAAACTACCTTGCCACCGAAAAACTCAAGAGCGAACGCGTCGCCAGCGGCAAAATCCAGAAAAAACGTCGCACTCGCCGCCTTTTGCCGGTCTTTATGGCTCTTGCTGTGCTTATCGTTTTTCTCTTTCTACAATACAATCGCTTAATCTTCGCTCCAATCATGGCCTACGTTGCTCCTGATACCGACAACGTTGCTACTAGTATTGAAGCCGTCAACCCTAATATTACTCAAGCTGTCTCGCCCGAGCCGCGCTTGATCATCCCGAAGCTCAATGTCGACGTGCCTATCGCTTTCGGCATTTCCACTAATGACGTTATGGAAGCCATGAATCACGGCGTCGCCCAGTTTATGATCCCTGGCGCCAATGCCATGCCCGGTCAAGTCGGTAATCTTGTCATCTCTGGCCATTCCGCTGGTGATATTTATAGCAGCAATCCATATAAATTCATTTTTTCTGGCCTCGAGCGCCTCGAAGCTGGCGATCTTATCTACGTTAATTACGAATCTGTCCGCTATACTTACCAAATGACCAAGAGCGAAGTCGTCGAGCCGACCAACGTCGCCGCTTTAATCTACAACACAAACAAACCGATGCTAACTTTAATCACTTGTACACCGCTCGGCACTTCGCGCTTCCGCTTGCTTATTACTGCCGAGCAAATTAGCCCCGCTTATGAATACAACGAAGGCGATAATGGCAACATCGACCAAGGCGATTACGAAAACCCAGGCAACACCGATACCGACGTCTCCATGCCTGCCAACGAGCCTTCATTCTTCGAAAATATCTGGAGCGGACTCTTCGGAAATTAAGCTAATCTAGCTGCAAAATTATACTATAATCATACTCATGGCATAACTAATCATGCTTACAAAAATACAAATCATACTTTCGCCACCATTTATCATACTCCAGATCAAATCCCTACTTCTACCTCTGTTATTTTGACACCTCAAAAATCATACTCTGAGCTCAAAAAACTATACTCCCCCTACCATACACTATACTCCATCTCCCTAGCAGTGTACTCTTATTATACTACTGAATCCGCTCGCGCATTAGCACTATATTTTTCTCTCCCTCACCCCCTCTGCTCAAATAATACATCCAGCGATTATTTGCCGTTACTAGCACCGCCGCATTCATCACTTTCACGCTACCACTATCCACGCTTTTCGCCAAATCACGTTTATTCGTCCCGTCAAAATCCCACACCATTATCTTATCATCTACTATCGCATACATCATGCTCGCATCAAACCATCTTAACCCCGCCACTGAGGAATCATATTCATACAATTCGCCCGTCTCCAAATCTATCACCATCATTTTTTTATCTTTTCTCGCCACTACGTACTGATTGCCCGGGCTCAACGTCAAGGCTTCTGGCGTCGCGCTTAGCTTAATTTCATCTTCCGCCCGCTTTAAATCTGTCTGCTCACCCAGCGTATCTGTATAGCCCGGCAACTTACCAACGTAATATATCATCTTATTATTCTCCATCCAGATCACATAATCATCTCCATAATAAGTCGATATAGCCAAGCTTACCGCCACTCCATCCTCCACATCTGCAATTTCGACCCCACCTTTTTCATTATCCCGATAAGTGCCAATCGCACGCTCTTTATTCTCATCATTACCGGTTAAATATACCACACTCGAGCCATAGTTCGCAAAATCTATTACATTGTCTAATAGTACTCTCGACATTACCCCATCGCCAACGTTAATTCTCCTTAGCTGCCTCCGTTCCAGCGCATAAATCTGATTCCCAGTATTATCAATCATCGCCAGCTTTACATCTTCGCCTAGTCCAAACGTCCGTGAAATATTCACACTATTTGCAATATCTTTTAGCTTTACCAAAATCCACTCTATTTTATCCTCATATTTCACCGATACCAACACACATTCTTCGCTGCTCGTCCACCGTATTTCCTTAATCTCACCCAAAAAATCAAATTTATGTTGCTCTATCGTATTTTCGCCGGCCTTTTTACGATCCGCCTTCTCCTCTACCATACCCGGCAATATCCCTGAAAGATCTAATGGCGTAGACTTAATCTCATCTCCCCGCACATCCAGTAATTGCCACTCTGACGCGTCCTTTTTCGCATACAATATGAAATTCCGATTGTCTGATACAGAATAAAACTCCAGCTCATCCTTCTCCGCCAAATTCTGCACCGCCTCGACAGTACGATTTTGCAAAAACAGCCTCGGATAATAAATTCTCAAAAGCACACCTGGCATTACCTTGATATCTTTTTGCCAGTTATCATAACCTTCTCGATAAATCTCCAGATGGTGCGTGCCAGAAGACAGCGTCCGACTCAAGTTTGTTCGCGGAAAAATCGCATTCCCATCAATCTTCACGCTCGCTCCAGTCGGTAGGGAATGTAGCTGCATCAGCCCCGACTGTTCAATCCCTCCATTTCCCGAAATCATAAAACCCATCGCCGCCATTGTCGATACTACCACGATCGCAATCACCGACAGTACCATTCCTATTTCTGCAATAATTACTCGAATCAATTGACGTTTTTTCTTTTCATCAAAATCCATACTATATATTATATAACACTTTTAGTATAAAACGAAAGTTTCTCTCCACCTATCCCTGTATTGATGATTAAGTTTTCCACAATTCCAAAAGTTTTCTCAAAATTTGCTCTTGCTTTTTTGTAGTCATTAACGGTATAATAGTACTAAGCAAAAACATGATGAGGAGTTATTAATTAATGGCGAACATGCAATTAGGTTCTGGATCTGCGAGTTCCACGACTCATCGTATGACGCAGCCTTCTCAGACTTTGGATCGCCGCTACGTCGGTCGTCCTAGCAACCTCGCCATCGAGGAAGCCGCTCGCTCCGTCCACGCTAGTAGTACCGAGCAATCTTCCGCACGCCCCTCACGCTTAGTTAATCTTCGCCTACATGCCTCAGACGTACTCGCCGCAGAAGCTGAAGCCGAATCGATCAATAATTATCCTGACGCTCCAGTTGTACCAAAAGTCGTTGAATTTGGTAGCACATCCGAAACATCTAGCCAACAGCCTGCCATAGATCTTAACCAGATCGTCCCCGATGAAGCTCCTATTGAGCCGCTTGAAGAAGCTACTTATATGCCAGTCCTCGCCAGTCAAGAGGCTAGAGGAATAGATACTCAGCAGCTTGATAATACAAATTACTATGCCGAGCCCACTGATCAAGGCATCATACCTATTAGCAGCACTATTGCCGAGACTGATTCTCAAGCTCTCGCCATGAATATCGCTGCCGATTATGCCGCTGCTAGTCTCGGCGCTTCGATGCAAGATACATCAGCCACATCTACCATAGAAAACAACTCCATCGACACCATCGCTCAAGCTACTTCCGAAGCTATCGCCGCCATTCGCATGGCTACCGACCCAGAAGAAGTCGCCGAGCAGATCACCTCGCTTAAATCATTCGCCGAAAACATCAAAGCAAGTTCTAGTGCGCCAGAAATGGTCGAGCTTAGCAACACTATCGAGAAATTCATCGGCGTAGCCATGAAGTCCTCCAAGATCCAAGAAGAAGTCCAGAAAAAAGAAGCACTCAAACAAGCCGAACAAGCCGCCAAAGTTAAAGTTGCCGCCAAAGCTCCCGTTAAAAAATTGGTCGCAAATAGCCAAAGCACCGTTAAACGACCGGCGGCTAAGCCTACGGCTAAAATAACGAAAAAGACTAGCACGAGAACTACAGCGAGACCCGCCGCCAGACCAGCTATGCGCCGCACTACCACTAAGACCGCCGCCCGCCCCAAGCTCGTCGCCGACGAAGATCAAGCCTTGCGCAAAGCCCTTCGCTCCGTCGCTGCCATGGATGATGAAGCCCCTACAAAGTCACCCCGCAGCAAACGCACTACCAAGAAAAAGGTCAGCGCCAAGCGTTTTGCATTAGCTTTCTTCTGCGCACTTCTTTGCGTCGCCGGAGTAATTTATTTCGTAGGCTCTAGCATTCCCGACATCTCCGTCAAAGTCGCCGCTATGCAGACCGGCATCGAAGCTTCATATCCATCCTATGTGCCACGTGATTTTTCACTCAGCGATATTAGCTCTGAAGAGGGCAAAATTACATTAGTTTTCAAAGGTCCAGAAAAATCTGGTTTCACTCTTACCGAAGAAAAATCCTCTTGGGATAGCACCGCGGTCTTACGCAATTATGTCGAACCAACTTGGGATAATAACTACATCACCACCCACGAGCAGGGAATTACCATTTACATTTCCGGCTCAAATGCCGCTTGGGTCAATGGCGGCGTCCTCTACAAAATTGATTCCACCGGCCAAGGCCTAACCAAGAAACAACTCCGCAACATCGTCACATCTCTATAAAACTAGTAGTTCAATCTTAAGTCCGCTCACAACTTACATCTTCTAATGTGTAACTTTGGCGGGGTCCAGGGGCAGAGCCCATGGCGGTTTTAGGGGTCCGGGGGAATCCGAACCCCCGGATTTCTTTTCTGACCACTTTTCTTTTTAAAAGAAAAGTGGTCATTAGGAGTTAAACAGCAGAGAAATTTAAAATATAAATCGCCTTATATAAGTGCCTAGAAATCAAAAAACAAGAGCGTCGTGTTTTTTTAAAAAAAAATAGATAGGCAAACATTTGCAATCTGATAGCATATTTACAAAATAAAACTTTTAGTCTACTTTCAAATAAATATGATATAATATATTATTATGACAACCACACGTTTTGCTCCTAGCCCCACCGGCTACATTCATATCGGCAACGTCCGCAGTGCGATTTATCCGTATCTAGTTGCACGCCAAGAAAACGGTACTTACATCTTGCGCATTGAAGACACCGATCGCGCACGTTACGTCGAAGGTGCTACCGAGCTCATCGAAGATACTCTTAACTGGCTTGGTCTCGAGTGGGATGAAGGTCCTATTGTCGGCGGCCCTCACGCTCCATATTTCCAGACCGAACGTAAGGCTATCTATCACGAATGGGCGAAAAAGCTCATCGCCGCCGGTCGTGCCTATGCCGATGATACCAGTAGCGAACAGATCCAGCAATATCGTGACGAATGTACTAAGAACAAAATTCCTTATCTCTATCGTAATTTCCGCCCCGAGAATCCGCCCGAATGGCACGAAGGCTTACCACTCCGTTTCAAATCCGACCCAAGGCCTCGCAAATGGCACGATGAAGTCATGGGTGATCTCGAAGCCGGCCCCGAAGTCCAAGACGACATTATTTTAATCAAAGCCGACGGCCTTCCTACTTATAATTTCGGCCACATCGTCGACGATGCTACCATGGGCGTCACTCACGTCATGCGTGGCGTAGAATATTTGCCTAGCACACCGAATTACCTCGCGATTTACGAAGCCCTCGGTCTCGAAGTTCCGAAGCTCGTCTCACTTCCACATATCCTCGCCCCTACCGGTAATAAAAAGCTTGGTAAACGCGATGGCGCCAAATCCGTCACCGAATATCGCGCCGACGGTATTCTCGCCGAAGCCATGTTAAATTATCTCGCTAATCTCGGTTGGAATGATGGCACCGAGCAAGAAATTTATACCAAAGATGAACTTATTCAAAAGTTCTCCCTCGATCATATTCAAAATTCTGGCGCCCGCTACGACGAAGTTAAATTGCTCTGGATGAACGGTCAATGGATTCGCAAAATCGCCACCGAAAATGGTATCGACGCACTCTATAGCCGCACTATAGATTTTTGGCCAGAAGCCGCCGATGATTATGATGATAATTACAAAAAACAAGTTCTCAGCATCATCTACGACCGTCTCAAGACCTTAAATGACCTTCGCGATATGACTGTTTATTTCTTCCAAGATCCAATTATTGATCTCGATATGATCGTGAATAATAAATTCCTCAAGAAGTTCAGCGAAGAAGAATTGTCTGACATGCTACAATTAGTTAGTAGTAGATTAGAAAAACTCGACGATTGGACCGAAGACAATCTGCAAAATGCTCTAAACGCTCTCCTCGCCGAGACTGGCAAGAAACCCGCCGAGCTATTCTCCATCGTCCGTATCGCTTTGTCCTACGCACCATTTAGCCCCGCGCTTCATCTCACTATGCATGTCCTTGGTAAGAACGTCACTCTCGCCCGCCTACAAAAGACTATTACTGCCTTGGAGAATGATTAATTATGAAACAAAAGGGTGGCAAAAACAAGGATAATAAAAATAATCCTAGCCGCATTGTTCTGAGTATTATAGCAATCATCCTTGCGCTCGCCCTGATTGGCATCGGCGTCTGGTGGTTTGTCATCAAAGATGGCAAAGGTTTCGACTTCTCCGGCGATCGCCCCGACTATGACGAACCAATCTACAGCAAGCTCACTGGTCTCGAAATCACCGACGACCGCCTCAACAGTTCACCTACTTTTTGCGTCCAGATTCCCAACGGCAGTACCGACGGCGCCCGTCCCCAAGTCGGCTTAAACTCCGCCGGCGTAGTCTTTGAAGCTATCGCCGAGACCGGCATTACTCGCTTCGCTGCCATTTTCCAAAATCCCGACACCGGCGTTATCGGCCCAATTCGCTCACTCCGTCCCTATTATCTCAGCTGGGACACACCTTTTGATTGTACTATTGTTCATGATGGCGGCTCCAGTGAAGCTCTCGCCGAAGTCGGAAATGGCAATTATCGCAATCTCGATGAAGATTTTAACTACATGTGGAAGGTAAACTACATCGGCAATCAATATCGCTATTGGAATAACGTTTTCACTTCGCCAACTAAGTTACTAGAATTTAATCAGTCGAAGAGCTACAATACTTCCCAGCCCAAGACTTTTCCCAGACTAACTCCCGACGAAACTAAAGATATTTTGGCAAACAACGCCATGGAATGCGAAGTCGAAGATACCGAATGCATCGCCAATCTCCCCGTCTCCGCGCACCATATCCGCACCGCTTTTTCTAATATAAGTGATTACATTGTAAACTATAACTACAACGCAGCTACTAATACTTACGCCAGATCTTATGAAGGCACCGGTCAACACATGTCATATAACTGCCCCGCCGGGGAATCTAATATTAGCCCCGAGACTTGCAGCTTGACTCAAGTCGCTCCAAGCGCTCTTGCCATTATGCGCGTTACTGAATCTACCATGGCCGACGGCTATCATGAACAAATCCAAACCATCGGCAGTGGCGAAGCCTACATTTTCCAAAACGGCGAATATATCGAAGCTACTTGGAGTAAATCTAGCCAAACTAGCCAAATCGTTTTCCGCGACGCTAGCGGCAGCGAGATCAAATTCACTCCTGGTCAGCTCTGGATCGCCGCCGTCCCCCAATTCGGCAGCGTCAGCTGGGAATAAGTTTACTCAAGGAGCAGGGAATTATACTCATAGCTTGATAAAACATACTTAAAAGATAAGTAATCATACTCATAAGTTCAAAAATCGTACTCTGAGCCAAATCTCTATTTCTACCTCTGTTAATTCATAGTCTTCAAAATCATACTCCCACTATCTCAAATCATGCTCCCAAATTTGCTAATCATACTCCTATCGCACACAATCATACTCCACAAAAATAGGCAGATTCCTCTGCCTATTTTCCTATCATTTCAACCTACCTAGCGACACAGCGGACGGGGAAGCTGTAGTAGCGATTGATGCTGCTGGGCGGGTAGACGCTAGTATCGAAGAGCAGGAGGTAAGCGTTGGACGCAGTGCTGGCCGTAGATGACCAGTAATAGCCGCTGCTGCCGGCATTGTACAGAGAGCTACTACCGACGAGGCCGCCATATACGAAGTAAAGAGGGCTCAAGCGGATGTCTTGCGTACCATAGAGCAAACCGCTATTAGTTCCATAAGAATTTAATAAGGTATTATATGATTTATCTCTTAAGCTGGGTGGAAGTTGCCAACCTTTTGGGCAAATACTATTCGGAGCGCTATTACTACTATCGGTATATCCTGCAGTAGCTACGTCGTAACTATAGTAATTGCCTATTAGATAATGCGCCAGTTCATCTCCGCTAGTATCCCTACTTAGTCCTGCCATTGGAGTCCAATTTGGACATCCGCCTAGTGTAGTAATACCACTAGTTCCGCAACTGTTCTGAGTAGTTGGTGTTGTATAAACATAATCACCAGGGCTGTATGAGAAAGTTAGGTCACTACTACTTGGAAACGTTGTAATAGTACCTTGCTGGGTATCAGCTGTGGGTGTCCAGTTAGATACGTCTGAATCTGCGCTAGTGAGTGGAGTGCCAGTACTAAGGTTTAAGGCTAGATTCTGGGTCATCCAACAGTTATTGTCGGCTAGCTTAGTGACCCAGTAGGTCTTATTATCTCGTAGATCCACTAATTGACTAGTTGTACCTACTTCTGCCGTAGAGCAAATACTGCTTGTCATTTCTTGCATACTATAAATTGACCAAGTCTTTACCACCTCCCCCGCTCCGGCCGCAACACTAAGGGTAATGTTAGACTTATAGTGATCAGAGGCAGCTCCTTCGAGATTAGCTGCAAAGGCTAGAG
>CAZOPB010000030.1:0-8936 GCA_964581595.1 uncultured Candidatus Saccharibacteria bacterium
CTTTAGTCTCCCAAATCCGATGGCACTCGGTACAGAGTACCGTCAGGTGTTGCCCCTTCCACTCTCCCGATCTCACCCGCACGGCGTGATGACAGGTCAAATCGCGAGTACTGCCGCAGAGAGCGCAGTACGGATGATTGTGTAGAGTGGCTGCTTTTCTACGCCGGTAATCACCGGTATTGTACTTGCGCTGCTGTGCCTTATGGCTCTGCTTTTTGCGGTGGTATCTTTGCTGGCACTTCGGGCATCTTTGCGATAGAGGATGACGGACGAGAATTACTAATTCGCCACATTCCGGGCAGAAGTGTGGCTTTAGAAACTTTTTGCCTACTCGCAACATTCTCCCTCCAACAGTTCTGGGTTTTGCCAGATTTTGCCAATTACTTCAGCTTCATTAGTACCTGGGATTAAGTCATCGTCTGCCTCGGGATAGAATGGGTAAATGCGTGCGTACCCACGTTCTATGCTGTATGAAACCACGAAGACTTGAGGGGTGCTGAAGCTCCCTAAAACCTTTACAATATCCCCAGTATAAATACCCTTCCCATTCCTGTCCTTGAGGCCAGTGTCCTGCGAGACGATGTAATTATCGTTGCCATCGTAATAGGTAATCTCTTCTAACAGATCGGATAACTCCTGCAGACTGAAATCAATACGACTAGCTTCTTCCTTTGACATTTGGACTAGTGGATAGGCGTCGGCTATCGTCATAAAGCTGTGTCCGCTTTGGCTCCATACCCTAAATCTGAGTGGCATAGTCAAGAGTTGTGGCGTATTATTTTCCATCTTTCTTCCTCCAATTATTACTTCCGTCTATCCAACCTAGTGTCAGCCCAGTAAGCAGCACAGCCGCATCAAATAGAGTAGCTAGCAAGCCTAGAGCAAACACTAGACAACAGAACATTGTATCAACCGACATCGACCTGCTCTCCCAATAATTCTGGATTCTCGAAGATATTGCCAATGATTTCCGTTTCTCTTGATTCGGCTAGAAGGTAATATTGCTTGTCGACACGATAGTATTGTATAACTCCATAATGGTATTCTACTACCGCTACGACTTCTCCGAACTTTATAATATCCCCCTCGAATATCTCCCTTCCATTCTTGTCTTTGAGCCCTGTAGACTGTACGCAAACTAGGTGTTCGAGCATGTCTATGACGCCCATACCTTCCCAATCATCACTATCGTGGATACAGTTCTGGTCGTGGAATAACGTACCAAATACCGCTGTCTCCCCGAAGAGATGAACGGCATCTACGCCTAAAGTTCTATCTTGGTCGCTAGTACCGCCTTGAAACCATCTCTTGTGGAACATATCCCAAATCCTAAATCTCTTGGGGATAGTTTGTAGATCAGAATATTTCATCTCTGATGTCTCTCCTTCCAATGTTTAATTGCTTCCTTAAATTTTCCTTGCTTAATCATCGGGCCGTAGGTCATTCGCCAGCGTACCTGAATCCACTGGAGCAGCCATATGCTTTTTTCTAGAAGACCTTTTGGTCTTTGGCAATCTTTGCATGTCATTCTTGGTTTTGCCTCCCTTTACCATTTTATTTTTTGGCTCTTTTATCATTTCTATGAAACCCTTTAATGAAATTATTTCTTCCCAAACGATGAAACTTGGGTAGTCCGCTGCTTCTTCTGGCGTTTCGTCTTTTGGCGTATTAGACCGGCTCGCCCAGAGCTCGGTAGCCTTTTGGTGGTCGGCTGGGCGATAAGCAGTCCTAATGACTTGGGTAGTCAATCCCTGCGTCTGCGCCCAGATATTCAGAGCTAACAACCACTCTGGATGCTCGCACTGGATGCACCATTTTGAGTAGATCACAATGTCAGCTTCTGGCTCTCTTGGCTTGATTATTCCTTGCGGTTTTATTGCTCCCATGATTTTCCTTTCTTGGCCACCTATACTTGCTAGGTCGCACCCAGATCCCCGGTGGTGGGTCAACTGGGTGCTTTGAGGTGTAGCTTCGCAAATCATAACGATTGGCTAATCTGATGACTTGATGGATTGAGGAAAAGTAGTTTGCCCGACAAAGCTTCTCGCAAAATGGCTTCCACGAACTGCTATACCTACCGTTGCCAACTTGATCCCATCGGATAATGTCGACATGGTAGTTGCCTTGGCTTACTTGAATTACGGTCTTAGATTTGAAATAAATCCTTAACCCATTTAAGAAACGAACTGAAGGAATGAATTTACTATTATCCATGTCCCTCCCTTTATTTCTAATCAGAAATCGAAGTGGTCGCCTAGTCTACTTAATCGAGATGATACCGGCAATTATCAGAATTAACAGTACTAACCCCACGATTACCACTGGTATCCAAAACGGCGCTAGCACCCACCACCAAGACCAATCAATTGCACCAATCACCTTCAGGATGATGAAGAGAATGCCGAGAGCGGTAGTTATTGATATTCCGCCCTCCATTATTTTTCTCCTAGATTTAGCATTATTGACCCATCACTTGAGACTTCTGGTAGCTTACCGTCCCATTTTTCTACCCACATTTTTTGAATCATCTCTTTAGTAAGAGTCTGTTGCTGGAGGCGCTGAGCTTCAGCTTCTGCTTTAGCTTGTTCTATCTTAGCTTCAGCTTCGATTTTCACCTTCTCGAGCTCTTGTTTTGCTCGTTCTGCTTCCTGCTGCATGACGGCTTTCTGCTCGATGGCCGCATTGAACTCTTGAGAGAAATTTAGGTCGGTTAGATTAACATCGACGACGGTGATGCCGTAGGTAGCTAGCCGTTGAGTAAGCATCTCTTGAATGGCGCTTTTTACTTCAGTGCGATTAGCCATGAGCTGTTCTGCAGTGTAACCAGTGATGCCTTGCTTGAAAGATTCGTGAAGAATTGGAGTGATGACAGTTGATTGATAATCTACACCGAGCTCTTTGTAGACCTTGAGCGCATTCTCGTTGGTCAGCGTATAGTTGACCGCAACTGCACCATTGACTTCCTGCAAATCTTTAGTTGCGGCGTCTGTTTTAGCTTCAGTCTTCTGCACTCTGGTTTCCATCTTAGTTACGCCTTCGATGAATGGGATATGGAAATTAAGCCCGCTCTCGGCAATCCGGTTGACTTCACCGAAGCGAGTGACGATCCCAACCTGGCCGGCTCCGATGATGTCTGGGGCGACAATTACATTTAGCAGCACAATAATCGCTGCAAGTGATAACCCCACGATTTTGCCGCCGTAGACACGGTCTATATCCCCAATATCATTTTCTTCCCAGAAAAAATGTTTTTTACTCACTTTCTTTACCTCCTAAATATTCGTCTATTATTCTTTTTGCTTCGTCGAACCCTACGGCAAACTCGGCAACATAACCGCGCTCGCGTAGTTGTTCTAGTACTTTTGCTTGCTCTTCTATGTGGGAATTCCACCAATCGCCCTTCTTGCGAAGTTTAGTCTCGCCTTTGAGAATCTTACGAGCGTTTTTATCACGGATTAATTTAGTGCCACTTTTTTTGAGCTCGAGGAAAAGACCGCTAAAAAACGCGTTAATTTCATCAGTGCAGTTTTCTGTTTGAGTACGCCATTTTTCTATGCTACAATTTTCGAATATGGAGCCATAGATTCTCGGTTCAGCAATAACCATATCCGGCCAGCCCTTCCTATACCCATTCTGCCGCTTCTGCCTTGCTGCTTGGTTTTTGGTAAGCTTTGTGCCACTCCCGAAATCAGAGTGAAATAGTACATCGGGATATTGCTGTACAATATATTTGGCCACCGCTTCCTGTAGCTCCGACTCACTCATTAAGCAATAAGGTTTCATCAGCACTTATCTCCTATGCCAAAATCTATATCGCGTACTAGGCGGACAGAGAAGCCGACGTAGCGACTGCTGCTGTACGACGGATAGACGCTAGTACTGAAGAACAGGTAGTAAGCGTAGGACGCAGTGCTGGCCGTAGAGGACCAGTAATAACCGTAGCTGCCGGCAAGGCGTAGAGAGCTACTATTGACGTAGCCGCCATAATCCAAGTTCAGAGCTTTACTTAGAATAAGGGCGTTTAGCATTCCATTTTCCTGCCCAAACTCTTCACAAATCAAAGCCCATTCTGAGCGAGTTGGCAGACGCCAGCCAGTACTCTTAAGCTTCTTCTCAATTTCTAGGGCTTCATCAAATGTGAAGTGGTCCTCGTCGCCTTCGGTATAGTTGCGGTCGGCAATCTCGACCCCAGCTAGTCTAGAGGTAGCAATGACTTTAGGGCTAAAGTTTGGCAGTTTTTCTATATAGCCGTTTTCTAGAAGTACTTTTGTCCTTGGGTGGTTATCTTTTGGGAGTTCAATGATTTCTCCTTCGCGGAAGATTTGTGTACCTCTGCTCGGGAAATCCTTTTTTACTCGATATTCTGGCATTTATTTTCTCCTTCTCCTTTTACTACCCATAATGCTTGATCGATTATTCTAGCTAACTTAGCGGGCGTCTCTTCGTTGCCTTGAACAGTGTTGATGGGGTCTTTAATGTCAACCCTGCGCCCTTTGAATTCTAGTAGTACTCTCATCGAATGCTCCTGTAGGGATTAGCATTGGGGTTAAAAGCAGCGTCCCTGACTTTGTTGCACAAATCAAAGATAACGCCGGGGGTTTCTTTGACGTAATAGTCTTCTGAGACACCCTGCTTGAGAATAACGATATGAGTATCTTTGTCATCTGGATCATAATCTAAGCACCAGATGTCTTCTGGTCTGATGTAGATAGTGTGGCCACCCGGCGCGGTTAATTGAATGAATTCTTTTAGCATTTTCCTCCTTTAAATCTTATATTTGTAATTAGACTTTGCGACTTCCTCTTCTGGGTAAGTTTCGCCTTTGTGTGGGCCATCTGTGAAGGTGACGTGGTAGTGGGTATCGTTTTCGGTCTCTAACTCCCATCTAGCAGGATAGAAGTCAATCTAGCCCCGCTTCCTAGTGCGGGCTATAAAACTACGAAACATTATTTTTCCTCAATGCCGAAGTAGGTTAGCCATTCTTTTTCATGTTTTTTGATAGAATCCGCAGCCTCATCGTTGGTTTCAAAGTAGATCTTGGATTCCTGCGCTATGTACGAGGAGTCTATGTAAAGCTCGTGGTCGCAGTGGTCATACCAAACATAGTACTTGGATTGATTGCCGTCTTCCCAATCTGGCTCAAACCCGTTTGCGTCTCTCCTTAAAGTCGCCTCAGCGAAGCATTTGTGGTAATAGTTCCAAGCTTCTTCTTCGGAGGTGAAGAGCGCGCCAACTCGGCGAGCATTCATCGGTCCATTATAGACGGGATATGAGGAAAAAGTATACTCTTCTAGCACTGCTCCCTTATCCGTGATAGAGATGCCGTAGCATGGATCCCCATCTTCTAGCTCCCACACACTCTTTTTCTCCTTTATTTCCTCGAACCAGTCTGTGAGAATGTTGGGGAACTTCTTCAGGACTTGTGAACCGTAAGCAAGAATAGGCACTTGCTCGCCTGAGTCTTTCCATAGGCCTAGATCATCAAGAGTGAAAATACTCCCTGCCTTAAACGTTGGCAGATCTTTCTTTAATCTATATTTCTTCATTGTTTACCTCTATTAACTTTTCTATGTGTGGGGGATAAGGAAAAGGTAGTCCATCCCCCACGAGATATGAGGAGAAGGCGGCCTCGGCTTGGTTGGCTTCCCCGTTTAACCCCTGCCCCTATGACAGTCTCGGGCACCGCCGCCTCTCCTTATTCGACTACATATTGGGACATAGACTTCTTCTTCGATGGCCCACGGCGATTGATTTTGCCGCCTTTCGCCCCTGCAATACGAGCAAGTGCTGGGTTAGCGGCGAAACCGCCAGTGTGACCATTTTTACCGCCTTTTCGGCCTATCTCTCGATAGAAATCTTTGCCATGCCTTTCTAGATTTGTGGCGGCTGCTTTTAGGCCGCCTACTTTTGTTCCTACCAAATTAACCTCCTTTTTTGTTATTTTTTGATAAATTACCTAAATAAATCATAATTTTTGGTTGGAGGGGCGAGAGTTGAACTCGCCACGACCGGCTTATGAGACCAGTAAGTCCACCGGGACTTATCCCTCCAGCGTGCCTGCATTTTCCTGCGTGGAAGCAGGGTACGAGTGCTGTTACTCACTCTCTGCAGGCAAGCTATAATTATTTTTTGAGTTGGTGGCACGGTCTAAACGGCCATGGAGTAACTTTACCTAAACCTCCATAGCGCCACCTACTGCTTACTTTGCCGTTCTATCCTCTTCACTTTCGCCAAGCTCGGCTTCCTCGACTTCGATTATCGGCTTGTTGTCCACATATTGACCATCTGCATCAGCTTGATCTATTTCAATAGCTTTTTGCATGTCGACGGACAATGGGGCGTATCGACTGAGAATAAGTTTAATGACCGTTTTCTTGGCCATGGCGTCAAAATTATCTTTCCAGACGCCGCCGCCACGTTTGTAAGTCTGCGAGTACTTCTTGGCGTGCGCTTCAAGTTCTGCTTTAGTCATGTAGAGCGTCTTCTCGAAGCCATTTCGAAGTTGGAAGTACGCGGAGTAGCCAACTGTTTCGGCATTTATTCTCTCATTGTCATCTTGAATCCAATCAAACTCAATCTCTCCTGATAGGCGGTTGATACCTTTGATTTCTCCAGCCTTCACGTCGGTAGCATTAATTGTCTTAAACTCGCCAGAGCGCTGTGCTAGTTGTACGAAGCCCTTCCAGCCAATTTGCAGTTGTGGATGACCGCCGTATGGTACTATCCACGCCTGGCCAAGATCTTTATTGAAGGGAAGTTTTAGCGCGGCTGCCATCAAGCAGCAGTTGTAGAGCTCGAGCGAGTTGCAATTCGATAGTAGCCTATCGGAATTGACCAAGCTAAGAATGCTCGACATGAATTGTTGAGTGCCGCTCCCGAGCGTATCCTGAGCCTTCTTGATGAAGCCTTCGTTGTGGATTAACTCATTTATTGGCGGCGCTTTACGCATGATTTCGTCTGTCATGTTTTTCCTCCTTAGGAACGTATGGAACGGTTTTCGGGATTGCAATGTATTTTTTCTTGTTAAATTGTTGCCCCTTGTGATCCTTCTTTGTCTTATTTGTATAATAAGACCCAGATAAGTGCTTACTATTGGTCATAAGCTCCAATCTCCTAATTCATTAACTTCTTCTATTAAGAAATTCGGCTCTTTATAGCCAAATTCTTTGATTTCTTCTAGGCATTTAACTAGCTTCTGCTCGCCAGATTCGAGGAATTCCGGTGAAGCGTGATGGTACTGTACTCGGAATGGGGCAACGGTCTCCACGACGCAAAAATAGAAATTAGTCATTGTCGGCTTGACGCCAATCGACTTACTGGCAATCAGTGAATAGACTACCGCCTGCAAATCGTAGTGACGCCGGCGAGCCTTGAATTTCCACTCATCGAACTGCGCCGTTGTTTTGATGTCGGTGATGACTAAGCCATTTGTTGTCCGTAGAACTGCATCGGCTTTTCCACGCAATTCCACGGAATTAACTGTCGCGTACATCTCAATTTCGTGCTGGACGTCTTTGTCTTTGAGGAAATTCTTACTCATTGGGTGGGCCTCGACATTGTCGACGATGTCACTGATCGTGTCGTACTGCTCTTTCGTAACGATAGTCTTGCAAGCGTCCAATGCTTCGTCTCGCCAATTTCGCGCTTCTTTTGTCCGGAAGTCTGCGTATGGTGAAACGATGAACTCGTCTGGATTACCGCCCAGAACAAACATGTGCGCTAATTGACCCAGATCGATAGCTTTGCCGGCTGGCTTTGGTAGCATACCTCGCTTTGCCGCTACTGCATAATCAATGCCAGAATCTAGAATTACTTTCATCTGTGAATAAGACCATTCTGGTCTGTCATGATAACTATCGGCCATATTACCACCCAATCGCTGCTAATTCACGCTCTCGCAGAAAGTCGATTGCTTCTTCGTTGAGCTTCTGAGCGGCGTCGTAAGCGTCAATATAGTTTTGGTCGATAAAATCATTAGCAAACTTTTCTGCATCTTCGACGGTTATTTCTTCATCCATGTCAAAGATTTCTACTAGTAGCAAGTCTGCTAAGTTTGCCGAATTAGTCTCCCCGTCGCACATCCCGGCGACGAGCACGTCGAATAACTTTTCCTTCATTTTCCTCTCCTCTTTTCTCTTGTTAGTGAGCTAATCTGTCTAACCCGCAGCATACGCGAGCGATCTCATTAGACGACATTTGTGATAATAACTTGCCGTCTTTGTGCGCTTTGTGCATCACATTGACCAAGCCGTTACTACCGTTATCGTAAATAGGTTTAATTCTAATCATTTTTTACTCCTCTCCTTGATTAGCAATTTTTATACAAATATAGCCATCGTCGGCATTCTCTACGCCAACATAGCTCCAACTACAGTCGTGACTGATTGCATAGACCTTCATCCGCATTGAGTGCTTGATTTCCAATACCAATCCAAGCAAAATCACTAATGCGGATAAAATTACAACAATCGCAATCGCGACCGTACCCTTTTGTTGTTTCATTTTTCTCTCTCCTATCTCATCATCTCGACAGCAGGTACATTGAGAAAAGACCAAGCGGGAGACCATGGTGGGATGGCTGGAGGCTTAGCTATGCGCCTACTGTTGAGATGATGATTGGTGCTTGTCGGCACGGCTCGGCAGTCGGAGCAAAATATTAGTATGAATAAAGATATTGCATATTAAAAACCAAAAAAGTGGGTTTATTTTCCAAAAACAAACATAGTAAAGGTGCGACTGCCCAACTGTGCCGACAAGCTTAAATAATTCTATCGGCTATCCAAATTGTTAAATTTCTTAAACTAGGGGTTCCCGTAGTCGTTTATTACCTCTACGGAGTTTAGAAATGAACTGAGTCTAAACCCCGATTGAAATAATAAAAACCGGATTCATAGAATCCGGTGGTGTTCGTCGTTTATTGCAAGACACCCTCGTGG
>CAZOPB010000031.1:0-6815 GCA_964581595.1 uncultured Candidatus Saccharibacteria bacterium
GGACATAGACCCTCTAAGTCTACAATGCTGGTTCGATTCCAGCTGGAGTCGCCAGAAAAAGTAAAAGCCCTTTAGGGCTTTTAATTTTTTTCTCTACAATTCCCAGCTGGAAGTGAACCACTCCGCAGAGCGGAGAGGTTCGTCCTAACGAGGATAGTGAGCAAAAAGAAAATGCCAATTTTCTTTCTCGAACGACGCAGTTAGAGAGTGGCTTTAGCCACGACTTCCAGCTGGAGTCGCCAGTATAAATAGGTTAGCATTTGCTAACCTATTTATACTATGTAAAGATGCCAGCTGGATAAGAACCGCGCGCAAGCGTGGTTCGTCCTGTCGAGGATAGCGAGAGAATAACTTATTCATAAGTTATTCCGAGCGACGCAGACAGAAGCGACGCTAGTCGCGCTATCCAGCTGAATCTTTTTTAATTTTCTGCAAAATCGCATTTTTAATCATGCATGTGCTTGCAACTCAAAAGAAATTTGCTATATAATCAGATGGAGCGCAGGAGCTAGGCATTTTAAGTTTTTGTAGAGTGTGGGGTGTTAGGCAGTGAGAAAGGTAAAACATATGAAACAAAAAATCTTACGTTTAATCTCGAAGCTAGCCGGCTGGTTACTAAACCGAAAGCAGCCACCGACTCAGCAAAACGTCTACGGTCCCAAAAAGATCGTAAACAAAAACGTCACCACCGTGATCATTAATATCAACGGTGGCGGCAAACACTCTTAATTACAATATACATTAACTTTTCGGTTATGTCTAGCTGAGTTTTCGTCAAAACTTCTGTGGACTTTTCCACAGCCTGCGCTCGATTTAGAAATTATTCTATTCTTCCAACTAGAACCCTTCGCGAGAGCGGCACAAAAACAATCTTTATCTGATTAGAACCCTTCACGAAGAGTAGTCTAATACAAGGATAAGGAGAGGAACGCAAACGAACCGTACTTAAGGTACGGAGAGTGCGTACCGAACAGTCGTAGGAACCCGAAAGAAGAAAGAATTTATTCTTTCTTCAGAGGTGACGCCCGACTGCGAAAATTTTTAACTTTCGCAACCTTAGACGCAGTAGTAGGCTGCTATTCGTGGAGGCTTGCATAAAAAATGCCCCTTCCCAGAGGCATTTTTTATACCATTACTACTCCGCAGTACAGCCAAACCCCATCCCCTCATACACCCCCTTCACCGTCTCAGAGTCAGCATTTACAGTGCCATCTTCATTTCCAGTCAGCATAAACACACCAATATAATCACCGATTAATTGGTCCTTGTTCGCACTTACGCTATACCGAAGGCTATTGTCCTCAATCGCCAAGTCCGAACCAATTGCATTAACTCCAAGATTCCCTGCAATTTCACCATACCAGCTCGTTAAGCCATCAAAATATCCCCTTGCTGCTTCCGCTGCCGCATTATCAATGAAATTATAGGTATTTGAAAGATCTATCGTCACCAAAGTTCCATCTGCAAAAGTCGCTTTCATTGCACGATTATGATCGATCAGATTCTCTAATCCCTCTACTGCTTCTCCACCCAAATCCTGAGTACAAGACACCATCGAAATCTCTTCCTCCACTGGCTCTTGCGGAACGTAAATTACCTTCGGCTCCTTATTCTCGGCCTGCTGCCAAAGAATTGCAAAAATCACCGCCGCTACCGCAAACAACGCCGCGAGTAGCCACCCAAGCAGTGCCATTACATTTCCCTTTTTTTCTTTTGGCATTTTCAACTTGTCAGAAAACTTCTCCGTCTGTGGCTGCAAAGCTGGTGGAATGTTCGTACTACTCGTCGGCATCGCACTTGCGGTATTAGATGTACTCCCCCCGCTAAACCCACTCCCCGGCATGCTATTCCTAGCAAACGGATTATAATACGGCTGCACCGGAGTGGTACTCTGCCCAGCTGTCGTCGTAGCCTGCCCAGCACTCATCGTAGCTCCTGCACCCATACCGGCTCCCGCGCTACTATTATTAGCCATCTTGTTTCCACTCAGTGCGCTCATATCCATCGGCTCCGGCGCCTTCGGCGGCACTGAAGTCACACTACCAATCGATCCCGGTACTGGCTCTGCCGGCGTCAAGCTCTGCATCGGCGCTTCCATCGCCGCCGACCCACTATCGCTCAGGCTCGTCGCCCCGCTCGTACTAGTCGTCGCCGCTTGCCCAGCCGAAGTCAAATCTTCCTTTGCGGATGACAAGCTGTCCGACATCGACAAACTACTCGTATTCGTGTTTAAATTACTTGGATTAGTGAAATCCACCGGAGACGGCGTCACGCCGCCCGCTGCACCACTCGCCCCAAACGGCGAAGTCGGATTATTGTCACTAGGATTCATTTTGCCTCCCTTTTTTGTTTGCTGAACATATCAAATTACTTTTTTACTTTTTACTATTTTAACGCTAACGCTATATTTTCGCAAGTAGTTTTCACCAAAAATACATAAAAACACTAATCTTTTGTCTTATTATACATAGCTTTTCCCTTTGATGTATATAATATCATTCCCCTCGGGGGTGCGGAGCTTACGAGCGAGCATGCAGTGCGCGAAACCCGTAACGACGGGATTGAGCGACACGTCCCGACGGGGAAGATATTTTATACATCAAAAAATACATTTTATATCACAAAATTTTTATGCTAATATTTACATTTTCTAAAAATAAGAATATAATGTAATTAAAATAAAATAAGGACAAAAGATGGCAAAAGCTTCGGTCAAGTCGATCAATATTAATAAATACGACGACCTTAACTTAATGGATTTGGAAGCCATCATCAGCGATCTTCAAGCTCAGCAAAAAGTCGCTCCTTCCTCCCAAATCACTCAAAATCTCTCCGCCGCACGCTTTGCCCTGCAGCAACGTCAGCACAAAATCAAAGCCCAAGTCATGGAATTTGAGCAGACCAATAATCAATATTTACTCTTCTTTGCTTCGACTAATGATTTCGTCAAAGTCGCCGGTCATTCCGCACTTTTCTTCGCCGTTACCATTGCCGACCGCATCCACTGGCGTTATTCGCTCAAAGTCGATACCGATCGCTACTCCACCTCCGAAGATGGCGTAATTTCCTTTCGCTCGCTCGATACCATCTCTGCCCGCCTCGCCGAAATCAACGTTTTTCCTGATAAGCATTTGAGCTCTGACGAACTTCATTATTTTAAGCTATCCAAAGTCTATTCCGATGAACAAATCGCCAAGCTCCGCGACAATGCCAAGCAAGATCTCGAGCGCATCATGACTATCGTCCTCCCCACTTCGCCCATCCCATCTCTGTATGATGCCATCATGCAAGCCAGCCAGCTCATTTATTTTCAATTCAAGCATCTCTCCGACAGCCTCGCCCGCGAAACTATCGGCCAAGAAATGATCATGACGAGCTATCACATGGCTTTTGAATACCTTAAATACGCCCGCACTAAGAACAAGCTCGACAATCAGCATCTCGTCAATATTATCGAGGCTTCCCGCGAAATCCGCTACGGCATTGCTTATGCCAGCAAGCTTCAAATTCTCCACCACCGCGAAGTTTGCCAAATCCTCGAGCAGCTCATTTCTATCGAGCGCATCGCCGCTCGCGCTTACCTTCGCAAAAACAAAATCAAATCCGCCAGCTAATCATGTCCCAAAATCCTCGCTTTGCCGAATTTTTGCTCCGTGAGCTTTGGCGCGCCTACGAAATTGCCCGCAAAGGCAAACGCCAAACTGTCGATGAGCATCGTTTCGAAATTAACGATATAGAAAATATTTTCCTCCTCCGCGACAGTATCATCCGCCGTTGTTATCAGCCTAGCCGCGGCGTCACTTTTGTCGTCCACGACCCCGTCACCCGCGAAATCGTCGCCGCACCATTTCGTGATCGCGTCGTTCATCATTTTCTCTATAATGTCTGCGCTGATTGGTGGGACCGCCGCTTTTCTGAAGATTCTTATTCTTGTCGCAAAGGCAAAGGCGTTCTCTTCGGCCAAAAGCGCCTCGCCCACCATATTTGCCAAGCCACTGAAAATTATACTAAGCCCGCCTTCTCCGTCACTCTTGATATCCAAAGTTATTTCATTAGCCTTAATCATGATAAACTTTTCGAGCGTATCGTCTGGGGCCTTGATCGCCAATTTCAGCGCGACAAAGACCCACTTTCCCTTTCTAATATCTATTGCCTCAAAAACGACATTCTCTGCCATCCCTACGATCGTGAAGAATTATATCAGACCGTCAAATTCCTCTGGCATCAGATTATCTATGATGACCCTATGAAAGACATTATTGTCCGCGGCACCAAAAAAGATTGGGATGCCCTCCCCACTCACAAAAGTCTCTTTCATAGCAAACCCGGCTGCGGTATCGTCATTGGCAATCTTACCAGTCAGCTCGTTTCCAATATCTTTCTCGACCAGCTCGACCGCTTCGTCACCCTCGATCTCGGTTACAAACATTACGGCCGCTACGTCGACGACTTTTTCATCATCGTCCCCATGGCCCAGAAACATCAGCTCATGCGCGATGTCAATGTCATTAGCAATTATCTTCAACGTGAGCTCGCTCTCACTCTCCATCCCCACAAGCAACACACTCAGCCCGTCGACAAAGGCACCCCCTTCATCGGCGCCGTCGTCTATCCGCGTTTCATCGTACCCGGTCATCGTGCCCGCCGCAAGACCCAAGCCGCCGCCTACCAGCTCGCCACCAACGGCACCGGCAGCGTCGAAGGGTTTTTCTCCCGCGAAGGCACCATGATGCATATCAACAGTCGCAAATTTTTCAAATCCATCTACGACAAATACGGCTGGGACTACGACTGGGGCGACACCCCACCAAAACGCACTTTACCCAAGAAATCATCTCGAAGTTAAAAATCCCTTGACTATTTCTGGCTTCTTTGATAAAATCAAGATACAGAGGCTGCATGCCTCACCCTCGGAGACGCGTCTTCGGAGACGTCTCCTTTTTTACGAAATCAGCCCCCTGATATTATAGATGTTATTTAACTCATACCGATGCAACGGCACATCATTGTAGACCTTTTTTAATCTTATTGAAAGCGTATTCTTATTCATATCTCGCACCGATGGTGTCGCCAATACAGAAATCATGACGTTCTCGTTTCTCAAAATTGCATTCTTAATCATCTCTGCATAATCCCCATCACACGAAACCAGCATCAAGTGAACTGGTCTTTTTGCCAAATATGCAATCGAGAGTAGTTCAGTTGCTAAATAAACGTCTACATTTGATTTAAGAGATATACTCCTTTTTAAAACTTGCGTTCTCTGCACGTTACCACATTTTCGACATTTAACTTCTTTGTACATAGCAGGCTTCACATAAGCTTTACGCGACAACGTTTTCACACTATATCCCAATTCCTGCAAGCGCTCGAAAGCATCCGTCTTAGCTTGATCATCGTCTGCGATACCCTCAAAATAATAAACGTCTTTCAGTCGCTTATATTTTTGCCGCAGATAACAGTACAATTTCTCAAAATTGAGACGAAGCCCCAAAGTCTTCAAACACGCCGCCCGTATATTGCTCACATCAATAAAAACGTAGGTATCTAAATCAACAATACTATAATTTCCCCTGCTCATACGATATAAGTATACCACAACTACCTCTGTAATAATAGTATAAAATCCGCTACTTTTAAAATCATGTGATAGCCTTTGCTTTTTATTAATAATATATGCTCCATCTCACCATAAATTCGCGTTCTAAGCCCATTTTTAGGCGATTCTAGGCCTTTTTTAGCCAAAGTGCGATAAGTATAAGCTTTTTACATTCAGCCACCTCCTAGAGCCTCTCCGTGGCCTAGGCTGCATTTTTACCCGTTTTCACCAAAAAAGAGCGGAAAGATTGACGGCTTACAAAAAGTTTGCTAGAATGAAGTTATAAAGTTTGAGAAATTTACCGTTGGCTTTCGCTGACGGTAATTTTCACTTTTTGGATTTGACGGTTTTTAATCGTCAGCTCTAAAGAAGCTTTTCGAACCATATAGCCCACCTTCCACAATATTAAACTACTATTAATCGTTTCGACCAAAAGTTTGCGCCAGAGTTTCCGCTCTGTTCCCATCGTATCAGTAATTATACCTGATGTAAACGATGGAATTCCGCGTTTCTTAACAAAGTGTTAAATAACTCGAAAAATCTTCCCCAAAATCACCATTTTTCACCAAATTATAAAAGTAAATTCCAGTTTTGTCCTAAAAATCGCACTTTATCATACATAAAACAATTTGGGGGCAAGAATCGCACCTTGATTTTTCATAAAAACAATTTTTGACCAAAGCCACGCTTCTTTTTTATAAACAATTTTGGGGCAAGAACCGTGCTTTGGTTTTATATAAACAATTCTTGACCAAAAACCGCGCTTTTTTATTATGTACAAAGCAATTTCTGGTCAAGAACCGCATCTCATTTTTTAAACAATTTTGAGGCAAGAACCGCGCTTCTTGCCTCAAAATAATCATGGTCTTTGACAGTTGGGGAACTTTCTCCCAGAAAGTGCCCCAGACTCGCCAATGTCCACGCCGCTGAACCGACGTGGACATATTGGTTTATGAAGATTTTCCCATTCTCGGGGCCTTAATCTGTACGACAAGACTCAGCAAATTCCGAAGAATCCGCACGGCGCGCCGAGCCGCGCCTATTCCTCTTGTCTGTTTACCCTACCACCATGGTCACCCATGGTATCCCATGAGGAGCCAGCCCACTGGTCAGGCAGTTCAGTGCGACCAGCGAACCCAGATCTAGCTCCTCCCCATTGTATTTACTTAATGTACTCTCCTACTTCCTAGTTTGGTAGATGGTTAATTACCTAGCG
>CAZOPB010000032.1:0-4993 GCA_964581595.1 uncultured Candidatus Saccharibacteria bacterium
ATTGTAGTAATACCATTGAATCCTAATCCCGTTACCACCTCCCCCGCTCCGGCGGTTATTTGGTGGATTTGAGGAGAGAGTCGATTTTGCTTCGGATGAGCTGGCTGAATTGGGACTGGGAGTAAGAGGTGTTTTCGTCCTTTTTCTGGCTGACGAATTCGCCATTGACGTAGACCGATGGCGTCCATTGGAGGTCGATTTGGTCGCCTACGCCGAGGTCGAAAGCGATTTTCTGGGTGACGGCTTGGCTTTGCATGTCGGAACGGAATTTGTCGAGATCGCCTTTGCCATTAGATGCGGTGACGAAATATTCTTCGAGCAATGCGGGCATATCAGAAGTATCCATGCTGAACCATTCGTTTTGGTTGCCAAAGAGGAGGTCTTTGTATTCGGGCCAATAGCCTTGGATATTGGCGGCGTTGGCGGCGGCGGCGGTAATGACACCGTTTTTGTGATAAGACATGATGTAGGCGCGGAAGACGATGGCGACTTTGCCGTCGTAATCTTCGTAGATCTGGTTGAGGAGGGGGTTGAGGGCGGCGCAGTGCTCGCATTGATAGTCGGCGTATTCGAAGATTTTGACAGGGGCATTGGGGTCGCCCTTGATGTTCTCGGTGAGGTAGCCGGTGTTCATGTCGGCGGGGATGATTTTAGCAAAATCGTAATCATCGTAATTGATGGCATTAGTAAGGTCGGAGACTTCGGAGAGTTGGTAGGAGGGGCCGCTAGGTTCGTTGACTTGGGAGCCTTGCCAGATTGAGATGACAATTAAGCTAATGACGACAAGGACGGCAGTGGTGATGCCAATGATGATACCTGTTTTCTTTTTCATGAAGATTAAACCTCGCAATTAATATATTAATAATTATACTACTAGCGGGGAGAAAAAGCCACAACAGAAAAGACCCCGAAGGGCCTTTTCTGTACAAGTAGGCTAATAATTACAAGCTCATTTCGTCGATGCTGTTGATGAGGTAGAGAAGGGAATCAGCACGGACCTTGTCGTCGCGAATCTGGCGAGCAGCTTCGTAAGCAGGAGCGATGACGGCTTTGTCGCGCATAGTGGTGAGCATTTCCTGATAGAGGAGGAAGCGCTTTTCTGGCTCGACTTCGACACGATCCATGATCGGGAAGAGCTCTTTGAGAGCGGCTTCCTTGACTTTGGAAATGTCGGCACCGTAGCCCATTGGACGGCCATAGCTGCTACTGGACATGGAAGGCATGCTAGGCATACCACTCATCGGAGCTGGAGCAGGAGCGGCTGGCATTTTCATAGCTGCTGGCTGTGGCATTGCGGTCGGAGCGCCCATCGGAGCAGGAGCGGCTGGCTTTGGAGCACTGCTGGCGCCGCCCTTTTGGGTGATCTCGTCAATTGCCCGCTGTAAATCATTATCTTTATTGCGGTTTTGGTTCATATTTGTTACCCACCTTATTAAATTTAATTATCGTATATATCTTATTATACCACAAATTTTAAATACGCAAGAACTTTATTAATTTATCTAGCGTATCAAGCTTGACTTCTTCCATCGGTAAGCGATTGCCGAAAGCGTCGACGATTTCTTCGCCTTGAGCCTGAGGGAAGAAAATGATGAGACGAGGAGAGAAACGCTTGATCGGGGTGAGGACGATGGCAAAATGCTCGCCTTCGCGGAGGATGCCGAAAGATTTGAATTCGCTATAATCGTAAAGATGGTCGCCTTCGCTAACGCCTTTGTTGCTAAGGGAATAGCGGAGGATACGAGGTGGACGCATGGCGTAAATAATTAAAGCAACGACACTGAGAATGACGACGGCGAGGAAACTCCACCATTGTAAAAGAATAGCAATGCCAGAGAGGACGAGCCCGACGGCGATGAGACCGACGTACCACCAAGTGGTTTTATCGCGGACGATGTATTCTTCTGCTTCCCAAGTAATAATATCGGTTTTTGCTCTTGCCATGCTTACATTATACCATGATTTGCTAGAAAAAGTAAAATAATTAAGCGAAAATTTTACTTCCATGTCTTTTGTTTCGCAATTACACTTTCCTCAGGTCGCGTCCGTCGAGCCCGTCGTTACGGGTCTCCGGCGTTCATCCAACGCGACAAAGTCGCTACCAGCTGTGGCGTCACTTCGGAAGAATAAGCAAGCTTCTTCTTCACTCAGTTCCTTACGCTGGACGGCCGTAGCCTCCGGGAGCCCTTCGAAAAGTGTATTTGTGAAACAAATTGGTGAAACTAATTTTTAAAATTGGATATGAAAAACCGCCGAATGGGTCGGCGGTTTGGAGGAGGATTAGTCGGAGCTAGGGGAACTGCAATTGTCGATGACGATATCGCCGCTGCCGATAAGGATGGGAATGATGTTGCCGGTGACTTTTTCCAGATGGATATTGTGGAGACCGGCATTTGTGAGGGCAGCTTCTGCGGTGATGGGGACTTTGATGCGGGCGTAGGCGTTGCCATAGGTAGCGAGATTTAGCGCGGGGATTTCGCCGGAATGGATGAGGAGGCTGGCATTATCGTGGAGAGATGCGTCGACGTTGCTAGAGATATGGTCGATTTCTACGGCGCAGTTGCCGGTGAGGACGGCGGTGAGGGTACGAATGTCGGTATCAGTGACATTGATTTTGCAATTCGGGCAATTATGGATATGAAGGTTGAAGCGCTGATGGTGGGCGATGGTGACGGTGCCTTTGAGGTTTTCGAGGAAGATGTCGGGGATGGACGGGTCATGGCTGGGGATATAGACGGTGAGCTCGGTGGGGGCGATGCTGGGCGGGAAGGTGATTTGACTATGAACTTCGGGCTGGGGAAGCTTGGGGCCGGAAACGGCGATAGCGCCAATGAGCTGTTCATGGAAGCAGGAGAGATCGGGATTGTTGGCGGTGATGGTGACGCAGGATTGGTCGTGAGGTTTAATAGTGATATTGCCGGTGAGGTTGTTGATGGCGATGCGGTCGATGTAGTAGGGATTGAGGTCTTGACGGTAATCGGCGGAATGGGGTGCGGTAGGGGTGGCGGTCTGGGGGACGATTTGTCCATTTACAACAAGTTCACGCATAGGGTAAATCCTCCTTGGGTTGGTAATGTGCAATAGGTTTGTAATCATTATTACACAGATTGTATAGAGTTGTAAAGAGGTGGATAGAGAGAGTGTGTAAGGTTGAGGGCGGTTCGGTAAGTTTTTTGGATAAATAACAGGGAGAAATTAAGGTTGAACTTGTAAATGCGTTACAAGTTCAAACAAGAAAGCTTTTTAGTTTATCATATGGCGTAGGACTTTTGGGAGACGTGTCGCTCGCGCCCGTCGTTACGGGGCTCCCGCACTGCATGCTCGCTCGTAAGCTCCGCACCCTCCCAAAAGTTACGCCATGTGATAAACTATGGCATTACTTTTAGATATCCGATGAGTTGCCGCCTTCAACGGGAGTGTGGTGGGAAGGCGACATAAATCAATAGGCGATTAGTTCAGGAAGTCTGCTCAACTTGGAAGAAGTTGGATATATAAATATTTGTCGCCGCCGGAGCGGGGGAGGTGACGAATCTCGGCATTGGATTTGCAGGCAAAACCTATATGCAGGATGTAAATAAGACTATATGCGATGGCGTAGCAACTGGTACGGAAGGAAGACTAATTGACAATCGGGATGGTAAGGTCTATTGGGTAGCTAAGCAAAAAGATGGTCTATGCTGGATGACTCAGAACCTAGATTACGATGGTGGAGGCACAAAATCGGAGATTAGTAGCTGGGGAAGTGATGGTACGGCTGCAAAGTACTATGATGCGGGAGCCTACATCTACACTAGCCCCATTACACAGAATGTTTGCTCGAATAACAGTAGTGGTCTATCAGCTTGTACTGGAAATGGCTGGAAGAAAGTGGATGAGTATTTGCTCATGATGCCAGAAAACACTTGGACGGTTACAGATATATCTAGCTTTTATGGCGCAACTTCATATATTGCGACAGACGGTATTACGATTTGTAATAAAGAAGCTAATAGCTACTTTGGCGATATGGAATCAGACTACATACCATGTAGAATCTACTCAGCAGATTATTTAAACGATGAAGAGCTACATTATCTCGCTGGAAACTATTATAGCTATGTAGCAGCTACGAACAATACGGCGCCAAGTGGATCGGGAAATGCTGCTGGAAGTATCTGCCCGACCGGATGGAACTTGCCTACTAGCAATAATACTAATACTGGCTCATTCGGTGCGCTAACCAGTGGGCTTACGGCTAGTACTAGTACGACTACAAATAATCTGAAGCTTGCACCGTATTACTTCGTATATAGCGGCTATGTCGATGGTAGCTCTCTGGGGGGTGCCGGCAGCGTCGGTCACTACTGGTCCTCTACGGCCGTTGATGATACCAGGGCTTACTACCTGGATCTTTCTACTAACATCGGTCCGTCTTACAACTTCCATCGCTACTACGGCTACTCTGTCCGCTGTGTCGCTAGGTAATTAACCATCTACCAAACTAGGAAGAATGCGCGCTTCGCTTTGGGCACTTTTCTGGAGAAAAGTTCCCAACGTCAAAAGACCAGTAAGATTTCATTCGGAAAAGTGCGATTTCCCGAATGAAATAACTTTTAAAAGGCGCGGCCTCCGGCCATGAATGGTTTTTGAATAAGTGTGGTTCCCGATAATGAGTGGTTTTTTGGTAGACGTGATTTTACCGAACGAAATTATTTTTTGAACGGAACGTGGTTCCCGGTAATAAATAATTTTTGATGGAGCGCGGTTTTCGGTCATAAATAGTTTTGATGAGTTTTAGTCTGGCTATATTTTGTGTGAAAGTATTTTTGTATGATATAATGAAAATGTCTAGAATTTACGTGGTGTTACCACACAATATAGTTTTAATAAGCATTTTGATGGCGCCATGAGGCGGAATTGATGCTGATTATGCTATATTGCGTAAGCTGCGTAAATTCTAGACACCCTCGTGGTGTTTGGCATATTTTGACGGACACCGGGTATATTTTTCCCC
>CAZOPB010000033.1:0-4509 GCA_964581595.1 uncultured Candidatus Saccharibacteria bacterium
CATCGGTACGAGAACGTGTCGATGGATTACCTCCTTTCTAGGGAGTTTGATGCGAATGTAAACGAGTGAGGCGTGAGCCGAGCGAAGTGAGCATTTAGCTAGGTTGATCGGGATAGTACTTGAAAGCTTGAGGTACTAATTGCCGGAGTTGATCCGGCCCTGATAAAAGCTTTTGACTTTCGATGGATTGCACAGCTAAGTTGTTAATGAAAGAGTAGCTTCGAGAGAGGCTACTTTTTTTGGTGGAGGAGAGAGTTTTGATGGAGATGGCAGGATCAAGGTTAATCGTATGTTTTCTTAAGTGGGTTGATTTTGTAAGCTAAAAATGACCGTTGGTCAGTGATTTTATCATCTGTAAATGATAAATATGCGAGTAAAAAATGACTAGTGGTCATTTTTGAGGCGTTTTTGAAAAATAAAAGAAAGAAGGATGGGTGTGGTAAAATAAGGAGGGGCGAATGTACTTTAAAATTTTGTCTCGCAAAATATATTATCAGGGGGTGAGGATTTTGTCTGACCGGTGGGACTGGTGGAACAAGGATAAGGACACGGCTAAAAAGCCGGAGCCATGGCAATCGTTAACAGAGGAAGAGCAAAAGCGGGTGGTAGTCGTGCCGGTGACGCGAAGGTTGAAGCTAAATCCAGAGGCTTGGCGTGGCTCGCGGACTATGGATCCGGAAAAGCTGGCGGAAAATGTACGAGCGATTAGAGCGAGAGAAGCGGAAGAACTGCGAGAGAGAGCAAAAAGATCGGCGGCAACGATAACTTCGAGCAGAAGGCGGGAACAAAAGGTAGCCGTAGAAATTGAAGTGACAGATGTAAGAGTACGAAAAGTGACCGATAAACGAGAGGAGATGAGCAAGATCGTGGCAAGACAGAAGTATTCGTATAATGATGTGCTGAATGCGCTAAATACGATGGTGAAACACTTTGGGAAGATGCCGTCGACGACGCAGATTCTTGATTATGTGGTGGGGAATAGCGGCGTGCCATCGTTGGCTATATTCACCAAGCACTTGGGGCCGAAGGACACTTGGCAGACTCAGCTGGATGAATATGTGGCAAGTTTGGTAAAAGCAGAGACGCCAGATGGGGCTGCGGGAAGTTCTGAGGTGGGCAGTGATGAAGCGCAGAGCCAAGCGCTTCCCGTGCCTAGCGGAGATGTGGAGGGTAAGGCTGCAGATGGGACGGTAGGATTGACTGAGGTAAAGCTTGGCGAAACCGGCGAAGAGCGCTCAGGAGCGACCCTGAATGGAGACGCAGGCTCTGATGAATCTGAGCGCGGAGCAGAAGCGTTGGCGGTGAAACCAGATGCGCCTACCGAGGTCGATCTGGATTTGCTGTTATCGATTGCGACGAATTTCCGGGTGAGAATGGATGGGAAGGAGTATACCTTTGTGGCGCAATTTGAGGATTTGCGGCCGATAGCGGTAGAGGACATTAGAGAAGAAAGCGAGGTAAAATAAGATATACATTAAGATAAGCCCCGGGCGAGATAGCTCGGGGCTTAAAATAAGTTTAAAATTTGCGAGAATGAAGAGAAATGTGGTATAATGGAGGTATGGAAAGTTCGTCAAAAATAAACAGAAAAACAGAGATTGACCCTAGAGAGGATAGGCGGAATTTGCAGGATGAATATAAGGGGATGTCGAATGAGCAGGTTTTTGAGGAATTAGATAAGAAGCGGTCTGCACTAGAGGTGGCAATTGAGAATGTAGAGCATGATTTCAACGCGGGGACGATTGTACGGAGTGCGAATAATTTTAACGTGGCAAAAGTACATATCATTGGGCGGAAAAAATATAATCGGCGAGGGGCGATGTGCACGGATAAATATCTGGAGGTGGTATATTGGCCGAATATTGAGGAATTTGCGCAAGATCAGAGGGCGCGGGGGCGAGAAATTGTGGCGATTGAGAACCACACTGAGAGAGTAAAACCGCTGGGCCGGAAAGATTTTGTAGAGAAAACAACACTGCTATTCGGGAGCGAAGGGAATGGGCTGAGCCAAAGGGCGCTAGATTTGGCGGATGATGTAAGAGAGATTGAGGGGTTTGGGTCGACAAGATCGGTGAATGTAGGCGTGGCGGCGGGGATTGCGATGTATGAGTATGTGAGGCAGGTGGTGCTGGAGCGTGGTAGCGGTAACGTAAGCAGTAGAATTGCCGATAATGGGCAGACGCAGGCAGGAGAAGAGTGAGATGGGAAAGAAAAGCAAGAGAAACCGGAAGAGGAATGCGGCGAAAAGGGCGCAGGATAGTAGGAAGATTGCAACTCAAAATGTGAAAAATGACCAATGGTCAGCGGAAAATACAGAGAAGAAAACGGAAGATGCAGTAAAAAATGACCAGCGGTCATTAGAAATGAAGAAAGAAGCCGAAATAGTGGTATTGGAGGGGGAAGGGCTAGGGACGGATACGGCTCAGGAGCGGGTAGGGGAAGTTTTGGTAGATAGGGCAGGGCGGAAAACGGAATTTATAGATAAAACGAGCGAGACCTTGGTAGATGAAACGGAGGTGGGTTTGGAGCCTGCGGATAAAGAGTGGGCGAAGAAGACGGAGTTGGAGCAGGCGGAAATTGAGATTGATGGAGCGAAATCGACAAGGCGGAAATGGGCGTATCCGTGGATTTGGTGGCTGCTAGGGCTAGTCGCAGTGGCGATAGTAATGGTGGCGGGGATAGCGATGTGGAAAGCGCTAGGAGTAGAGCTTTTGGGTGGTAAGAGTGCAGATACGGCAATAGAAAAGCCGGAGGTGCCTGAGGAGGAAAATGAGAAGCCGGAGGAAGAGGAACCGCCAAAGGAAGAAGAACCACCGAAAGAGGAAGAGCCGCCAGTAAAGGAAGAACCGACGGTTCCGGAGCAGCCGATAGTAGAGCGTCCGCAGGGGACGACGGAAGTGCCGGTAGTTACTCCCGGTAGTCGGGTGATTGCTTTGACTTTTGACGATGGGCCAAGCGCGGCAACGACGCCGAGGTTGCTAGACATTTTACAGGGGAGGGGAGTAAAGGCGACATTTTTCGTGCTGGGGAATTTGGCGGAGAGGAATCCAGGCATTATCCAACGAGAGGCAGCAGAAGGGCATGAGGTGGCGAGTCATACGCCCTATCATAATCAGTTGACGAATTTGACATATGCGCAGGTGCGGGCGGAAGCAGTAGAGATGGATCGGATTTTTACAAATATTTTAGGGACGGTGCCGCCGTTTACGCGGCCACCGTATGGGGCATATAATGACGTAGTGAGAGACGCTTTGCACCAGCCATTGGTTACTTGGTCGATCGACCCGAGAGACTGGGCGGATCGGAATGCTTCGATAGTCTGCAATAGGGTAATAAGCGCAGCGTTTGACGGGGCAATTATATTGGTACATGATATTCACGCAACGACGGTGGATGCGGTGCCGTGTATTATTGATAATCTTCGGACGCAGGGGTATGAATTCCTAACGGTATCAGAGCTGGCGGCGGCGAAGAATGTGCCACTGGTGAATGGGGGAGTGTACGGGAGATTCTAGGTAGTCGATTTTTGGAACAGATAATGTAAAATAGATTGACATTAGTAGTAATGTGTTGTAAAATATAAGTAATTTAGCAGGGGAGGGGAGCTTAATGAACCTTATTAAGAGAATATTGCGTCAGGTCAGAGTGAGGCCATACGGAGACGGGCGGTCATTGACGACGGAAAAGGCTGAAAGTGAGGATTCGGCGTGGAAGTATATGGAAGAGCGACGTCGGGAAGCGGCACGCAAAATGCGGTATTATGCCTCTTGTAAAGTGATTTCTATGGTGAGGATTGAGGGGTTTGTGAAACCACAGAATGGTATGCGAGTGGGTGATATCGTGATGTCAGTGTCGGATCAGGAGCCTTATGAAATTGATGCGTCTGCGGCAAGGGAAGGAAGAAGCTTTTGGGAGCAGCCGGCTCTGGGCGGAATAATGCTTACTGGGTGGGAATTTCCTGAGAGTTGTAGCGTCGGAGAGACTTATCATTTGGCATTGCCATTGAGAGCGCACGATGGTTATGTTTTCGCGAAGGAAATAACGCTAGTTGTGAACGGTGAGCTAGTCGACTGTACGGAAGAGCCGGCATGGAATGGCGAAAGAATCAGAGAGTGCGAAGAAGGGTTTTATCGGAATCGCGAGGAGGGTCGGCTTGATTGCTTAGTGGTCGGATGGACTACTAAGCATACCTGTGTCGGGCAATATTGAATCTTATAAGGAGCTCGTACAATATGCGGGCTCTTTTGCATACTAAAAATCACCTTTAGAGGTGTTATCAAGAGGTTGGATTTATTAAAAATGGTGGGGATATGTGGACTTGTAAAGGCTAGATTACGAGAGAAGAGGAAAGCTTGCTTTCACTCTGCCGAGTAATCGCTACCTGCTCTGGCAAATCTTTGATTTGACAGTACCACAGACCTCGTCATTATCAGTGATTTTGAAATTTTTCCAATAAAAAATGGTGGGGATATGTGGACTTGAACCACAGACCTCGTCATTATCAGTGAC
>CAZOPB010000034.1:0-4467 GCA_964581595.1 uncultured Candidatus Saccharibacteria bacterium
GTAGGTGTTATTCCTTACCATGGAAGTGCTCTACCACTGAGCTATCGCGGCAACTACAGCCAGTATATCACAAAATCCTCAGAATGTGAATAGATTTTTATCCGCTACTGCGCCGTAAAGTTTCACTAGTTTCGATTTGTAAATCAAGTTTTTCACTAAATATCAAAATTATCATAAAAAATTATTGACATATTATATTTCATGTGATAAAATAAAGAAATATTAATTCAAAATTAGCGCAGTTTAAGTGCAGCCACACAAATGTATAATAGATTGCGAGAAAGGCAATTTATTATATGCCAAATAATACTATATTAAGTTTTAATGACTCTGCGGATGATGAGTTTTTGTCGCAAGAGCAAGCTTCATTCAATCGAAACGACCGTCGCGCTCTTCGTATTGAAAATGCCGTGAACCAAGTTCTCAATGACGTTATTTTGAAACGCCGTATCGACGTGCGTCCATTCGATCTCTACACGGCTGCTGACGTTTCTCGACCAACTTTTTATGCGCATTATCGTAGTTGTAATGATGCTCTAGGTAAATATGAAGCCAAGCTACAGGCCGAATTTGCCGATTTTATCACTACATGTGCTAGAGCCGAATCCACTTTTGTATTACTTCTAGTTTTTATTAACCGCCGCCGCGCTTATTTTAGCTCTTGTCTTGCCAGCCAGAATATTTACATGCTCACAAGATTTATCCGCCAATCTATTATGTTCGCGCACATAACTTATCATAATCGCATTGCCTACTTTACTAATATTTCGGCTATCGAGGGAATTATCTATTGCTGGCATGAAGACGGGTTTAATCAAACTTTTATCGAATCGTATGCTGGACTAATCCGAGATTCTATCAAAGAGTATTCTCAGCTTTATTAGAGTTAGCTTCTTCTTTTTCCAAAATATCAAATAACACTCCGTACTGTTTCTTATGTCTTAACATATCATCTGGCTTTGGGTTTTGCAGCATTTCTCGCAACTTTCTCCACGGCACATAGCGTAGCCCAGAAATCTCTTCCTCCTGAACTTTATAATCCTCGACCTTCCAATCTCTTCTCAGCAAATATACTCGCTCAATCGAATTATTGATAAAATCCGGTTTCATCCGCGAATTCGTCTTAAATTCTCCAATCTTCACCAAATCCTCCGGTCTCACTACCACCCCCAGCTCTTCCTCTAGCTCTCTGATCGCTGCAGTCTCATAATCTTCACCAGTCGTCACATGCCCACCGCAAGATAAATCCCACATATTCGGGTAACTATCTTTGTCGGCAGCCCGGCGCTGTTGTAATACTTCATTTTGCGAATTCACGATGAAAATATTAATCGCTGCGTGCCAATCCCCATCCCGATGCACAGCATTGCGCTCTTTTACCTCGCCAGTTTTATTACCGTATTCATCTAGTACATCAAAATATTCTGCCATTTTCCTCCTTAAATTTTTGGCACTTCGGTAATTTCGCCGGGTTTTAAGTTGTCCAGCCTGTACGCTCCAAACTGTATGCGATGCAACCTCACTACCGTATATCCTAGCGCCCCAAAAGTCCGCCGAATTTGCCGATTTCTGCCTTCATGCAAAGTCACTAACCATTTTTTTCTACTATCATCCAGCTTTTCTAGTCCCATTTTAGAAATTCCATCGCCGATTTCAATACCAAAATCTGCAATTTCTTGCTGATGCAAAGGCTCCAAACTTCTGTCCAATTCCACTTCATATAATTTCGTCTTACTAAATTTCGGATGTGTCATTTGGAAAGCAAAGTCACCATCATTTGTTAGTAGAATCAATCCCGAAGAATCTTTATCCAGCCTTCCGACGGTCTTCAGGCTCTGATATTTTTCTGGTAACAACTCATAAATTGTCGGAATATCCCCTTGCCGTTTGCGCGAACAAACATATCCAGTTGGCTTATTCATTCCGATATAAATATAACTAATCTCGCGCCGCACTTCTTTTCCGTCACAAATCACAGTATCATTATCTTCGACTCTCGCGCCTAGTACTGCTTTTTCATCATTTACCTCTACTTTTTCCGCTGCAATCAAATCATCCGCCTGTCGCCGCGAAATCCCCAATTGTTCTGCCAAAAACTTGTTTAACCGTACACTCATACTATAATTAATATACCACACAATTACGCTATCGGTGGTTGTTGTGGCGGAAACTGCGCCGCCGGATTCTGCTCTGTAACGCCCGGCACTGCTTGCTCTGGTACTCCTGGAACCTGTGCTGGATTCTGATTTATCATCCCCGGCATTACCTGTCCTTGCATTGGATTGGCTTGTGCTAGATCCTGAGCTCCCGCCACTCCGAACCCTTGTGCCGAATTCTGAACCTCTGCCGCCGGCTCGGGATTAATTACGCCATTCGCGTTTCTATCGCCCAAGACTTCATGTACTACATTCACTACATCTTCAATTCCTACTTGTGACTTCACTAAATATCTATCTGCGCCTAGATTCTCACCGCGTTCTCGCTGATCTTCCGAAGATAGAGCTGTCATCATGATAACTTTGATATTTTTAGTTTCCGGGGTAGACCTCAAAATGTCCAGCATATCAAATCCACTAATTTTTGGCATCATCACGTCGGACACGATTAAATCTGGCCGTTCTTTTACCGCTACCGCCAGAGCTTCCTCACCGTCGCGCGCGCTCACTACTGCATAGCCCTCCGCCGTCAAACGGATCCCGTAAATCTCCCGCAAACTATCATCATCCTCCACGATCATTACTTTACTCATTTCTTCTCCTCTCTATCAATTATTATTTCTGGCTATTATTACTTCTTGGCGCTAAATTCGGCCCTCTCCGCTCAAAAATTTGTGGTTCTTCTGTTGTCGGTGTAGTCTCACCTTCCTCGGTCTCGCTACTAGTCAACATCTGATGGCTCTTAATCATTGGACTCATAGCAGGCTTCGCACTGGAAATCGCACTGGCGTCGGTTTTTACTACTGTCGGTCGCGGAGCGTCCGCTGCGCTGCTGGCGCTTGGCTGCCCAGCCGCCTCTGGCGTCTGCGCTGCTGGCGCCGCAGTTTGCGATACGTCTCCCGTCCCCGTCACCGCCCCAGCTTGCGCCACCGGTTGCACTGGATTTACCGTCCCCACTACCGGCGCCACAAACGGCGTTCGCATCATTTTTTCGTTACCATAGGCAATCCGCATTTTCTCATATTCCGATTCCGAGATCCTCGGCAGGGAAACATAAAAAGTCGACCCGTGCCCAAAATCACTCTCTGCCCAGACCTTACCACCCAGCGCCTCCGCACGCTGCTTCACTAGATAAAGCCCCAAGCCCGTACCGCCGATTTCGCGCGTTTCTCGATTATCTACCCGATAAAACTTTTGGAAAATATGCGCCAAATCTTCCGAAGGAATCCCAATTCCACTATCTGCCACCGTAATTACCACCTTGTCCCCGTCGCCCCTTACCGAAACTTTCAGCTCTCCGCCTTCCGGCGTATACTTCACCGCATTTCCAACTAAATTATTCACGATTTCGCGCAAAAAATCATAATCCACCGCCATATAAATCTTCTGCGCCAAATGCTTCTTATCCAGGAACTTCCCCGCAGCGTTAAAAGAATACCTTAGCTTTTTATTTTGAATCGCCTCGGCCTGTTCGTTTACTATATAAGACACTGCCTGTACTGCGTCTACCGGTATCAAGTGCGCTCGCGCCCGGCTATCATCAAACTTCGTCACATCGAGTAAGTCTTTAAAAAGCCTCCCCAGGTGTTGGCTCGAAGAATGTGCTGCTTCCAAATATTTCCGCGCCCGATCATCAATCGTCGCCGTCTGTGGATTTAGAGCTAGCCCCAAGTATCCTTCAATCGAAGCCACTGGCGTCCGCATTTCGTGGCTAGCCGTCGAAATAAATTCCGCCTGCTCCTTCTCCTCCGCCAGCTCAGTCGTGATATCTCGGAAAGTTACGATCCGGTCCGCCGTCAAATCCCCCGTCGGAATACAAGACAAATCTATCGCAATCTTCCGTTCACTTTGCATTGCGACTAGCACATAGCTTCGTGTATTTAGCGCCTGATTCAAATTAATCGCAGTATATAATGTCGTCTGCGTCGGATCGATCGGTGCACCTTGTGAATCTTCCAGATGAACTACTAGCTTATAATCTAATCCAGTCACATTCTCCGGATCGCCAAACCCTGTCATTGCCGCCGCCGCCGGATTCGCGAATTTAATCACATTCCCGGCGTCCACCACCATCACCGCCTCTGCAATAAAATCTAGCGACCTCTGCGCCAGCGCGCCCGCATCCGCCCCTCCTGGCAGATGTTTTGACTTTTTCTTTCCAAATAAACCCATTTGCACCAATTTTACCACAAGCCCTTCAAAAAGCCAATGTTTTTCTGGCGCACTTATCTTAGATTTGGTTTATGCCAAAATTTTCCGTATTGTCTCATAAATAAACTTCACCGAAGGTATAGATTACTCATAAACGGAT
>CAZOPB010000035.1:0-4423 GCA_964581595.1 uncultured Candidatus Saccharibacteria bacterium
GGATTACAATGTAGAACTCCTATCCAAATGTTGCAAAGGTAGAGGACTTTATACGCCCGAATAACCTACTTTATAAAATCCGGCACTGGTTGAACCATTCTTCCATCCAGCAGCTCATGCAGCGATCATTTTTTGTTTTTTGATCGCTCCTTCTCGTAGCATTAACAGAGGTAACTAACAAAAACAGGGTTATCGTTTTTACAAAATCGACCACCCCCACAAACTATATATCCCCCGCTCCAATCCCCGCTCCCTACGCCCAATAACTCACTTCATCAAATAGCGGCAGCTGCTTCCCTCTCCATTCCCCTAGCACCGCCCCATCATCCCCCAGCGCCAAAATCGCAGGATATTCCACCACATCATAAGTCCGGCAGAAGTCCACTCCTTCACGACCATCCGGACTCATTTTCTCCAGCTCCTTACCAGTCCGCCGTTCAAACTCTCTTATCCACTCCTCTACCCCTCTACTATAATCCTCCCCCTCTCTATATACCACTACCACCCTCATTTTTACTTACCCTTTCTATCCTTATGACGCTTCAAAATCTCATTAAAATCATTCAACGTCTTGAATTTCATAAACACGCTCGCATAGCGCACATAAGCCACTTCATTCCGCCCCGCGAGCACATCCAGCACTGCCTCTCCCACCTGCTGCGCCGTCACTTCTTCGTCGTTCTCCGCTCTAAGCAGCTCCATCACCTTATCCGCCACCGCCTCGACCTCTAGCTCCGACTCCATGAACTTCCCCACGCTCCGCTGGATCGAAGCAATCAATTTATCCCTATCAAAAATCTCTCGATTCCCGCTTCGCTTCACCACAATCAACGGTGGCAGCTCAATTCTCTCGTAAGTCGTAAACCGATGCCCATCTGGACTCACTCTTCGCCGCCGAATTGTCGTCCCGTCCTCCGTCTCCCGGCTCTCTAGGACCTTGCTATTTCCAATCCTCGGCAATGTTCCCATCTACTAATCTCGATTCTTATTACGTAGACGATCACGCAGAGTAGGCGGTACATCTAGATCATCCTCTGCATCATTAGATCGGATTGAATCCCACATATTCGCCCGGTTACTCGCTGTAAAATCCGACGCCCCCGTATCCACTGTTGTATTGCTCGCGTTACCGCTCACACTCCCCCCTCCGCTATACTCGATTCTCCCCCCAGTATCCTGCGCCGGCTCATTCGTTCTCTGCCCACCAAAGCCACTAATATTTCTCTCTGACTCTCTACTTACCGGCTCGCTACTACTATAACTACTATACCCACTCACGGCACTTCCTACGGTATCCATACTCGCGCGCTGTGCATCTAGCTTCCGATAATATTCACTATCAAACCCCGTCGCTACTACCGTCACTACCATTTCGTCTTCCAACTCTGGTCGTACCGACGCACCAAAGATAATATTCGCATCCGGCGACACTGCACCAGTAATAATCTCTGCCGCCTCCTGAATCTCGCTCATCGCCATATCATAACCACCAGCCACACTAAAGAGTACCCCTCGCGCCCCATCAATCTTCACCTCGATCAAAGGCGACTCAATCGCTTGCTGCGCCGCCAAAGCTGCACGATTATCTCCGCTCGCCCGGCCAATCCCCATCAAAGCCGACCCAGCATCCTTCATAATTGCCTTCACATCAGCGAAGTCCAAATTAATCAATGCGTGTTCTGTAATCAATTCAGAAATTCCCTGTACGCCTTGCCTGAGCACATCATCTGCAATCTTAAATGTCTCTGTCAGCGGCGTCCGCGGATCAATCGTCTGCAGGAGTCGATCATTTGGAATCGTAATCAATGCATCTACATTCCGCGACAAGGCATCAATCGCTCTCTCCGCATTCTCACGACGTTTCGCCCCCTCAAAGGTAAATGGCTTCGTTGCCACCCCTACCGTCAAAATATCACGCCCCTTAGACTCCTCGGCTACAATTGGCGCCGCCCCCGAACCAGTACCGCCCCCAGCACCCAACGTAATAAATACCATGTCCGCCCCATCTAGAGACTTACCGATTGCTTCGCGACCATTCTCCGCCGCCTCACGGCCCTTCTCTGGATCACCACCTGCCCCCAAACCTCGACCAATGTGAACTTTCACATCCGCCGTTGAATGATGCAATGCTTGTGCATCCGTATTAATAGCAATAAACTCCACCCCGGCCAACCCGATTTCTTTCATCCGGTCCACCGCTGACCCACCAGCGCCACCTACACCGACAACCTTAATGCTTGCTGAACTATCTACCTCTGTTGGCTTAATCTCGGGCATATCCTTTCCTCACTTATTCTTACCCCTAGTATAGCATACTTTTCCACTTTTTAATAACTTTTCTCTATTTTTTAGGAATAAATAAGTTTTGACCTGCCTTTTTTAGCTCATTTACGTCAAATTGAACACTAAATTTACTCAGCCACCTTACAGAAAATCGCTTTTCTCGTCAAACTAATGCTTGCGCCGTACTACCTCTAATGCTAAGTTGAGGATAGGGGCGAAAAGTCCCCAGGCATACGGCTTTTGCCTTTCGAGGGTGGAGTAGAAAGGAGGAGGTATGAGGAAATTGAAAATTCGTTTTCAATTTTGGCTCGTCTGCACGTTTATTCGCGCAAAAGCCAAATTTAGTCTAGCTGAAAAAGCTAGACTAAACCAAAAACCTAATCCCATTCTAGCAAAATCTAATCAAAATGTCTATACTTTTCGCCCTGCCAAATCTTAGAATAATCCCCACAAAACCAACCATCAAGTTAATCTTCGCATAAAAGATAAGTATGTAAAACCGAGCAACGCAACCAAACAATACCCACTACAATACTCAGATACGGCAAGAGACCGCTATCGGCAAAGGCTTCTCTTCGGCAACATTCACTAAAACTTGCCAAAGAACTTCTTAAGCAACCCACCCCCACCCCCGCTCTTTTTCTTCTTCCCCTTCTTCTTCACACCAACAACCCCCTGCCCCCCGCCATCCGCGCTTAGCAGCATCAATCCTACCGCCGCCGCATACTCTGGCTTTTGCACTGCTTCCGCTACCCCAGTCAAACCACTCGGCACACCAATCTTCACCGACATCCCCAGCGTCGCTCGCACAAATTTATCAATATCGCGCATCCGTGCCCCTCCACCAGTCAGTACCACCCCCTCCGGCAGCCTCTGATCATAATGCGCTTTTTTCAACTCTTTCCTTACCAAATCCAAAATCTCATCCAGCCGTGCCTGCACTACCTCATCAATCTGATCTCGCTCAAAATGCAGCTCCTTCCCCTTCCATCGAATCACCACCGGACCATCACTTTCCGTAATAAAATCCCCCGTCGCAAATCGCCGCTTGATTTCTTCCGCAATCTCCGTATCAATCGCGAGCAATACCGCCAAATCGTTCGTAATATTATTCGACCCCACCGGCACAATCCCTACATATTGCAAATCATTTTCTTCATAAATCGCCACCCCCGTCGTCGCCGCACCAATATCAATCACTGCCACACCGTTTTCCATCTGACGCTCCGTCAAGACCGCCCGCGCCGCCGCTTCCACGCTCGGCACAATTCGCTCCGCCGTCACATTCACCGTGTCCATCACCTTGCAAAGGTTATCATAATTTGGCGTCATCGCCGAAATCACATTCGCCTGCATCTCCAATCTCGAGCCAGTCATCCCCAGCGGATTCTTAATCCCGCCCTGTCCATCTAGTACAAATTGCAAAGGCGTCACACTCAGCGGAATATGGTTCGCCGGAATCCGCCCCTGCAAGGCCACATCCTGCACCCGCGCGATATCCGCCTCGTTAATCTCATGCTCCGTCGCGCCAACCGCAATCATCCCCTCTGTCCGCGTCGAAAGAATCTGCGTACCGTTAATCGAAACCGTCGCGCTCTTCACTTGCAGCCCGCTCATCCGTTCCGCCTCTAATAGCACCTGATCAATCGCGCTGCACGGCCCCACCAAATTCGCCACTACACCCCTGCGCATACCCGAATTCGGCGCTTCCGCATACCCCACCACATTCAAAGCCCCCTCTTGACTCACACTAGCCACTACGGTGCGCACACTGCTCGTACCAACATCTACTCCGACTGCATAGCGTGAAATTTCATCCATACACTTATTATACAACGTTTATTCTTAAAATTGCAAGAACTTTTCCAAATTTTCTTTTGAATTACTCCTACTTCCTAGTTTGGTAGACTATTGGTTATTACCTAGCGACACTGGATGGATTTACTCCAGGATGTCATCCATCAATAGTAGCCTACTACTGCGTCTAAGGTTCCGGTACGCACTCTCCGTACTTTAAGTACGGTTCGTTTGCGTTCCTCGCCTTATCCTTGTATTAGACTACTCTTGGTGAATGGTTTGAGTTGGCTGACTCTCCTACTTCCTAGTTTGGTAGATGGTTAATTACCTAGCGACACAGCGG
>CAZOPB010000036.1:0-3870 GCA_964581595.1 uncultured Candidatus Saccharibacteria bacterium
TTACTAGTGTAGAACCTATCTTATTTTGTTGCAAAGGTGATGAACTAATACGTACGGGTTGTGAAAATGTGAATTTTATGATAAAATTATAGGGAAGACTTAGTCTTGGTACCTAAAAATCTATATTTCATGGAGGTGGTTGCAATTTGGTGAAAATTTTCCCGAGCGAAGTATCTAATATGCGAAGAGAAAAATGCAAGGTTTATGACATGAGGAGGATGTTATGACAAGGTATGATTATACCAAGAGAGCGACAGAACGCATTAATGCGGGGCAAGCGGAAAATCTGTTTCATGGAAAAGTATATGCACGGGTGAATGATCCTGCGTGTTGGGGCAAACAAGATGAGCCGGAGCTGACAGTGTATGCGCCGGTGTTTCAGCTGGGGGTGGGTGAATATACTTTCGATCAGCTGTGCTTGCGGATGAAGAAGATGCGGACATTGATAGATCCTAAGACTGGACTGCTGGTGAATGTCCTGGCGGGATTTGAGATGCCGGAGCTGACTTTGGGCATTTTCCCGTTCCAGGAGGCGAGGGTACTATTCGGTAATACGCAGTTTCACGGCGGAACTGGCTGTATGCTTGACGTGTGCGATCCGCAGGATGCACATGATATGCTGATCGTCTATCATAACGATGAGCCGGTGACTAATGCGGATGGCAGGACGTTGCTCGAGGAGTGTAATTTTGCATGCAAAAGGACGAAGAGCGGCTGCGTGAGATGTGTCGGTGATGATCGTACGGGATTTATCGTGATGTCGCTGGGGGAGTATCTGGGGGCGGTCAATGAGGAAGAAGTCAGAAATATGGCGGCGGATTATCTCTGGGAGAAGTATCAGTACGATAAGGTGCAGGAAGATAAGCTCTGGCGGGAGAAGTTTATGTTGACGCCGGAGCAGGTACAGAGCGTCGTCGGCGGTGAAGCATCCTCGAGGGAGATTGATGGTAAGGAGATCATCTGTGTCGAAAAGTATTCGGTCTCCTTTAACTATCGTACTGAATATACCCGGATAAAGCTGGATTTGGCTTTGTGCCTGCCGAACGGGGAATTCACGACTCGGACGAGCGATGACTATGAGATTTATTACCTGAAGACGGAGGATTGGTTATTATTGGGCCAGGAGCTGAAGGGGTACTTCCAGAATCCGTTTGAGCTGCGGAAGATACCGCAACTGGCGGAATTTATCTGCTCGGGGCTGCCGATGCAGTTTCTGTTTGGTGAGGCTTGGCGTGATCAGGCGGGAAAAACGTACTTCATGCCGCGAGCGATAGATGAGTCGTCGCATATGCTGGTGGCTTTTCCGGTTTATAGGAGGAATGATCAGCCGGAGTTCATCTGGGAGCAAATACTTAAGCGGGCGGCACCGTATTGGCAGGAAAGCTATTTTTCGGGTCAAAATACTATCCCCTATGCAGAACCGCGGTTTGACGTGGTGGCGATTTTGCCGATGGGCTATCGCGTGCCGGTCTTGCAGACAGAGTACGATCGGCAAGGTTGTGCGAAATGCTACCGCGAGCTGCTGCACCAGATTAATCAGACGAATCCGGAGCGGACGGAGTATAATCTGGCTGAAGAAATGGCAAAACTGACACCTGATCCGCAGCCTCTGGAAGAGCGCGAAATGTGAAATATAGATCTATACCCCAGCTGTCGAGAGATGGCTGGGGATTTTTATAATTTGGGAGAAAATGTGGTATAATAGGGAAAAGCGTTGGAGCGGAGATCAACCGCGATGCTGGCGAAAGAACGGAGAGATCTTAGTAGAATCGCTCGTGAGCCTGCGTGAAGGGATGAAGAGAGAGTTCGGAGAGAAATGTTGTAATTTTACAATATTTAGGCTCGAAGAAAAGTTAGATGGTACCGCCCGCAAGGGTTCTAACGGCAAAGATTTAAAGGACTTTTCAAAAACTAAGCAGAGAGATTGCCGATAATTACAGAGATATCGGCAAAAATAATGAGGAGTTTTTGGAAACTGGAGAAATTAATTGCCGGAGAATCGGCGGGAGTTTTTATGAAATACAAGGCGGGAAATCGGCGCAGAGCGAATGAATACGAGAAAGCGCTAGTAGATTGGTGGAAGAAAAATCAGACTTTTGAGAAGTCGGTGGAGCAACGGCCGGCGCATGATTCGTATGTGTTCTACGATGGGCCTCCGTTTATTACGGGGATGCCACATCATGGGACGTTGCTTAGCTCAATTGTGAAGGATGCCGTGCCGAGATATTGGACGATGCGCGGGAAGCGCGTGGAGCGGCGCTGGGGGTGGGATTGTCATGGGCTGCCGGCGGAAAACTTTGTAGAGAAACAGCTGGGAATTACCGATCGGCGGGAGATTGGTACGAAATGGTCGTTAGAGGACTATATTTTGAAGGCGCGCGAATCGATGGTGGCGAATTCGGAGACTTGGGAGGGAACGATTGACCGGATCGGGCGCTGGGTGGATTTCAAGGGGGCGTACCGGACGATGGACAAGAATTTCATGGAGTCGGTCTGGTGGGCGTTTAAGACTTTGTATGATGCGGGGAAGATTTACGAGGGGCGAAAAGTCCTAATGTATGATACGAAGTTCGCGACGCCGGTGTCGAAGTCGGAAGTGACGATGGATAATGATGCGTATCAGTTAGTCACCGATCCTTCGGCGTATGTGAAGTTCGCACTCTCTCCGCGATCTACTTCGTCGAGCTCTCCAGTCCGCGGTCGCCGTATGTCAAATACGTCTCCCTTGCGGGCTTCAAGCTCTCCTCGTATCTCATCGGAGATAGAAGCGAACTCTGGCTTGGATGAGGTTTTGAAAGATAATACAGAAAAAGTTTATTTCTTGGCGTGGACGACGACGCCGTGGACGTTGCCGGCGAATATGGCGCTGGCGGTGAATCCGGAGATGGAATACTGTGCTGTGAAGGTTTGGGCGCCTGATGGGGTAGAAGCAAAAGTGCCGCAGCCAGAAGTGATGATCTTGGCTAAGTCACGGTTAGAAGCAGTTTTGCAAAATGCTGATTATGAAATCGTGAAGGAGGGGATTAAGGGTAAAAGCTTAATCGGATTGACATATGAGCCGATCTGTGCTACAATAGAGGAAGATTCCAAGTTGAAAGATACGTGGACTGTTCTTGGTGGGGATTTTGTGTCAGATGAAGATGGTACTGGTATCGTGCACATTGCGCCGGCGTACGGTGAGGATGATTATAAGTTGGCGCAGGCGCACGATGTGGATTTTGTGGATGTGCTGGATGAATATGGGTATTATTTGCCAGAGGTGGCCGAGAAGTTGCACGAGCTAGGTGTGCGTGATACGGATGAGCGGGGAATTGAGATTTGGGCGGGGAACAAGTTTATCGCGAAATGCCTCGAAGAAGCGGGGATTGTCTGGAAAATCGAGTATATCAAGCATGAGTATCCGTTTAATCCGCGGTCGAAGCAGAGGATCATGTATCGGGCGTTCCCGAGCTGGTTTTTCGATGTACAAGGGCAGAAGGAGCTGATGATTGCCCAGAATGAGAATATTAATTGGTTCCCGGAGTATCTGAAACACGGGCGGTTTGAGAAGAATATTGAGCAGGCGCCGGATTGGAATCTTTCGCGCGATCGGTTCTGGGCGACAGGAATGCCAGTGTGGAAGGGCGACAAAGGTACGGTGAAAGTAGTCGGAAGCTATGCAGAGCTGAAGGAGCTTTCGGGGGTGGAGCTGGAGGATTATCATAGGCCGTGGGTGGACGAGATTGAATTTGACATTGACGGTGAGCATTTTAAACGGATTGAGAAGGTGCTGGATTGTTGGTTTGAGAGTGGGAGCATGCCTTTTGCACAGTTGCATTATCCGTTTGAGAATAAGGAGAAGTTCGAGCGGAATTATCCGGCGGATTTTAT
>CAZOPB010000037.1:0-2982 GCA_964581595.1 uncultured Candidatus Saccharibacteria bacterium
GCAACTGGTGGCGAGTGTATGGCTTAGGAGAGATTGGCTCACTCGAAGGCAATGTTTATGAAGGCTGGATCCGAGAGCCTCTAGAAAAGTGGAATAAACAGCCATTCCATCTACTACGCTACGGGGTGGACTTTGGATTCTCTAACGACCCTACGGCAGTTGTTGGTGTTTACGAAGACGATGCAGGTGATCTATGGGTGAAGCAAAAAGTGCTCCAAACAAAGCTGTTGACCCCAGATCTAATAGAACAATGCAAGAGCTTGCCAGATGGTTTGTTCGTTTGCGACAATGCGCGGCCAGAGATTATTGCCGAAATGCAGGCTAATGGCGTTCGTGCCATCGGATGCGATAAAACTCCGGGGGAAAAGATGAATGGAAAACGTTACAATATCGAGCTTGTCCAAAGGCGCAAAATCCACTATTTTGATGCCGACAAAGAGCTAGAGCGCGAGTATTTAACCTACGCATGGCGAAAGAAGAAGACTGGCGAGATTCTCGACGAGCCGGAAGATGGCAATGATCACTGCATGGATGCTATTGCTTATGCAATACGAGACCTTGAGAGGAAGATGGTAGAGTATGGCAAAGTCTACTAGCCAACCACTTCGATTCTCGGAGATAATAATAAGAAAATATTAAGATAAGGATAACTATTACTATGACGATTACAATTCAAGCAAAACCATTAGAAATTGAGGCAGAATTGCCAGGCTACGGCAAGTTTTATGTTCGAAGGCTAGGGGCGGCATTAGAGGCCGAGATCCAAGACCGCATCCAAAAAGCAGAAGAGGATAACCAGGCAGCACAGGATAAGTATAAGCCTCTCATAGAAAAGGAGCTAGAACTGACCAAGGCAGGCAAGACTGAGGAGCTAGCAACGCTGAAGGAGACGGACGAGTACAAAGAAGCTACCAAAGCACGAACATCCTGTGCTAAATCTCTTATAGACGCTTACAACTTCGCTAAACGTGAGCAACTGAAGCTCTGGCGCTCAGACGATCCAGAAGCTCTCAAGAAAATGTTCAACGACTTCTCTACTGAACAAATCATGGACTTCTACAACCAAGTGATTAGGAGCGAACTCAATGCCTAATCTACTGGATTTAATGACAGAGGAAGACCGCCAGACTGTCAAAGGGTGGACTAAAACCCGTCAAAACCCAGCACATAAGCAAGATATTCCTACTCCGTTATTCATTGCCGCACAGCTCGGCTACTACTACGGATGGGGAGCAGTGCAGGACTTCCGTCGAGGATATAGCCTTGGGTATGAGTACGCAAAAGACAAAGATGGTAACTTGACCGGAGAGCTCAAGCTTACAAGGTATAAGTTCGACCTTGAAGAAGCAGTTGGGTTAATTGAGGCGGCCAGAAAGCTCCACTACAATCTAAAACTCACCGAAGGGAAGGTCTTTGCCGCCAACAATGCTTCCTGCATGGATCCAAAGAATGCTAATAGGGTTATCAAGGATGTGGCGGAGTTTGCGGAGAATATCTGATTACCAGTAGGCTACGTCGTCCACTTTATAGTTGACGTTACCAGATGGGAGATTAGTACATAAGGCGCTAAACTCCCATGCGGTCTCGGCCGACAGGTTACTCTCGTTCGCTAGACAGCTTCCAACTTTCGCCCCTGATTCATTATATATACCATAGCTAATCTGGATGTAAGATAATTTCTTGCCGGTCCGATTGTAAGCTTGACCATATATATTAGCACTCGACGTTATATAGGCATTTCTTTCTCCTCCGCCTGTAACCACGACAATATAAGCCTTAGGGGGATCACCTTCTCCATCCCAAGTGGCCCATTTCGCTGGCGCACTGTTGCTGGAATCGCTAGCTTCCACTCCATCTGACGGGGTTATTGACATTACTAGCTGGAATAAGAAATAAAAAATCACCACAAGTACGATAACTCCCGGCAACAGTTTCTTGATATAATTAGTTACCTCTCCTTCCACTCTATCTCTCCTCTCCCAAGCCCAAAAATGGGCCAATGTTTAATATGTCTGTTCACCACATATTAGAAGCATTAGCCTCTATTTTCAAAACATTAGCCCAGTGCTGAAGCTAATTTTATCCTCTAATATATGGTGAACACTACCATTATACCATATAGAATCGCAGGCAGGGAGAATTTTCTTCCCTACCACTTCGATTTCTGCACATAATGAAAATTATGAACGAAGAAATCGGCCAAGCAGTATTTGTCATCCAGATTAATGATTCTAGCGCTTTAACTCAACTGTCTCAATGGCAAAAGTCATTGAAGGGCACAATGGAGGAAGGGCAAAAAGACACAGAGTCTCTGGCAAGCGGCTTTGACAAGCTCAAGAGTAGTATAGCCCAGCTCGCAACGGCTGGAGCGGCTTTTGTAGGACTCAAAAGCGGGATTTCTGATGTCGTAGATTCCTATAATCAGTACGAAGCGGCAATGAACGGGGTTAGAGCCGTAGCCTCTGCTACCGGCAATGATGTCACTGCATCCTTGGGTGCTGTTAAAGAAGTCACTGCTGGCGGCCTTATCTCTCAATCTGACGCCGCTGCTTCTATCAAAAACCTGCAGCTCTATGGCTATTCGGTAGAAGAGGCAACTGAGCTCATCAAAGTCATGACCAACGCCGCGGTCTACAATCGCCAGGCTAACTACTCTGTATCCGAAGCCGTCAGGGTTACTACCGAAGGTATCCGCATGGAGAACTCTGTGCTGTCTGACGCTTCCGGGATCACGAAGAACATCGCCAAGATGTATGAGGAATACGCGGATGCTATTGGAAAAACCACTAACGATCTCACTCAAGCAGAAAAAGCCCAGGCTGTCTATAATGGCGTGCTGGCAGAAGGTGGAGTTTTTGCCGGGAACGCAGAAACTTACACTAATACTCTCGCCGGATCACAACAGCAACTTGATACCGCACTACAACAAGTAAAACAAACTATGGGAGCCACTCTCTCAGTATTCTCCCCAATGATTAGCGG
>CAZOPB010000038.1:0-2672 GCA_964581595.1 uncultured Candidatus Saccharibacteria bacterium
ATCTTGAGGGCTATTTTATTCTGCTTATAGTGCAATATGTTTGTTTAGCTAACATCCAAATTCCAGACCAACAGCCTAACCTAATTAAAACAAAAACACACCTCAACTCTCTCTAAACTAATTATCTTCTTCCATAATTTAATATTCACGACACCCCTTCTTCCAAGCTAAGCCAGCCTACTGAAGCAGTCGCCTGCTAGTTTACGTCGCCCTCTCCCACACTCCTGTTGAAGGCAAAGAATGTACAGCGACATCATCTATTCTTTTCTCAAGGGGCTCCCGGAGCGCCGGCTTGCAGTTAGCGTAGTCTAATACAACTTATAAGGTAATAATCCATTTCTCGCTCGAAACCGCGCTTTTGAGCGAGAAATCTTACTAATAGTTTTGGAGGTTGGACACCTTTTTACAAAAGGGGTCCACTTACTTACAAGTTCAACCCAATTTTCTCTCTGTAATTTTCATAAAATTAGCCTCGATTCGCCACCAGCTACCTACTTCTTCCTCAGCTTCCGATTCACCCACCTCATCGCTTTATACAAACTATATCGTCCCTTCTTCACCGGCAAATCCCACGTCCCCGCATAATCCACCTGCTCCCCACCAAAAGATTTCTTGTACTGCGTAAACCCATACCACGGATGCTGCGGATCCTCCGACGTCGTAATCCCCCAGAAATCAAACGTCTTTCCACCTGCTTCTTGCGCATCCAATATCATCTGAATTAAAATAATTGTTCCCGCCATTAATTTTCGGTGTTCATCATCCGTCGCCGCATGCGCATAATACCGCACCCCGTCGTAATCATAAATCAGCGCCGCCGCAATCGGCTTACCTTCCAATTCCGCTACATATAGCGTCGCAAACCCACTTTTCAGCTGATTTTTCAAATGATCCTCATCCTGCGGCGTGAAATGATCCCGCTCCCCCAGCCCCTTCAAGAAATCCGTCAGCACCGTAATCTGCTCCGGATCTTGCGTCTTCCGAAGTTTTATCCCTTTATTCTCATGCGTCCGCCAATGTCGCAGCTTCCGCTTCTCCATCCCCGCTAAGATCTCTTCTCTCGGCTTTGTCAAATCTAGCACCCACGTATGCGCCGGATCCAAGTCATGCGACTTCACGCACCCAAGCTTCTTCATCTCTTCCGCATCCAACGCCAACCTCGGCTCTATCCGCACCATGAAGCACCCCTGATCTTCCGCCAAGCTCTTCAGCGTCTCCAGCGCCCTACCTAGCGCCTCCTCATCCTTCACCGTCGGCCCATACGGGCAATAGAGATAACTCCCCACCGGCGTCTCATATTTCACCGCCAGCAGCTCATATCCGCCCCCATCCCGCCAAAACACCTCATGCCCCTCAAGTTTCGAATATTCCTCCCACTCATGGGACTGTAACAAATGCCTCTTCATCTTCTCTCCATTATACCACATTCCACCCACCAGGGAACTACCATCCATCATTTAGCCTCAATAAACCAACCTACCATGACATTATCACGGGATAACAACACAAGCAAGGCAAAATTGTTGACATTATGAAATTAGTGTGATAGTATAGAAGCAACGAAGCCTCGCAGGGCGCAATTGGGTGCTTAGCGCGAGGCTTCCTTTTTTATCCCTTAAATATAGTGGACAGTTTAAGTTTTAGGTCTAATACCGCAAACTACAAGCTTATATGAAACTTGAACTTGTAAACCATTTACAAGTTCAACCACATTTTCTCTCTATTATTTCCCCAAATTTTTCGGCGGTTCGCCACCACAAACCAAAAAAAGAGCCCCACCCCAGCTCTCTTTCAAAATATTATTCCAGCCTACCTCGCCACACACCTTACGGAGAATCCCCAATAGCGATTTATACTATAAGAATAAGAACTACTATAAGAATTCATATTAGCTGCATAGGCACTACCAGCATCATATGGCGTAGACGTCCAATAATATCCGCCGTTCGGAAAACTAACGTCGCTTAGTGATGCGCCAGCTACTCTACCAGTTGGCGTAAAATAAAGAGGCTCGATTATAAAGCCTGAATCCGATGCCGAATACTTACTAAATAAAAGACCAAAAGACTTATCAACAACGGTTTTACCAATAGGCAACATCCAATTTTTGGGGCATATACTTTGTTTCGAATTACTATAACTATTGCTAAGTCCTACTCCAGACTGGGCTGTAGCAGCGCTCCAAGAATAATAATTTCCCTGAGCATAATGCTCGCTACCAGATGGAGTAGTAGAAGTTGGGTTACAACTAATAGTAGTAGCTCCATATACTATGCAATAAGTTGGCACTCCACCTTCGGCCGGATCCCAGGACTGTACTTCGTTCATTTCTCCCGTAAAATTTGGGCTAGCCGCCGCCTGTGTACTATTAGGCGGTCCCCATGGAGTAATTACATCCGAATCGCTACTAGTTAAAGCTTTTGAACTATTTAAATCTAAATCTAAATTCTGTGTCATCCAGCAATTATTATCCTTGAGTTTAGTCACCCAATAGGCCTTATTATCTCTAGTATCCATAAGCTGTCCAGTTGTGCCCTCATCGGCTGTGCTGCATATACTAGACGTCATCTTTTGCATTTCTGTAAGCCCATAGTCCGCCCATGTCATTACCTTTGCCTCCATCACCGCCGACACAGTTACATAGGCCGTATAATGTCCAGCAGGTTTATCTG
>CAZOPB010000039.1:0-1456 GCA_964581595.1 uncultured Candidatus Saccharibacteria bacterium
CGTATTGTCTCATAAATAAACTTCACCGAAGGTATAGATTACTCATAAACGGATTACTGAGTTTTATTCGTTAGAGGTTTCACTTATAGTGATAGCCTTGTTGTCGTTGCACCTTTCTGAGTTTATTTGTTAATACTTCTATTCTATCAAGCAAGTGCTTAGGGTTCAAGTGGTCGTATTGGTCGAGTAGAAGCTTCTTTTTAGTGTTAGATATAGATGGCTGTTCAAGGACACGTCTGAAGGGGGCTCTAGGTTCGTCATACTTTCTGACCCATTGCCCATTTGACTTTCTGTATTTTTGTAGTAACTTAAAGGTAGGCTGGAAGAAGTTGATGTATAGTTCTAGGTAGTAATATAGTTCGTTCATAACTTCTACAGCCTCCTGGCAGTCGTAGCGTTCATAGCCAATATACTTTCGTACTACTTCATTATTGCGTTCCTCCACATTACAGTTATCGTTTTTCTTGGATGGACGACTGCGGGTAAGTTCGATTTGACGTTTTCTAGTTTTATTCTTGGCTTCACACCAAGCTAACAGATCCCAGTTGATAAACTCATCGCCAGAATCTGGATGTAAACCGATGAGCGGAAAAGGTAGATGTTTTTCTATATCAGCAATACTTTGCTTAGTAGTCTTTGCGCTTTTGCCAAGCTGAGCTCGAAGAGATACCCAATATGTAGTCATATCAACAAAGTTTACTGTGTAAACCATTGTTCCGCTTAGTATCTCTCCGGAATGTACAACGGTATCGATCTGACCATAGCCTACGCCCTTAGTACTCCAATCACCGTGGAAGATAGGAATCTGGTCTAGTAGCTCGCCAGAACGCGTAGTGCTAAACCCTCGCATGAGACCATCCTCATGAGCATACTTGACTAGTCGGCGCTTCATGGAGCCAAGTGGCATATTGGCTAGTAGATTAGTAGCTTGCTCAGAAAATCCCCACTCACGATCGCGGATGAAGATGCGAATAGCCTCCTTGACTTCTGGATGTAATCTTTCTGCGCAAGGGCAGTTATAAGCCTTCCAAATGAAGTAGAGAGCGACGTCTACTTCGCGAGGGTATTTATAAGGTCTACCACGCTTTCTGCGAAGTTTTTCTGGTACTCTTTTACAAGTCTTGCGTCTAATCACTTTGTTCTGGTTTCTATAGCCTAGCATGCGTCGCATAGAATGAATGAGTGACTTTCTAGGGCGGCGTAAGACCGCTTCCAAGGCGTCTAAAATCTCACCTTTGCCAGCTTTATTAGCCCTAGCGTACGCTTTGAGTTGTTTCTTCATAATAGCGAAGGCTGTCCTTTGTGATATTTTTGGTTCGTTAGCTTCTTCCATATATTGTCAATATTACAACGTTTTTTCTTGGTGAAACTATTTATGAAACAACGAGTAAAACTTCGGTGAAGTTATTATGAGACAACGAGTATTTTTGGGTGAAGTTATTTATGAGCTAATACG
>CAZOPB010000040.1:0-1417 GCA_964581595.1 uncultured Candidatus Saccharibacteria bacterium
AAGTAAAACAAACTATGGGAGCCACTCTCTCAGTATTCTCCCCAATGATTAGCGGGTTGGCAGATTGGATCAGCCAGAACCAGCAGCTAATTGTTGGCGTAGGTGTTTTTGTCGGCATATTAGCAGGAGGCGCAGGCTTAGTGGCCGCTAGTAAGTTAGCATATACGGCAATTTTGGCGCTTAATAACGCTTTCACTGCACTTATTGGCAAATCTATCCTTCTTAGGGCTAGTGTGCTTGGAGTTGTAGGTATTCTCGCTGGCGTTCTAGTCAGCGCAGGAGTATCCGCAATGAATGACCTAACTGATTCTTCTAGTGATGCTACAGATGGAGTAGCAGACTTATCGGCTGGAATGAATGACCTAAGCACATCAACTAATGATATGACCAAGAAAATCGCTAAACTCGAGCAACAGCTTCGAGACCTTGACCGCGACTATGCCCGCGACCTCAAGCAAATCGCAGTGAAGCACGAGGAATCTCTGGAGAAACTCAACCAGCAAATCAGAGATGCCAACGACGACTACCGGCAAGCTATCGAAGAACGCAATGCAGATTTTAATGTTACCCTAGCAGAGCAAGAGAAAGACCATCAAGATATGGTGGATGAGCTCATGACGCAGCTCAACTTCCTTCAAAGGTATAATAATGACTACAATCGCCAAAAACTTGCACAAGTCCAGTTCGCATTAGCAAAAGAGCAGGATTTATACCAGAAGCAAACTGCTGCCCAGCAAGCCGAGATTGACCTTCAAAATGCAGCAGACCAAGCAAAATACGAGCAAAAACTTGCATCATTGCAAGCGGAACTAGACGAAGAGCAAGCGTTTTATAACAAGCACCGCGATGAGCTTAAAAGCGTACAAGACGTCATGCTCCTCGATGAAATCGAGGCACTGAATGAGCGTTACGAAGCTCAAAAGGCTAGCTATAACGAGCAAATCATTCAGGCTGGCATTTCTGGCGGACAAATCGGGCAAGCCTTTGGTGATTCAGTTCAGAACGCAATGGCTAACCTGAATTTCGCTGCACAAGGGCGAGAATGGGGAGAACAATTAGTTAGCGGTCTATTTGATAAGCTGTCGGCTGGGTTCAATCAGGTAGACAAATGGGTGAGAGAAAAGACGAACGGTTGGCTTGTGTCTACCGCCACTAAAACCGAGGGCGGAAACGCTTGGTCAGACTTTTTGCGTACGTTCGGTTTTTCTACTGGCGGTTACACCGGTCGTGGCGCCGTAGATGAAGTCGCTGGTATTGTCCATCGTGGCGAGTATGTTCTCCCCGCTAACCAAGTCGACCAGAACACCGGTACGCCAAAAGTATCGGGCGTTCAGCGCCTCACAATCAACCTATCTGGAGTATTAGCTGATAGTCCGCAAGCTAAGCGCCAACTCGCCTCGGACATCGTCCGTGCGCT
>CAZOPB010000041.1:0-1397 GCA_964581595.1 uncultured Candidatus Saccharibacteria bacterium
ATCTTGAGGGCTATTTTATTCTGCTTATAGTGCAATATGTTTGTTTAGCTAACATTTTATAATAATTTTCTTCGTCTTATAACTACGCCATTAAAAACGGTCCTGTTGCATAAATACGATTTTCTAGGGACGTGTCGCTCGCGCCGTCTTCGCTTCGCTCAGATTCTCGGGCGTCGTCTCGGAAAAGAAAGCAAGACTTTCTTTTCTCTCATCTCCTACGAGATTCGTTACGGGGCTCCCGCACTGCATGACATCGCCTTTTCTTACGAAAAGTCTCCCGATTCTGCTCATCCTCGGAAATAAGAATAAAGTTCTTATTTCTCTCGGATGTTTGAATCGGCGCTTCGTAAGCTCCGCACCCCCTAGAAAATGTATTTTATGCAACAAACCACATTTCTATCAGTGAAATCGTGTAACAAGGCTCTATTAAACTAGACCTCGCCACCGGCTTTGTCGCAAGTTTATAGACTGAAAAAGCCCCGACTAAAAATAAATCGGGGCGGCGGGGTTAATCGCAGGGAGGGTCGATAGGCTCGCCAGCCGGCGCATTCGCAGCAGGCGAACCAATCGCGTCGAGAGAACCGCCAGCCGGCGCGTCTTCCGCCGCAAATGGATCAGCGGCATCGGAGCCTCCGACAGTCGGCGCCGGTGCAAACTTCTCGTGCAGCATTAAGCAGAATACGGTCAAATGACGATCGACCTGGCGCTGAGCCTCCTTGGCGAAGCCGCGGAGCTTTTGCTGGTACGGATAGGCGCGGCGCAAAAGCTCGGCCTGCAAGAGGTCGCGCTCAATGCGCTGCAAGGATTCGTAAGTGAGCCAGTAGGTACGGGTGTTGGCAGGAGCGGATTTCTCGAGGTGGACGCGATGATCTTCGTCGATCCGGCAGACCCAGCCGACGGCAGAAAAGCGGTCGAGAAGTTCAGTCAGACGGTTCCTGACATTACGCTGCTCGACCAAGCGGCGGAGCTCGACAAGGGTGTCGTGGGAGATGATTTCGGCGGGAGTGCGCTTAGAAATGAAGATAGTATCGCCATGACTCACTTCCAGGAAACAGTCTGCGCTGCGGCCGCTGGGATGGTGCTCGACAGTGAAGCCGAGTGCGCGGAGCTCTTCAGATGCCTGAAAAATCTGCGAGACATATTGTTCGCAAAAATCAAGCGTCTGAGCGTCATGGTGGAGCTGAGAGAGAAAACCAGCCATAATGAAGCCTCCTAAAATAAGATTATAGATGCGAAATACCCCAATAAAGATAGGTGCGAGAGGCAAAATGCTCTATAGATTTAGTATAGAAGACAAAGAGAGAATACGCAAGGGTGAAAATGAAAATCCCCCAGCCCGAAGTGTTAGCTAAACAAACATATTGCACTATAAGCAGAATAAAATAGCCCTCAAGATT
>CAZOPB010000042.1:0-1144 GCA_964581595.1 uncultured Candidatus Saccharibacteria bacterium
TGTTAGCTAAACAAACATATTGCACTATAAGCAGAATAAAATAGCCCTCAAGATTGTATAGTTAAAGTTGTAAGACTACTAACTAATAACGACCGAAGAGGGCTACTTTGAGTATAACACAACAAGAAACAGAAAAGGCAAAAGCTAAAGAAAGTATCGTAAAATATGCTAGATCACACAGTATGGACAAAGCTATTTTGAAGTTTGGCGTATCAAGGCGCACGCTATTTGCTTGGCAGAAACGCTGGCTGGATGGCGGAAAGACCTATAAAGCATTAATCAACCATTCTAGGCGTCCTCACAGTCATCCTAGGACTCATACAGAGGCAGAGTTAACCCTACTGCGCAATCTGCGTCGTCGCAACCCCAACATGGGTTTACAGGACTTTTGGCTAAGAGCAAAATTGCATGGTTATACTCGTACACTTCAAGGTTGCGAGAAGGCTTTGAAGCGACTCGGGAATCCAACTCGACCAAAGTCTAGTCCATCGCCAACTTGCAAACAGCATAAAGTATATGAGCAGATGACTCGTCCTGGAGAACGTATCCAAATTGACGTAAAATACGTTCCTAGAGAATGTATTAGCCTGGAATATCTAGAACAGTTTCCTTTTGACCGGTTTTATCAATATACGGCAATCGACGAGTACTCTCGTTATCGTATATTGTGGGGAAGCCGTGAGCATAATACTTTTGCCTCAGCAGAGTTTCTGAAGATTGTCGCGTCAGCCTTCAAAACGCTTGGGATAAAGGTAAAATGCGTCCAGACTGACAATGGGGCTGAGTTTACTAAACGCTTACTAGTAGATAATGACAATAATAAAAGTCTCTTTGAACTTACGGCTTCCCGTCTAAATATAAAGGTCAAATACATTAAGCCTCATACTCCTCGACACAACGGTAAAGTAGAAAGAAGCCATCGTGAAGACCAAAAACTTCTTTACTCTGAGGTAATCAGGAGACAGAAACCTTTTGTAAGTTTTGATGACTTCAGACAGAGGTTGAAGCGTCATCAAGATAGAACTAATAATCGTCCAATGAGGCCACTAAAACTGCTTTCTCCTAATGACGTCTTAAAACAATATTACGCTAACCGTCAACCATACAAGCATTAGTTTAGTGCAATATGTTTGTTTATCCTACA
>CAZOPB010000043.1:0-1116 GCA_964581595.1 uncultured Candidatus Saccharibacteria bacterium
ACCAGCATTGTAGACTTAGAGGGTCTATGTCCTATCCGTTGAACGATGGAGCCACTAAATTTATCATATCACACTAATAGGAAAAATACAAATTATTTCGATTAAAAATAGGTGAGTTTTGTGTAATTATGATAAAAAGATTATTTAGAAAGTTTGTAGTAAATTGATGGAGCGAAGCGAATAGGAGCGAGAATGGATTGAGCGGGGCCTTCTAGACGTATGAGAGCTTTGGTGCCGAACAGCTTTTTAAGCTTAGTGCTGCGGAAATTGGAGACGGAGAGAACTTTTTCGATTTTGAAACCGGATTTGCGAAAAACTTCTTCGATGTATTTGGGGTGATAATTGTAAAAACCGTCCGAGTTTAGTTCTTTGAGGTGGGCGACATCATGACTAAAGGGATTAATATCGGATTTTTTGAACCAGTAGCGGAACATTTTGGGCAGAGTTTTCTTATTGGCAACTTCAATGACGGCGATGCCGCCTGGTTTTAGAATGCGATATAACTCGTCGGAGACTTTTTGCATGTCTTTGAAATGATGTGTAGCTCTAATCATCATGAGTGCGTCAAAAGAATCATTATCAAACGGCAAATCATAGATATCGCCGGCTTGAGTGATGATTTTGTCGCTGTAATGATCTTTGGCTTGGTGAAGTTCGGTCTTGGAGTAATCAAAAAGCGTGGCGGATTTGGCGCGAGGGAGGTATTCGTCGGCGAGGCGGCCATAACCACCGGCAATATCGACGAATTTATCAATATGCTCGGGAAGGAGTTTGCGAATCGCAAGGCGATCGGCCATATCTTCATATTTACGGTCGGCATCTTCCCAGAAGATCTTTTTGTAGTCGTAGCCGTTATAATCGGCAACGACTTCTCGCTGAGAGGCTTCGATAATAGTAGGGGATTGCTTTGTAGATTCTTTTGTCATAACTATATTATTATAGCATACTTTGTAGGAATAATTATAGTGTTGCCGGTCGGAAGAATACTATAAACATGAACTGTTTTCGTGTTTTGAGATAAGAAAAACCTTGATTTTAGGAGGGATATTTGATATAATACCGGTATGGTCTCTTAGTATAACGGTTAGTACGACGGGTTTTCATCCCGTTAACGCG
>CAZOPB010000044.1:0-1080 GCA_964581595.1 uncultured Candidatus Saccharibacteria bacterium
TCCTACTTCCTAGTTTGGTAGATGGTTAATTACCTAGCGACACAGCGGACAGAGTTGCCGACGTAGCGAGTGCTGTAGTTGGACGGGATAACACTAGTAGTGAAGGCGAGGTTGTAAGCTCTGGTATCACTGCTGGCCGTAGACGACCAGTAATAACCGCCGCTGCCGGCAGTGCTCAGAGAGCTATTATTGACGAGGCCGCCATATACGAAGTAGTAAGGGATAGTAGTGATGGCAGCCACTGATAGCCCATTAAATGCATTCTGGAATTCCCCTCCGCTTCCACTTGTAGGTAATTTCCAGCCCTTGGGACAAATGCTAGAATCTACATTTGCCCCAGACGTAGTAACAGAGGCGTTTCCAGATCCGGCTGTTGCTGCGATCCAAGAGTAATAATTCCCTGCATGATAATGTTCATAGGCCTTGCTATAGTCTCCGCCAGTATTATAGTAAATACGACATTGCCCATAGGCTCCATCCCCAAAAAGCGCTCCGGCTTTCTTTGTACAGGTCGATATACCATCTGTACCTGTATAACTAGTTCTAGCGATAAAGTATGGATCAGTCGTTGCCGTCCAGTCAGATACGTCTACGAGACCGGAGATATCGGTATTGGTAGTTACGTTTAGTTTCCAACCCTTACTAGTACATCCTGCTAACCCTTCGGCACTGGTGCAACTATTTTGCGTACTCGGAGTAGTATAATAATAATTACCCGGATTGTACGACTGTACGGTATTATATCCAGCAGTATCTTGAGTAGATACCCAGCCATTCATTGTCGTCTTTGTGGCTACTGGTTTGTAAGCGGAACCGCTATTCCAATCTACCTCCATATCGCTAAGCGCTGCTGTAAGTCCGGACGCAGGTATATCTAAATCTAGATTCTGCGTCATCCAACATTTACCATCCTTTAGTTTAGCTATCCAATATTTAGGATAGGTGCCATCGGCATTAGGCCTTTTATCTATTAGTTGAGTAGTATCATTCTCGGAAGCTAAACTACATATTTTGCTAGTCATATCTTGCATATATTGAATACCATATAGGCTACTCACCTCCCCCGCTCCGGCGGCGACA
>CAZOPB010000045.1:0-1063 GCA_964581595.1 uncultured Candidatus Saccharibacteria bacterium
CGTATAAAGTCCTCTACCTTTGCAACATTTGGATAGGAGTTCTACATTGTAATCCTAAGTGTAACCTATGATGGTTATAATAGTCAAGATATTGATCAAGTTTCTTTGTTAATAAGGCTAATGTAAGATTCTTTGGCTTATGGTAGCCAATGCATTCGTTTCTCAGTGTCCGGTTAAAGCGTTCTATATGAGCATTGTCGTTTGGCTTATGTATGCGCGTATGGCGATGTTTAATGCCGTGTTGTTGCAGAACGGATGTAAAATGGCTAGAGAATTCTGGTCCGTTATCACTTTGTACGGTTGAGAACTTATAGTCAAACTCTTGTTCCGCTAAGAATACAGCTTTAGCAGCTTCGCCCGGCAAGAGCTTGTAGCTTGGTCTAGCATATGCCATCCTGCTATATAGATCAATGACAGTTGTAATGTAAGTACGTTTGCCAGTAATTTGATTTACATAGTGCACTGTATCCACTTCAACGAGTTCTCCAGGAGCGACTGCAGCTGGTCTGGGCGTATTGGCTCTACGCTTCTTCCACTTCGACCAGTGCTTAATGCAGTGATGACGCTCTAGAATACGTTTAATGCTAGACACACTAGCCTTAATGCCTTCTTGTTGTAGTTCATGCCAGATAACCTCTGCGCAACGACCATAGGCTCGTCTAAGCCCAAGTATCCTCTGCACAGTTTCCTCTGCAATACGACTAGGATGCGTATGTGGAGCAGAAGTGATGGTGGGGATATCCCATTTTACGCTCTGCCACCGGAATGCTGAGCCTGCCTCACGGTGCGGACGATTATCATTGGTAAGCTGGATATGACTATTCTGCTTCTCCCATTTCTTCTGCCAACGCCAAAGGGTTGCTCTATGAATGCCAGCTTTTCTAGCCACCTCACTCTTTGGTTTATGATCTAAGATTAGGGATTTTATAGCATTGCCTCTTGCCTTTGCGGCATACGGGCTGGTACAATAGGACATAAGATAGGTTCTCCTTGTATTAGTTTTGTCACTTACTAGTGTAGAACCTATCTTATTTTGTTGCAAAGGTGATGAACTAATACGTAC